>NZ_JAMYMO010000019.1:0-91012 GCF_040318575.1 Mesorhizobium sp. M1088 | reverse complement strand
GCCTCGTTCATGCAATCCCCCGGCCGGCCGCCCAAGCAGCCGAAGAAGGGCCACCACGGCCCGGTCAAGCCGTCGGCGGACAAGGATGCGCGCTGGGGCAAGAAGGGCAAAAAGAGCACTTTTGGCTACAAGATGCACATTGGCGTCGACCAGGGGCACACCTTGATCCGGCGCGTCGAGGTGAGCGACGCCTCAGTCACCGACACCGAGCCGGCCGACCGGTTGATCTGCGGCGATGAGAAGGCGGTCTATGGCGATCAGGCCTATTACACCCATGCCAGGCATGACCGGCTCGCTGAGGCCAAGATCAAGGATCGCCTGATGCGGCGGCCCAACAAGCATCACCCTGAATTGCCGCCGCGCGACAAGCTGCGCAACCGGCTGATCTCCAAGGTGCGGGCGGCGGTTGAGCGGCCTTTCGCCGTGTTCAAGGAGCGTTACGGCATGCGGCGCATGCGCTTCTTCAACCTTGCGACCAACCGCACGCAGTGCATGCTGGCGGCATGCGCCTACAATCTGCGGACTATGATCGGTGTCCTGTATCCACCCAAAGAGAGACGGGCGTGAGGGAGGAGTGCGTCCAAAATCGAGCCGATCGGGCCAATGATGCCGGTCGATGCCGCGCCAGGGCGACAGGGCGAGGCCTTAGACGCCTTCAAAAGACGCCCAGTAGGCCAATCAGGTTAAGCACACCCTTCATGCAAAGCCCTCCTTGTGGGAGAAGGTGGATCGGCGCGCAGCGCCGAGACGGTTGAGGGGTGTTGGAAGAAATGAGGCGTCGGCGTTCCCTGGAACACCCCTCATCCGACCGAGCTTCGCTCGGTCACCTTCTCCCACAAGGGGAGAAGGGGTCACCAGCGTTGGAGTCCCCATGACAACCTTCCTCTTCGACGGCCCCGACACCGCCGCCATCATCATCCTGCTCGCCCATGGCGCAGGCGCTCCTATGGACTCGCCCTCGATGACCGCCACCGCCAAGGCGCTGGCCGCAGCCGGCTTCCGCGTCGCGCGCTTCGAATTCCACTACATGGCGGCTCGCCGCTACGGCCACCGCAAGCCGCCGCCGCGCGCCGAGACGGTTAACCCGGAATACGTCAAGGCGATCGCCGACCTCCGGGCGAAGGGCGTGAAGGGTCCGCTGATCATCGGCGGCAAGTCGATGGGCGGACGCGTCGCTTCGATGATCGCCGACGAGATGTTTTCGAAGGGCGAGATCTCGGGCCTGCTTTGTCTCGGCTATCCCTTCCATCCACCGGGCAAACCGACGCAGCTTCGGACAAAACACCTCGCCGATCTCAAGACGCCGACATTGATCTTCCAGGGCACGCGCGACGAGTTCGGGACCAAAGACGAGGTCGCGAACTATGCACTGTCCGACGCAATCGAGATCTTCTGGCTGGAAGACGGCGACCATGATCTGAAGCCGCGCAAAAATATCTCCGGCTTCTCCACCGCCGATCATCTGAAGACGCTCGCTGATGCGGTGAAGGCGTGGACCGAACGCATCGTGCGCTGAAGCAGGCCGATGAAGATCGCCACCTTCAACGTCAACAACATCAACAGCCGGCTGCCGAACCTGCTCGCATGGCTGGCCGCCGCCAAACCCGACATCGCCTGCCTGCAGGAGCTCAAGGCGAGACAGAGGCAGTTTCCGCGCACTGCGCTGGCGGCGGCCGGCTACGGCGCGGTTTGGGTCGGGCAGCCGACCTGGAACGGCGTCGCCATCCTTTCGCGTGGCGCAGAACCCGTTCTGACCCGCGAGGCGCTGCCCGGCGACGATAGCGACCAGCAGGCGCGCTACATCGAAGCGGCGGTCAACGGCATCGTCGTCGCCTGCCTCTACGCGCCGAACGGCAATCCGCAGCCCGGCCCGAAATTCCAGTACAAGCTCAACTGGCACGAAAGGCTGGAGGCGCATGCGGCGCAGTTGCTCGACACCGGACTGCCGGTGGTGCTGGCCGGCGACTACAACATCGTGCCCGAGCCGCGCGACATCTACCCGACCCGCTCCTATGACGACAACGCGCTGGTCCAGCCGGAAAGCCGCGCATCGTTCCAGCGGCTGCTCGACCAGGGCTGGCTTGACGCGCTGCGCAAGAAGCACCCGAACGAGACGCTCTACACATTCTGGGACTATCGCCGCAACCGCTGGCCGCGCGATGCCGGCCTGCGCCTCGACCATATCTTGCTCAGCAAGAAGCTGTCGCGCCGGCTGGTAGCGGCGGGCATCGACCGCGACGTGCGCGGCGAGACCGGCGCCAGCGATCATGCGCCGGTCTGGGTGGAGTTGAAGTGAGGCACGGAGGCTGGCGCCGCCTTTCCGGGCGGCAACCAGTCAAGTTGGCCGCGCCGCTTCGCGGGCGAACGCCTCGATCAGAGGTGCGTATCCCTCAAGGTCGGGCTGCGTAGCGAAACTGTGGCTAGCGGCGGTCGAAGCCCAGGGCAGCTTTTCCGACGTGAAGACTTCGACGAAAGGCACGTACCATTGGTGCTCGTCCAGCATGGTCGCACGAATGTTGACGAAAAAGTCCAGGCCATGCGGGCGCGTGAACATCCAGTTCTTGCAATGCGGGCAATAGAGCTGCCGGTGCGGGCCGTGCAGGCCGCCGACCACCGGCTCGCCTTGCGTTATGGCAAAACCGTCGCTCGGCACGGCGATGGTCAGGGAATATGCGCTGGCGCTCAGCTTCTGGCAGCCGGTGCAGTGACACGCCATCGTCAGCAAGGGCGGGGCGCTGATGCGAAAGCGTATTCCGGCGCACAGGCAACCGCCGCCCCAAGGTAGCTTCCAATCGTCCATTGCTGGCCTCGCGTTAGCCTCTGCCAGCGATCTAGCGCACGACCGGCCTCCCGGCAAACGCGGCGATGCCTGCGGCTGCTGCCGAAGGGCTGGGGTGGACTTGAGCCATCACCGACAGCCAGGCGCCGAGCGCCATCATTGCAGAGCGGATAGATGAACAGGTTTGCTGACAGGCTGCTTGCAGCCCTCATGATCGTGATCGGCACGGCTTGCTTCATCGAGGCGTATCTGGCGCTGGGCGAGGCGTGCTCGCGAGGTGCCGAACGGCCTCAGTTTCACCGCCGGCAGACCGGCAACCAGCTCGCCATGTTCGACAGCCAGTCCGGCCCGATCTATGCGGTTGCCTTTGCCGCGGGCGGCACGGTGCTGACCGGCGGCTACGACCGCAGCATCAGGGACTGGCCGGCTGGCGGCGCCGATAGGATGGTGCTTTTCGCCGGGGCGCCGGATTGATTGCGGGATATCCAATTTCGTCGCCGGGGCTTGGACACCCCCACTGTTGCGCTGGGCAACCGCATTTGGATTCTTGCGAAGATGGACCCCCACCCTAACCCTCCCCACAAGGGGGAGGGAATGCTTCCGCGCGCCCTTACTTCCCCTTTGGCGCCGAAAGGCAGGCAATTTGCCGAGGTCAGCGCCAACGGAAGTCTCCCTCCCCCTTGTGGGGAGGGGTTAGGGGTGGGGGTCCATCGTAGAGCGAAAGTCTCGGCTTTCCATCTGCCATAGCCCTGCGCTGGTGGGGGGAGATCGGCAGCTCCAGCGTCGGCTTCGGCGCGTATACTTGACCCGCCTACCACCAACGCTATGTTCGCGGCCATGTCAGAGACCAGCCCCGCGGCCACCGTGCCGCTCATCGTGATCGATCTTCAGACCGGCATGTTCGACGGTGTTGCCGAACCGCCGATCCATGATGCCGACGGCATCGTTGCCCGCACCCGCGCGCTGATCGAATGGGCGCGGCGCAGCGGGCGCAAAGTCGCCTTCATCAGGCATGACGGGCCGCAGGGCGATCCTCTGGCGCCGGGTGAGCCGGGCTGGCCGGTGTGGCCGGCGCTCGGCCAGGCCGAGGACGAGCCGACTTTCGCCAAGTGTGTCGGCGATGCGTTCAGCAATGCCGCCCTTGCAGAATGGGTGGCCGGGCAGGGCGCCGGCGAGGTCGTTCTGATCGGCGCGCAGACCGATTTCTGCGTGGCGGCCACGGTGAAGGGCGCCTTTGCAGCGGGCCTGGCCGTCACCGTGGTTTCCGACGCCCACAGCACGCTCGACGCGGCCAGCGAGACCGCCGCGGAGATCATCGCCCGGCACAATGCGGCATTTGCCGCCGCCGGGGTCAAGCTGGCGACGACAAAAGCCCTGACCGATAGCTGATCCGCCGGCTCATCCCTACGCCGTCAAAGCCTGATCCAGCCGGGAAGCGACTGGCGGGTTCAGACAATTTGGCGCGGGGCGCCTCACTACTGCGGGCTTCCGCCGGCGCGGTCTATCGCGTATTGGCGCAGGAACTCTCCTTTGGCCTTCCCCGGAAAACCATGATTCGTCTCGAAAGCATCAGCAAGCAGAATGGCAGGCAGATCGTCTTCATCGAAGCCTCCGCCGCGTTGCAGAAGGGCGAGAAGGTCGGGCTGGTCGGGCCTAACGGCGCCGGCAAGACGACGCTGTTTCGCATGATCAACGGCGAGGAGCAGCCCGACGAAGGCCAGGTCTCGGTCGATCGCGGCGTCACCATCGGCTATTTCAGCCAGGATGTCGGCGACATGGAAGGCCGCAGTGCGGTGGCCGAAGTGATGGACGGCGCCGGACCGGTCAGCGAAGTGGCGGCCGAGATGCGCGAGCTCGAGCACGCCATGGGCGACCCTGACCAGGCCGACCAGATGGACGAGATCATCGCCCGCTACGGCGAGGCGCAGCACCGCTTCGAGGAGCTCGACGGCTACGCGCTGGATGGCCGGGCGCGCGAGGTGCTGGACGGCCTCGGCTTCAGCCAGGAGATGATGGACGGCGACGTCGGCAAGCTGTCCGGCGGCTGGAAAATGCGCGTGGCACTGGCCAGGATCCTTTTGATGCGGCCCGACGCCATGCTGCTCGACGAGCCGAGCAACCATCTCGACCTGGAAAGCCTGATCTGGCTGGAGCAGTTCCTGAAGAACTATGACGGCGCGCTGCTGATGACCTCGCACGACCGCGAGTTCATGAACCGCATCGTCAACAAGGTGGTCGAGATCGACGGCGGTTCGCTGACCGCTTACTCCGGCAACTACGAATTCTACCAGCAGCAGCGGGCGATTGCCGACAGGCAGCAGCAGGCGCAGTTCGAGCGCCAGCAGGCGATGCTGGCCAAGGAGATCGCCTTCATCGAGCGCTTCAAGGCGCGTGCCTCGCATGCCGCCCAGGTACAGAGCCGGGTGAAGAAGCTGGACAAGATCGACCGGGTCGAGCCGCCCAAGCGCCGCCAGAAGGTATCGTTCGACTTCCAGCCGGCGCCGCGCTGCGGCGAGGACGTGGTGACGCTGAAGAACGTGCACAAGGGCTATGGCAGCCGCTCGATCTACGAGGGATTGGATTTTCAGGTGCGCCGCCGCGAGCGCTGGTGCATCATGGGCGTCAACGGCGCCGGCAAGTCGACGCTGCTGAAGCTGGTCGCTGGCGCTTCCGAGCCGGACAATGGCACGGTGGCGCGCGGGCCCAGCGTCAAGATGGGCTATTTCGCCCAGCACGCCATGGAAGTGCTGGAGGGCGAGCGCACCGTGTTCCAGACGCTGGAAGATGCGTTTCCGCAGGCCGGCCAGGCGCCGCTCAGGGCGCTGGCCGGCTGCTTCGGCTTTTCCGGCGACGAGATCGAGAAGAAATGCCGCGTGCTGTCGGGCGGCGAGAAGGCGCGGCTGGTGATGGCGCTGATGTTGTTCGATCCGCCCAATTTGCTGGTGCTGGACGAGCCGACCAACCACCTCGACATCGCCACCAAGGAGATGCTGATCACGGCACTGTCGCAGTACGAGGGAAACCATGCTGTTCGTCTCGCACGACCGCCATTTCCTGGCGGCGCTGTCGAACCGGGTGCTGGAACTGACGCCCGAGGGCATCCACACCTATGGCGGCGGCTATACCGAATATGTCGAGCGCACCGGGCAGGAGGCGCCGGGGTTGCGGAGCTGAGGCCGGCTCTGCCGCTCACGGTCACGTAGACGCTCGATGCCGGAGGCCAAGCATGAGGTGCTCAGCCATGTATCGCAATTTCGCGCAGCGGATCGCCGCCGTCGATGAACAGCCGGCCTTGCGCGGTCAACGCCGCCTTGAGCCGTCGCAGGGCAATTTTTCCTGCTTCGGGATGACGCCCGTCCAGCGCGCCGACGCGCACCGCAACGGCAATGTCGAAGTGCTTCTCATCGGCCTCCAACTCGAAATCCTCGATGGCGATCTGGCGAAGGCTCAGCCGGCCTGCCGCAATCTCGGCGCGCAAGGCGGCCCCGGCCTGCGCGATGGCCTTGGCCGAGCGGTCGATCGCCAGCACGTGCCCACCGCCGATCCGGCGCGCGATCTCGCGCGCTGCAGCACCCGGTCCGCAGCCGATCTCCAGCACTCGCATGCCCTGCCGCAAAGGCAGCGCATTGACGATCTCCAAAAGCCTTGGCGACAAGTCGTTCGCCATACGCTGTTCTCCAGCTTTTTCACAATCCGAGACTAGCGACCGCGGCCGGCGACGGGAAGGCCGAGAGACGCGGGCATCGCCGATGTGTTCAGCTGGCATGTTCAGCTGGGTGCTGCTTGAGCAGGGGGCATGATCGACATCGAAGAGGTCGACGATCCGGTCTCGACCGCGGGCGCCCGAGCGGCCCGGCGTCGTTGACCTGAGGGGTAGGGAGGGAACTGGCGCCGAGCCTAACCGGTTGGGGGGTAGATCACCGGCCGTTTATGTGTATACGCTCAAGCTAATATAAGAGCAAGCTAATGTTTTGCGTCAGCGATGTTGGACGATTGTTCTGACCATGGCCGGTTGTGGCTTCCCGCCGCGCCCTCCAATCCGGCCAAACACCGCTTATTGCCTTCAAGTCCTGGCTTCAATGCTGTACCCCGGCCCGAAATTCAAGGAGCCTGCGATGACCTCACATCCCGACATCCCCGACGCCAGCATGGCGGTCGATGCGGCCGGCGTGGCAGCCGATGACCGGCGCGCTCGCGAGGCGGATGCCGCATGGCGGGACGATGTTCGCGAGGGCGTGCGGCAGGTAGGCGATCTGGATTCGCTGCCGCTGTCGCCAGCCGAGCGGGCGGCGGCCAAAGCCGCGGCCACGCGCCACAAGGTTCGCATTCCCAAGGCCTATCTCGACCTGATCGACTGGAACGACCCCGCCGATCCGATACGGCTTCAGGTCATCCCGTCGCCCGACGAACTGGCAGAGCAGGAGGGCGAACTCGACGATCCGATCGCCGACCACGCCTTCAGTCCCGTGCCTAGATTGACGCATCGACATGCCGACCGGGTTCTGTTGTTCCCGACCTATCAATGCGCGGTCTATTGCCGGTTCTGCTTTCGCAAGGAGCAGCTGACCTCGATCGGCCGGGGTTTTTCGCGCGAGGCGCTGGAGCCGGCCTTCGCCTATATCGCGGCCCATCCGGAAATCCGCGAGGTGATCCTGACCGGCGGCGACCCGCTATCGCTGCCGGACAGGGCGCTGGCGGAAATCCGCGCCCGTGTCGAGGCGATCCAGCATGTGCGGCTGTTGCGCATCCACACTCGCGTACCCGTCGCGCTGCCGTCGCGCGTCACCGGCGGGTTGATTCAAGCCTTGCAGGGCCGGCTGATGGTCACTGTCGTCACCCATTTCAACCATCCACGCGAAATCACGGAGGCGACCGAGCGGGCCTGCCGCACGTTGCGGCAGGGCGGCTTCGTGCTGCTGAACCAGAGCGTTCTGCTGAAAGGCGTGAACGATACGGTCGAGGTGCTGGAAGAGCTGTGCCGCGAGCTGATGTATCGCCTTGGCGTCAAACCCTATTACCTGCACCACGGCGATCTCGTGCGCGGAATGGCGCACCGGCGCACCACGATCGCCGAGGGCCAGGCGCTGGTCAGCGCCTTGCGTGCGCGCCTCTCGGGCATCTGCAATCCCGTCTACGTGCTGGACCTGCCGGACGGCGGAGGGAAAGTCCCGCTCGGCCCGTCCTATCTCGAGGCGCGCGAAGGGGAGACGTGGAGGATACGTGCGCTTGATGGGGCGGTGAGGGCGTATAGGGAGGTTGCTGGGGAGTAGGGGACGCGCAGCCGCTGTCCAAGCCAGCCCACCTTGGTGACCTGACATGCAGCCCTTGATCACGGAAGCATGCGTTAACTGCTGTTCTATTTGGTGCTTGCGCAATTGCTAAAATAGTGAAAACGTTGGCCCGGGGTAATGGGTTAGGGGAGTTCGTCCCGGCTGTTGCGAGTTTCGGGGCGGCGCAGAAAAGTCATGAACTTTCCACAGTTCCTGGTGGGGCTGACCACCACATCGTCCATCGTGGCGATCTCGACTTACTTTGCGACGGGTTCAATCTGGAAGACGCTGGCCTGGACGATCTTGACCTTGATCGTCATGCAGGTTGGATATTTCCTGTTCGTCGTCCGGTTGATCTACGGATCCGGGGCGAAAGGCGCGGCGGCAAAGCCGCGGCGTCTGAGGGCTGTGCCGCCGAACCGTCGAGGTCGCATTCAGCTTATGCAGTAATGTCCCATATAGATATCATGGTCTAGACAGGACATGTTCGGTTCTGGGAATGTGCGTTGGACGTTCCGCTAGTTTAGCCAACTAATATATATCGCCCAACTCATATCGTCGTTTTTGGGCTAGCGGGAAAACCTGCCTGCTGCTTGTACGACTGTGCCTAAGGCCACATTTTACAACCGGCCGGCAAGCTCCCTTTTGTTGATGCCAGCCTAAATCCGGCTGGTGTTTTCGATGGGCGGTTGAGGCTATAAAGCCGTTCACCCGGGCGGCATCGAGATGCATTTCGGCCGGTCGAGAGGGTTGTGGTGATCGACGGAACGCCAAACGTGATCTTGCTGATCGGCAGCGCCCCCGATGTCGTGCGTTGCGCCGCCTGGCCCAAGCAGGCCTTCGGCAAGATCGTCGCCATCAACAACGCCTGGCGCGTGCGGCCCGACTGGGATTTCCTGGTCCATGCCGGCGATTTCCCGGCGGAGCGGATGCCGCAAGGCGGTCCCCTGCAGCAGGCGCAGATCTTCAGCGCCTCGCATTACGTGCCGGCGCAAAACAGCTTTGGCGGCTTCGTCTATGCCGGGGGCACCATGTCGATGACGGCGGCCTACTGGACGATCCACAGTCAGAAGCCGGACGTGCTGGCATTCCTTGGCTGCGACATGATTTACGACCAGCCCGGCAACACGCATTTTTACGGCGTCGGCCGCGCCGATCCGCTGCGCAACGACGTCACCCTGCGCAACCTCGAGGCGAAGTCGGCCCGCCTGCTCATCCATGCGCTTCGGCGCGGCTGCCTGTGCGTCAACCTATCCGACCTGCCGCGCAGCCGGCTGGTCTTCCCGCGGCTGACGCTCGATGAAGTCGGCGCGCTTTCTTCCTCGCGGCTTTCGGAAATGAAGGCCGAGATGCTTGCCGGCCTGCGGCTCGATCAGGCGGAGGAGGCCGACAGGATCGAGAAGGAACTCGGCTATTTCTTCGAGGACGGCATGTACTGGAAGCACCTCGAAAAGCTCGACGAGAAATTCCTGGCCAACATCGACCGGCTGTGGATGGCGGCGGTGAAGGCGAGCTTGAGCAGTCGGCCGAAGCTGCCGATCTCCCCCCTTGTGGCAGGGCAATCGCATTTGGATTCTTACGAAGATGGACCCCCACCCTAACCCTCCCCACAAGGGGGAGGGAATGCTGCCGCGCCCTTACTTCCCCTTTTGGCGCCGAAAGGCAGGCAATTTGCCGAGGTCAGCGCCAACGGAAGTCTCCCTCCCCCTTGTGGGGAGGGGTTAGGGGTGGGGGTCCATCGTAGAGCGAAAGCCTCGGCTTTCCATCTGCAATAGCCCTGCCCATTGTGGGGGGAGATCAGCAGTTTCAGTCGTCCGCTTAGCTTTTGGCCGCCGCGAGCTTGTCTTGCGTCTTGGTCTCGAAATCGCTGGCGTCATGGCGCTCGTGCAGCTGCATCGAAGGCTCGCCGAAGGTGCGGTTGACCATGCGGCCGCGCTTGACCGCCGGCCGCGCGTCGATGGCGTCGGCCCAGCGCTGCACGTTCTTGTACTGCTCCACCTGCAGGAACTCGCCGGAATCGTCATACATACGGCCCTTGGCCAGCCCGCCATACCAGGGCCACACCGCAATGTCGGCAATCGTATAGTCGCTGCCGCCTAAATACTCGCTTTCGGCGAGGCGTCGGTCGAGCACGTCCATCTGCCGCTTGGTTTCCATGGCGAAGCGGTCGATGGCATATTCGATCTTCGTCGGCGCATAGGCGTAGAAATGGCCGAAGCCGCCACCGAGATAGGGCGCCGAGCCCATCTGCCAGAACAGCCATGACAGCGTCTCGGCGCGAGCCGGCTGCTCCGTCGGCAGGAATTCGCCGAATTTTTCGGCGAGGTAGAGCAGGATCGAGCCGGATTCGAAGATGCGGACCGGCTTTTTCCCACTGCGATCCATCATGGCCGGGATCTTCGAGTTGGGGTTGACCTCGACGAAGCCGCTGCCGAACTGGTCGCCGTCGTTGATCCTGATAAGCCAGGCGTCGTATTCGGCGCCGCTGTGGCCGAGCGCCAGAAGTTCCTCCAGCATGATCGTCACCTTGACGCCGTTCGGTGTCGCCAGCGAATAAAGCTGCAGCGGATGCTTGCCGACCGGCAGTTTCTTGTCGTGCGTCGGGCCCGCGATCGGCCGGTTGATGCTGGCGAAAGCGCCGCCATTTGCCTTGTTCCAGGTCCAGACTTTTGGCGGCGTGTATTGGTCCGTTGCGTAGTCGTTCATTTGGGAGGCCTTTGGAAGGGTTGGGTTGGGAGGATATCAGATATCAACGTGGGCAATGGCGGAGGAACTTTGCATAGGGCAGCTTGGGATAGCCGTAGGTACAGATAGGGCTGCCGGCGCTGTTGCAAAACCCCGGCGCGAACGGCGCGGCGCCGGTCCACGCCAAAGCCGGCGCCACCTCTTGCGCCTGATCACCTGCGCCATACCTATAGCCCATATCAGCTGCGAACATTGCCAGGAACCAAAGCATGAATATCGAACCCCTTTTGCGATCCATCGTGGCCGTCCGCGCCACCGTGCCAGAGGACGCCTTCACGGCAAATACACTTGGCACCCGCCGCGAGGGCAGTGGCGTGGTCATCCGCGGCGACGGGCTGGTACTCACCATCGGCTATCTCATCACGGAGGCCGAGGAGGTCTGGCTGGCCGACCAGGACGGGCGCGTGGTTCCCGCCCATGCGCTCGCCTACGACCAGGAGTCGGGCTTCGGCCTGGTGCAGGCGCTGGCGCCGCTCGGGCTGCCCGCCATTGCGCTCGGCGATGCGTCCAGGGCCAAGATCGGCGATCCCGTCGTGCTCGCCGACGGCGTCGGCCGCGCCGTGCGGGCGCGGATCGTCACCAAGCAGGAATTCGCCGGCTATTGGGAATATCTGCTCGACGAGGCGATCTTCACGGCGCCGGCTCACCCCTCATGGGGCGGCGCCGGCCTCATCGGCGCGGATGGCAGGCTGCTCGGCATCGGTTCACTGCGCCTGCAGATGAGCCGCAACGGCGAGGTCGCCGACATCAACATGGTGGTGCCGATCGATCTTCTGCCGCCCATCCTCGACGATCTGCTGACGCGCGGGCAGGTCGCCAGGCCGCCGCGGCCGTGGCTCGGCGCCTTCTCGGCCGAGAGCGACGGCAAGGTCGTGGTGATGAGCGTCGCCGAGGGCGGTCCAGCCGCCCAGGCGGGCCTTCGCCAAGGCGATGTCATCTCGGATGTCCGCGACACGGCGGTCGATGGGCTTGCCGATTTTTATCGCAAGCTTTGGAAGAGCGGCCCGGCGGGTGCCGAGATCCCGCTCCGGGTGCTGCGCGATGGCCGCGAAACCTGGCTGCGCGTCAAGTCCGCCGATCGCAACAGCCTGCTGTGGAAGCCGCCGCTGCAGTGAGGCAACCGAAACCTCTCACTCTCCGCAAGCGCTGAAGCCAGTGCCCGGGGTCCATTCCGCGAATGGGATGACCTTGCCTTCGACCGATACGGTCGCTTGCCTGGTGCTGCCGTCCGCCAGCTTCTTGCTGCTTTTGCCCTTGCCGGTCAGCACATTGTAGTCGCAGTCGCCGGCAACATTGTCGTCCATGTAATCCCAATAATCGTAGGCAAAACCGGCGACGACGAACGTGCCGTTGCGCCAGGCGAGCGTCAGCGTCTTGTTGGTCCGCTCGCTGCCGATCTCCATCGCCGGAACATAGAGCTTGATCGAACCGTTGGGGAGCGCGGTGAGTTCGGGCTCGGTGTCGGATGTGGCGGGGCCCGGCCGGTCATAATCCTTCCATTCGCCGTAAATCTGTTCATGCACGACCCCGGCAGGTTTTAGAAAATCGCCATCGCGATCCTTGAGGAAAAAATACATGTCCATGGGATGGCCGGGCTCGGTCTCGACGATCATCGCCAGATCGGCGGCGCCGTCGCTGTTCCAGTCGCCGGTCGCCGCCGTGATGATCTTCTGCGTCTCGATCGGTTCTGCCAGGGCGGCGGCCGGCAGCAGCAGGACCAGACCGAATATTGCCGATCGCATGTAGATCCCCTCGCGCTTGGGCAGGCCTGAGAGCATGCTTCTCAGGAGGCCCGGCTCTGCCGCGTCTCGGAACGGCTCGTCTCGTTGAGCAGCCGGCAGAGCGAAACCGCTTCACGACGGCTCAGGCCGATCAGCGCGATTTGCGAAAATTGCGCCGGCAGATCGTGAACGATGTCCCACACCATCCATCGGCCGTTCGGCTCCATGACACATTCGTAGCGCAATAATTGTTCCTGCATCCGACCCCCCGGCTTTGCTCATCGGACTGGTACAGCGTCGAGGTAAATGAGTTGTTGCGCCGCGAGAGTATTCCGCGGCTGTCAAAACCAGGCGTTGAATCCCCACAAGGGCGAACCCGACAGGTCACGGCTGACGGTGCCGATGCTCTCGACAAGGCAGCAGGGCAGGGACGCTTCCGGCGTGAACGGCGGCCGCCGCCAGAGTTGGATCAGGCGTTGCGGCTCGCCATGTGCGCGTCGAGCTTCCTCCTCGAGGGGCCGTAACGCTTGATGATGGTCGCGGCCTCGCTTTGCGGTATGCCGTATTTGCGGGCAAAGGCAGCGACCTCGTAAGGCTCTTCGCCTGAGACGAGTTTGCGATCCTGCTTGGTCTTGGATTTGTCGTCGGCCATGGCGTCCTCCATCACATCTGGTCGTTATAGGGCTCCTTGGTCCGGCCGACCATCCTGGCCAGTTCGGCAAAGGACGGTACGCCGGTTTCACCCTGGGCATTGTTGGCCGCCTGCAGCAGCCTGAGCGGAAAGCAGACGGCGTCGCGGTTGGATGGCGACATGTCTTCATAGAGACGCTCCTCGCTGGTCATCGCCGCCTCGGCCCGGCGCAACGCCATGTCGACCTCGTCGACCGACAGCAGGCCCTTGTGGACCAGCGCGTTGTTGACGGCCGCGATCGCCATCATCAATCCTTCGAGCTGGAGATTGGCGACGTTCATCGTCTTGCGTCCTTGCCGGGCTTCTTGGCGGTGGCCTTGCCGTCTGGCCGGATCGCTGCGCGCGGCGGGTTCTGGCCCTCCGAATGCAGGGTCCTGTCGTCGAAATCGTCAGCCGGCCTGGTCAATCCCATGCCGCCGGGAGGTGGCTTGTTGCCGGCCGCATCCTGCGAAAATTCGTCGGCCGCGTCGGGGCTCGTCTTTGCCGGATATTTCCTCGCTCCGGTCTCGTAGCGGTTCGGGTCGTCGGCCATGTCCTGTGCTCCCGTTGCAATGAGCAGATAACTTTCATGCGGCGGCAGCGGTTCCGTGGCGAAATCGACCTTGCCGGTGCGCAAGCCTTCGCAATCTGCGACCACGACTACGAGGATTGCCCGAAGCGCAGAACCGATGCCGGACGGCAGAAGCAGACGCCAGGCAACGCGTCCCAGCCCGCAGCCGCGGCTGCAGGGGAAATCGGCTAGCCAGCCTGAACCACCCGCCGGTCCGGCCGGCTGCCCCGAAGGTCTTTCCATATCCAGAGGATTGCAATGCCGCCACTATTGTGGGCAAAAGCAGCACGGGCAATCAGGTTGGGGTGGGGTGATGACCGAAACGCAAGGCAATTCAAGTCGTCCGCAGGGCAAGCCGGGGATGGCATCGGGGTCGATCGGTTCCGGCCTGATCGCACTTGTCATCGTGGCGCTCGGCGTCTTTGCGCTGTTTGGATCCTGGTACACGATCGATCAGGGCGACCGCGGCGTGCTCTTGACCAACGGAGCGCTGAGTTCGGTCGTTGATCCCGGACTGCATTTCAAGCTGCCGTGGTTACAGCGTGTCGAGAAGATCAGCCTGCGCCAGCAGGTGCTCAAATGGGGCTGCGAGAACCAGAACGATTGCAGCGGCCTGCCGGCCATGCAGGCCTATTCGCGCGACCAGCAACCGGCCGACATGCGCGTCACCGTCAATTTCCACGTGCCGGCCGCCGAAGTCAGCAACGTCTACACCAATTATGGATCGATCGAGGCACTGGCCGACCGCGTCATTGCCAGGAAAGCACCGCAGGAGATCAAGACGGTGTTCGGCCAGTACGACGCGGTGTCGGTTATCCAGAACCGGGCGAAGTTCAACAAGGACGTCGCCGAGGCCATCGCGGCGGTAACCGACGGCCCGGTGATGATCGACAGCGTGCAGGTCGAGAACATCGACTTCTCCGACGCCTACGAGCAGGCGGTCGAAGCCAGGATGACGGCGCAGGTCGAGGTGCAGAAGCAGGAACAGAACCTGCAGCAGGAAAAGATCAAGGCCGATATCGCCGTCACCCAGGCCAAGGGCCGCGCCGACAGCGTCAAGGCCGAAGCCGAGGCCAGCGCCTACAAGACCAGGGTCGAAGGCGATGCGACCGCGGGCGCCATCAAGGCTCGCGCCGCCGCAATCGCCAACAATCCGCTGCTGGTCGAACTGACCAAGGCGGAGAGATGGAACGGCGAATTGCCGAAGTCGATGATCCCGGGCTCGACCGTACCGTTCCTCGAACTCAGCACGCCTGCCGCAGCATCGAACTGAGGCGCGGCGCAAACCAGATCAGGGCGGCGGCGCGATAGCCGTCCTGGTGCGGTTACGGCTGAAGCACGGCGCCTCGGGCGATTGCTTGCGTTTGACCTAGAAAAGCTGTCAGCAGCTCCATTCCCGCCGGCCAGTCGCCGAGCCCGCTGTCGCCATTGATGTGGCCAAGCGGTCCGGCGATATGGAGATCGCTGCCCCATCGCTCGGATTTCGCCCTGGCATAGTCCAGCGAGCCGTAGGGATCGTTGGTGCTGGCGACAATCAGCGACGGAAAGCGAAGCCGTTGTTGCGGTGCGTCGGCGAAGGCCCGGGCGGAGGAGGGGAAGGCCGGCGACGCAGGGTCCGGAACCGCGACCAGCAACGCACCGCCGATAGAGCGGGGGGAGATCCGCTGCCAGTGTACGACGAGCAGACAGCCGAGGCTATGGGCGACGAGCACCGGCGGTGTCCTTGCCTGGCATACAGCGGTTTCCAGTGCGGCCACCCAGTCGTCGACGTCCGGCGCGTCCCAACTCGCCGGGTTGAACCGCCGCATCGCCGGGTTTGCCTGCTGCCAACGTGTCTGCCAGTGGGCTTCGCCCGATCCGCCGATGCCCGGCACAATGATGAAGTCGGTCATGCGAAGCCCTTCTTTCCTGATGCAGCGCGTGCAATTCTAGGTCTTCTCCCAGGTGGCGGAATGAGAGATCATCGGAAAGCAGCGACGAAATCCGATGGATTAAAGGGCGATCATGCGGAACGGCGATTATCGGCCAAGGCTCGACCCCACCGATCTGGCGATCATTGAGATCATGCAGGAGGATGGCCGCATCGGCATCTCCGAGCTTGGCCGCCGCGTCGGACTGTCCCAGCCCGCCACCTCGGAACGGGTGAAGCGGCTGGAGGAGCGCGGCGTCATCACCGGTTACAAGGCGGTGATCAATTCGGCAGCGCTCGGGCTCGGCACCATGGCGGTCATCCGCCTGCGCACCACGCATGAGCATATCCAGGCCTGCCTGAAGAAGTTCGCCCAATTGCCGGAGGTGGTCGAGGTGCTGCGGGTGACCGGCGAGGATTGTTTTCTGGTCAAGGTCGTGGTCCCGTCACCGCCCGATCTTGAAAGCATCGTCGACAGCATCGGCCGGTACGGCACGGTGACGACAAATGTGGTTCTGCGCGCCGAGCAACCGAAGCGGCTGGGACGCGAATTGATGACCAGGGCCTGACTATCGCTTGGTCTGCGCATGCCCGACGGCATTGGCGAACGAGATGCCGCCCTTGATCTCGCGCATCGCCATCGAGGTGATGGTGCGCCGCACGCCGGGCAGCCGGCTGAGCTCCTCGCGCAGCATCCTGTCGAGCGCCATCATGTCGACGGTGACGATCTGCAGGAGATAGTCGGCCTCGCCAGTCGTGGCGTGGCAGCGGCGGATCAGCGGATGCTTTTTGACCGCCGCCTCGAAGGCGTCCGACAGTTCGAAATCGATCGACACCTGGATGAAGGCTTCGATGCCGAAGCCGAGCTTGGCCGGGTCGATCCGGGTCGAGTAGCCGCGGATGACGCCGGCGTCCTCAAGCGCCTTGACCCGCTTCCAGCACGGCGTCTTGCTCAAGCCGACCTCATCGGCGAGCGCGGCAAAGGAGATACGGGCCTCGCGTTCGAGCGCCGCGACGATCTTCCGGTCGACCGCATCCAGCATCATTCGTTCTTCCAATCTGCTTCAGCGGCAATTTTCGTCCTTCGTTTCCCGCCAATCGAATAACAGAAAGGGACAATGTTCGGCAAGAAAGCGATTAGACTTGAGGGACCGGGATCCAACAAGCGCCTGCGGCCCAACGGCCGGGGCAAGGAGCATGGCCATGGACAAGCAGGACTATTATGCCCGCATCGAAACGCCTGAGATGCGCGACTATGGCGTCTACCTCAAATGCGACAGGCTGCTTGCCTGCCAGAAGCCGCTGGCCGAGATGGTGAATGCCGACGAGTTGCAGTTCCAGATCGTGCATCAGGTCGAGGAGCTGTGGATGAAGCTCATCGCCTATACGCTGGTCGATGTCGTTGATTTCCTGGAAAAGCAGGACACGCATCGCATCGTCACGCTGATGGGGCGCGTGCACCGGCTGATGCGGCTGATGACGGCGCAGCTCGACCTGCTCGAAACCATGTCGCCCAAGGAATACCAGCAGATCCGGCTGCAGCTCGGCAATGGCAGCGGCCAGGAATCGCCGGGCTTCAAGCAACTGCTGCGCCTGCCGCCCGATCTGTGGCGGGCCTTCAAGGCGTCGTACCTCGACGACCGCGGCCTTTCGGTCGAGGATGTCTACGATACCGGCTACGATCACGGCGACAGCTATGTCGTTGCCGAAGCGCTGATCGAGTTCGACGAGCTGTTCCAGAAATTCCGTGCCAACCACCTCTATCTCATCCACCGCACGATCGGCCTCGGCGCGAAATCGCTGAAGGGCCGGCCGGTCGAATTGCTGGAAGCCGGCGCCCGCCACCGCTTCTTCCCGGAACTCTGGGACATACGCTGGGCGATGACCGACCGCTGGGGCAGCCAGTATGGAACGGTACGCGAGCCGATCAGCAAGCCGGGGGTCAAGGTGGGGTAGTGCAACCTTCCTTCTCCCCTTGTGGGAGAAGGTGGATCGGCGCGCAGCGCCGAGACGGATGAGGGGTGTTGGACGGAGTGCCGCCGGCGCCAAGCTGGAGCACCCCTCATCCGTCGCCTTCGGCGACACCTTCTCCCACAAGGGGAGAAGGGAAGGCGCCACTTTGGTGTCGCCCGCTTGTATCTCTCAGGTTTTTCGGGGGATGATGTCGGGCTTGCGGCTGGTGGTGCGTCCTTGGGGCACAACCACCGTAACTCTTGGGAGGACATCATGACCTTGGAAACCGCTCAATCATCCGTTCAGTCGCCGTGGCAGACCGCGGCAATCCTTATCGCCCGCCTGATCTTTGCCGCCGTCTTCCTGATGGCCGTGATCTTCAAATTCGTCGATATCGGCGCCACCGCCGGCTATATCGCGGCGGCCGGGTTTCCATTCCCGCTCTTCCTGGCCTGGTGCGCAGCCCTGCTCGAGGTCGTCCTCGTTCTATGCTTCCTGACCGGCGCCTTCTTCTCATGGGCAGCACTCGTCGCCGGCGCCTATGTGCTGTTCCTCGGCTTTGCCTTCCACGGGCCGTCGCACTGGGCCGGCAACCAGGCGGAGTTCGGCTTCTTCGTCGATCACTTCACCTTCCTGGCCGGGCTGCTGTTTGCCGCCGTGCACGGGCCGGGCCGCGTCCTGGCGCTGAGGCTTGGCAGGGGGTGATGCCAAAGCTTGCTGCGGCGGTCATCCTCGGTCGCCGCGTCACATCTGGTCGTTGTAAGGTTCCTTGATCTGACCGACCATGCGCGCCAGTTTCGAAAAGGACGGCATGTCCGTCTCCGGCTGACATTGATTGGCCAACTCCAGCAACCGGATCGGGAAGTTGACGGCATCGCGGCTCGACGCCGACATGCCTTCGGACCTTTCCTCGTTGGTCTCGCTGGCTTCGGCCTTGCGCAAGGCGATGTCTATCTCTTCGACGGAGACCACGCCCTTGCGGACCAGGACCTGATTGATCGATGCGATGGCCATCAGCAGGCCTTCGAGTTGCAGATTGGCGACGTTCATGGCTTTTGCTCCCATTGGCTGGGGTTCAAACGCGCGAATGCCTGTTCTGATCCGCGGCTGCGGCTGCTCGTCGGCCGGTGAGATGCCCCGGCAAATGGAGGAAGCGCCAATTGCCGACGCTGCGTTCGCGCCCACAAAGTGGCTGGCGGGTAACGCGAGGCGCCGAAGAGAAATTCGGTTTTTTGTCGCCGCGCCACATTTTGTTCTTGCTTTGTGCCGGCAGCTATGCTACTAATTTGGGTATGGTGCCAATTGGCTCCAACGGCCCGCCCGCCGAGGCGGGTTTTTTGTTTCAGGCCGGTTTGGAGACGATCACGGCGAGCGAGGCGAGCTTTCCGTCACTCAGGCTTCGGATATAGTTGCGGCGGCGCTGCAGGAATTCCGCGCCCATGACGACTTCATTTGCCTGCTGCTGCGCCGGCGAGGGCACGATGCCGGAATTGGCCCTCTTCAGCGCCAGCTCAACATGTTCGCCGGTTTCGTCGACGATTTCGTCGATGCGAAATCCGGCATCGACAAACAGGGTTTTCAATTTTTCCCGATCGGCGAGGTGGCTGGTCGCCGCAGAAACCGCCCAGGGCATGGGATAGTAGGGCTCGCCGCCGGCGAGTACGGCTTCGGTCCAGATCAGCCTGCCTCGCGGTTTCAGCACGCGCCAGGCCTCGTCGATGACCGCGGCTTTGTTCTCGATGTTCATGCCCACATAGAAGCAGATCGCCGCATCGAAGGTGCTGTCGCCAAAAGGCAGTTTCGTTGCGTCGGCCTGATGGAAGCGAACTTTGTCTGCCAGTCCGCTGAGTGCGGTCAATCGGCTCGACGCGGCGACAAAGGCTGGTGTCAGGTCGATGCCGTCGACCTCGCAGCCATAGGCCGAGGCCAGAAACCTTGCCGGCCCGCCAATGCCGCTGCCGATATCCAGGATTCGATCTGTCGGCGAAGGAGCAAGACGGGCCGCATGCTCCTGCGTGGCGGTCAGTTCGCGGCCATGGAACTGATCGAACGGATAGAGTTGCGCGGCCGCGAGTTTGCCGGCCGGGTCGGCGTCCGGGATCGCGGCCAATATGCGATCGACGATGCCGTCGCTGCCCTCGCTGCCGTAGTGACTGGTGACATTGCCCATGACGCGTTCCCCTCAAGCGCAACCACCATCCCATCAACGCAAGTCTCACGCAATGCCCGCCCTTTTCGCCTTCCTTCCAGCCGTTCACCGACGAGGGTGCGAGGTCGTCAGTGCATTTTTCTGCCGCCGCGCCACATTTTGTTCTTGCTTTGTGCCGGCAGCTATGCTACTAATTTGGGTATGGTGCCAATTGGCTCCAACGACCCGCCCGCCGAGGCGGGTTTTTCATTTCGGGCTCCTGTTCGACCGAATGTTGCGTGTGCTGCCGAGGTATGTCGGCGCGAATGAACGCGACCGACTATCCCGGTCCGCAATCACCTATCGTCCATAGATTTCCCAACGCGCCCGTGCGCCCACTTCAGAGAACATCCCCATGTCCAACCGTTACGCCACCATCATCACCGACGATGACGGCCGCGAGGTCGTCAGCGCTGTTGGCGAGTTCGCCGGCGCCGCACCCTATGCCCGCCATGGCCGCTTCGAGCAGGTCGCCGCCGGCGTGCGGATCGGCATGGTGCGTGGCGGTACCGTCGATGCGGTCGGCGGCTTCGGCTTCCCGTCGGGAGCACTCGACGACAAGGCGGCGGCAATTCTCAGGGCAAGGCTGAATGCCTTGCCCGACGCCGGTGCGATGAAGCCCGGCACGACGACTGATGCGAAACCGGCAAGCCAGCCGCGGAAGCCGAAGTCGGCACGCGCCGGCAAGAAGGCCAGGCCGCGCAGGCGCATCGTGCGGCCAGGCAACAAGAAGCCGATGTCCGCCGGGACAGCGGAGTAGGGCATGGCCAAGGCTCCTTCCGCCGGCGATCCGCAGCCGCACGATCAAGCACCCGGCAGCCGAACCAGGCGGCCGAAGAAGACGCTGGCCGACGGCTTTCTCGAAGCGATCCGCGCCGATTTTCGCGCCCATGGCGCCGGCGTCATCGCCGAGGTGCGCGGCGAAAAGCCCGATCAGTACCTGAAGCTCGTGCTGTCGGTGCTGCCCAAGGATCTTAATGTCAACATCAACAACATGGATGCATTGAGCGATGACGAAATCAGGCAGCGCATCCGCGGCCTCGAAGCCGTCCTTAGGCCGTTCCTCGAGAAGCCGGGCTTCGCAAAAGGCCTCGCAGAGCCGGGCGGCAAGGACGGAATATCTCAGCCTGCTGGCGGAGCTGGACCGCAGGCGCCGCACTAACCAGCTTGCCGCCTATCGGCCCTATCCCAGGCAGGCCGAGTTCCATGCAGCCGGCGCGACTAATCGCGAGCGCCTGTTCATGGCCGGCAACCAGCTCGGCAAGACCAGGGCCGGCGGCGCCGAATGGGCGATGCACCTCACCGGCCGCTATCCAGATTGGTGGCAAGGCAAGGTTTTCGATTGTCCGGTTCGGATGTGGGCGGCCGGCGTCACCGGCGAAAGCACGCGCGACAACCCGCAGCGCATCCTGATCGGCCCGCCGCAGCAGCAGGCGGCATGGGGCACCGGCATGATCCCGGCCGACGCCCTCGTCAGCACGATGGCGGGACGGGCGCCGGGCGCGCTCGACAGCGTCGTGGTGCGCTGGGGCGGCGGTGGCGACGTCCAGGCCGGTGAATCGGTGCTGTCGTTCAAGAGCTACGAGAAGGGTCGCGAGAAATGGCAGGGCGAAACGCTGCACGGCGTCTGGTTCGACGAGGAACCGCCGCTCGACATCTACTCCGAAGGGCTGACCCGCACCAACGCCACCGGCGGCATCACCATCGTCACCTTCACGCCGCTGCTCGGCATGAGCGATGTGGTGCTGCTGTTTTTGTCTGCGGAGCAGGTGGGAGGGATGGGGAGGTGACATCGCAGGACTTGGGTTCCTCGCCCCACAAAGTGGGGAGAGCGCAACCATTATGCGGTAGCTGGACGGGGTGGCGCATCTTTGATCCATGGAGAACCGCGGCCAACGATGGTGTTGGCGAAGATGACAAGCTTTCTGACGCAAGCGATGAGAGCGGTCTTATGAGCTTTGCCGCGCGCGATGAGGCGGCCGTACAAGGCGACCAAGGCGTTGTTCCAGCGCTGGGCCGCGGGCAATGCGGCGTTGAAGAGGGCCCTACACACGCGAGCGCGACCGCCGGCGATGTGGCGTTCGCCGGCACGCTCGCCGGAGTCGTCGTCAAAGGGAGCCACCCCGATCAGTGCGCAGATCTGTTCACGGCTGAGCCTGCCGAGTTCGGGCAGGAGAACAACCAGGGTCAGCGCGGTTCGCATACCGATGCCGTCGATGCTTTCGATCAGCTCCAGCCTGCAGGCCAGATCATCGTGTTTGCATACAGCAGCCTGCAGGCGAGCGAGCTCGGCCCGACAGCAGCGCTTCAGCACCTCGATCTCATGCTCGATCTGCTTGAGGATGCGCTTGTCGGTGAAGCGCTCACGCCGGGTTTTGAGACGGGCGATATCCAGCTCGAGCTGCTCGATGAAGAGCAGATGCTCGGCAAGTGGGGCCAACCTGCTGTCGGGTGCCTCGCGCACCTCGCCCAGATTGGCGGTGCACTCGGCGATAAGGGCTGCATCGAGGCGATCGTTCTTGGCACGGCGCAGCTTGTAAATGGCGAAAGCGCGAACCTGGCGCGGCTGGAGGAGCACGACCTCAAGGCCATTCCGGCGCAAGAAGGCCACCACGGCCCGTTCATAGCCGCCGCTGGCCTCAATGCCGACGCGTTTGATCCTGCGCGCCCTCAACCACGCCACGAGCTCCTTATGCCCATCACCGGTATTGGCTACCTGCAAGTTGTCGCCTGCCGGATAAGTACCGACTTCGAGCGATGCCTTGCCGGTGTCGATCCCGCCGACCTTTGTGCTAGTCTTGGTCATCTTCGTCGTCCCTGCCTTGCATACGAACCAGGTTGTTCCAGCAACCATCCGGGCCACGATGAAGAGCCGATCGCGATCTTGCTCTCCCAGAGCCCGAAACGGTTCAGGTGGCTGCGATCCGATGATCGGCGCCAATCGCCGGGTGGCCACCCGGCGATTGGCGTTCCTTGCGGAACACAAGCAGACGTACCCGATTCCTTATGCAAGGTGGCCGCGCAGCGGCCGGAGAGGGGACTTTGGCAAGAACCAGACGCTGGCTCTCTCGATTGTTGTCTGCACAGGTCGGCGCAATTCCCCTCTCCGTCTCGGCTTCGCCGAGCCACCTCTCCCCACTCCGTGGGGCGAGGAACCCAGGCTTTTGACCGACCGCGTCATATTCTTTGTCAAACAACATCATCCGTCCAGCGCCTGCCACCACGATTCAATGCCGCGAGGGCGCACAATGACCCGCCACGTCACCTTCATGACCATCGACGATGCCGGACACTACACGCTGCGCCGAGATCATCGCGGTTGCCAAGTCACGATCCGAAACTAGACTGACTGCGTTGGGCGGGAGATCACGACTATGAATAGGCGGATGGTGTTCATCGGCGGCCTGTCTTCAATTGCAGTATCATCAGCGGGCAGAGCAGAGATGTCAGCGACCTTTCCTCCTGTCCCGAAATGGCGGCCATCGTTTTCGCAGCCCATCGATCGCATCGAAGAGCGCTTTGGCTACTACTTCAACCAGGAGCGTGACTTTGCCATCCTTGAAAACGGCACCTGTGTGCTGACGGAGGCTGGTCTTTCCGATGGCGCTGCATCCTTGGCAGCCATCCAGACGCTTGCCGAGATCTACAACTACCACCCGGACATGAAACCGTCTGATATGGACGATGGCAATTTGTTGGTCAGTTACAATCATCCTGCCTTCAACGTCGTGCTGACCGACATTGCCAAGGCGCATTGGCCAGAGATCGAGGCTCGCCACCAGGACGGACTGACGACCGACGAGGTGTTGTTCACGCCGCTCGGGCAGAACGTATTCGATGATTTTGGCAAAAAGGCGCTGCTAGGCCGGTGCTACATGTTCATGGATGCACAGGCGCCGAAAGTCGTGCGCATCAAACGTCGGGCGATCTGATCCCGACTTTTCGACCGGCTCCGTGGCAGGTGTTCCGAGCGATGCAAACGGAGCCGCGAGGCGGGGCGTTGAAGCGCGCACCCGCCACCACGATTCAATGCCGCGAGGGTGAAAAACAATGACCCGTCACGTCACCTTCATGACCATCGACGATGCCGAACATTATACGCCGCAGCAGCGCGCCGAGATCATTGCCGCCTATCCGGTGCATGAGCGCGAGGCGCGGGCCAAGGGCATTCCGGTGCTCGGCTCCGGCCGCATCTTTCCGGTGGCCGAGGAACTGATCGCCTGCGAGCCGTTCCCGCTGCCGCGCTATTGGCCAAGGCTCGGCGCGCTCGATTTCGGCTGGGACCATCCCTCGGCCGCGGTCGAGCTTGCCTGGGATACCGAGGCCGACGTCGTCTATGTCACGAAGGCCTGCCGCGCCTCGCAGCAGACTCCCGCCATGCAGGCGCTGACGCTGAAGCCGTGGGGCGAATGGCTGCCCTTTGCCTGGCCGCGCGACGGTCGTCGCGAGACGCTGGAAGGGGCGGGCACCGCACTTGCCAGGCAGTATTCAGCACATGGGCTCAACATGCTCGCCAGCCATGCGCAGTTCGCCGACGGTTCCGTCTCTGTCGAGGCTGGGCTGATGGAGATGCTGGACCGCATGCAGAGCGGCCGCTTCAAGGTGTTTTCGACGCTTTTGCCCTGGTTCGAGGAGTTCCGGCTCTATCACCGCAGGGATGGCCAGGTGGTGAAATTGCGCGACGATCTGATGGCGGCCACCCGCTACGGCGTGATGATGCTGAGGGAGGCGCAGGTCGACCCGGCGGTGTTCAAGGCCGCGCGGCGCAAGGCCGGGCAGGCCGATCCGCTGGGGGCGTTTCGGTGAGGAAAATCGGGGAGGGAGGTAATGCGCTCCGGCTCCGATTGGAAAACTGTAGTGAACGTCCGTGGACGTGGTGTAGCATCGAATGATCCCGCTCAAGGGACGCATCGGCGTGGCCTCACGGGGGCGTTCGCCGATAGGGGAGGATCAGATGCAAAACGGAATTTCTCCAGACCACATACTGCAAATTGGCTTTGGGTTCTGGCCAGCCAAGACATTGTTGAGCGCCGTGGAACTGGGACTCTTCTCGCTGCTTGCGGACGGGCCCAAAACGGGCCTCGAACTGCAAGGCGCGATGGGGCTGCATCCGCGCGCAACGTATGATTTTCTCGACACCCTCGTCGCGCTCGGATTGCTGCAGAGGGACGGCGCCGGTGAAACCGGCAAATACGGCAATACGCCATCGACCGCGCTGTTCCTGGTCAAGCGGAGCCCCCAATACATCGGTGGAATCCTTGAGATGGCGAACGCACGCCTGTATCGGTTCTGGGGCGATCTCACACCGGCATTGCAAACCGGAAAGCCTCAAAACGAGATCAAGGAGACAGGCAAGTCGATGTTCGGCGAGCTCTATGCGGACCCGGCGCGCCTGGAGCAGTTCATGGACGCGATGAGCGGCATCTCCATGGGCAATTTCACGGCGTTTGCCGAGAAATTCGACTTTTCCAACTATAAGACGCTGGCCGATATAGGCGGCGCAACCGGGCAGCTTTCGGCCATCGTCGCGGCGCGGCATCCGCACATGCAATGCCGGACGTGCGATCTCGCCGATGTGCAGCCGATCGCCGAACGGCGCTTGAGGGAGCGCAATCTCGGCGGCCGGGTCATCGCCGAGACGATCGACTTCTTCGCGGACGAATTCCCCAAGGCGGACATCATCACGATGGGAATGATCCTTCACGACTGGAATCTCGAGAACAAGAAAATGCTGATCGCCAAGGCCTATCGTGCATTGCCGACCGGTGGCGCGCTGGTCGCCATCGAGAACATCATCGACGATGAACGCAGGCAAAACGGCTTCGGTCTCATGATGTCGCTGAACATGCTGATCGAATTTGGCGAGGCGTTTGACTTCACCGGCGCCCAGTTCACCGAGTGGTGCAAAGAGGCAGGGTTTAGTCGCTGCCAGATTATCCCATTGGCGGGACCTGCAAGCGCAGCAGTGGCTTACAAATAGAGGCTTGGCACCCGCGCGCAGTTCGCCGACGGTTCTGTGGCGGTCGGGCCGATGCTGAGGGAAGCGGTGGTCGACCCGGCTCTGTTCAAGGCCGCGCGGCGGAAGGCGAGGCAGAGCGATCCGCTGGGGGCGTTTCGGTGAGAGATCAGGCCAAATTACAGTAGCGCCGGTGCCGGTCTCTGCGGCCAACGTTGTTCGCTACTCTCAATTTGAATTATTATGTTCTTCTGTTCGATGCCATACAGCTTCTTGACGCCTTCGTGCCGCGAAAATTATAAAGCTGAAATTTGTTTGTCGGTTGCGGAGATAAATATCGTCATAGATAACCTGTCCCCAAACGTGAAAAATATTCTCTCCGCTAGATATTAATCTAAGTTCAGAGACAGGCATACGCTTAACCATTCTCGAGTGAAACATTGATTGTCGAGGCGCTACGCTGGTAACGCTTCTGAACGGTGAGCTCATTGGCAAGTCGGTGAGGGAATAGTCAAATCCAATTGGTATGTTCGAGTTGGTTATCGCAACATTGGATATGATCCTAACATTATTGGCTGGGGTAAGGCCATTGTTGGTAATATGAAGTCTAAATTCGAAGAGAGCTCGCTTGGCTTGGCGAAAGGCGATAGGGCCGTTATCAACAGAAATGTATGCCCGCAATTGCCTTTCAGCAGTCCTGTCGGCTCCTTGCACCAATTTTCGGGTCGACCACCAAAGCGCTCCTGTCGCAAAGGACAATAGCAAGGTGAAGAGTACCAAAAGCGTATCGGTAATCTTGAGTCGATGCCCTAGAAGATTCCAATATTCGGAAATTTCATCCCGTTCATTTTGTACTCTGGCATTGGGTTCTTCATGTGGGGCTATGGGCGCGGCGTAATTGTCTTGAGTGACGACAACTCTTTGAGTCTCTTGCGCACCTGCGTGTCCCGTTAGCATAAACATTGATAAGATGATGAATAGAAATCGCACGATCGTTCCCCCAACCCACGCCTATGATGCTTTGGGAGTCCGAACTTCACAAGGGCAATGCGATGGTTCGGTATTCGGCAAGCAAGGTAAGTGGATAGAAGTAGGCCAGGTCGAATGAGGTATGGTGAGGAGATGGAGAACGAAATTGTTTCGATGCATGATATCGAGCGGAGCCTTGGTGCTTATTCTGTTTGCTTTGCATCCGTAGAAAATCCTGAACGAGCGATTTCTGCCGGATCGGGTTCTTTGGTGCGGATTGGTGAACGCCGCGGCGTTATGACTGCGCGCCACGTGCTTGATGAACTTCCAGACAAAGGGGAAGTCCCGTTTTTGGATTTTGGCCGTCCGGACAAACAGCGACAAAAACACCTCCTGGTCATCCAACATTGTCGGCGATTTGACCTTCCCGAGAACGATCGCCGCAGGGACGTTCCTGATCTTGCGTTTTTGCAGCTTCCCGCGAACGAGATTGTGAGGCTTGAGGCGCTGGGCTGCTCCTTCCACAATCTCTCGCGAAACTTTAGCGAGCCGTTCCCCACGGGCTTCCCAAAGGATAGTTTCATCGATGTTGTTGCCGGCGTTGTTGAGGAATTTTCTGAAGCGTTGTTGTCCGACACCGGCGGACTGACGACAGCGTTCACGACCCTCCCCACGTTTGCTAAAGTCGTCGGTCAGAATTTCGTTGGTGGTTACGATATCAAAGAAGTCACTTTCCACTTCGATGAAGATATGCGTCGCCCAACTACTTATGGCGGTATGAGCGGGGGTGCTCTTTGGCGGATATTTGCCGAGCGCGTCGGCGAGACCGGTTATGAGGTTCATCGAAAGTACATTTTTGGTGTCGCCTTTCATCAGTCATCACAGAACGAGGCAGGCGACCGGATAATTTCCTGCCACGGTCCCGCATCTATCATTCGCCTGCACGACGTGGTGGCGGCTGCCTAACGTCGAAAATAGCGTGACAAGGAAGGCCACGCCATGGCTCTGGCCTGCTCATGACCCTCCGCATCATTCCCGCCACTTTGCGCGATCTCTCCTATATCGCCGCCAACCTCCGGCCCGAGGACCGGGCCGAGATCGATTGCCAGTTCGACCACTGGTCGCCGGCGCTGCTGGCGTTGACGGCGCTGCAGGGGTTTGCCTATGTCGCCGAGCTCGACGGCAATCCGGAGGCCGGCTTCGGCGCTGCCGAACAGCGCAGCGGACTTTGGATCGCCTGGAGCTGGGGCACGCGCCGCATGAGGCGCTGCGTGCCTGGGATTACGGAATTCTTTCATGCCGTGCTCGGGCCTGAAGTTGCGGCGCGCGGCGCCTGGCGCGTCGAGGCGCGAGCGCTGGCCGCCAATGATTTGGCGCTGCGCTGGCTAGGCCGGCTCGGCGCGACGCAACGCTGCCGCCTGCCGGGCTATGGCAGGAACGGCGAGGATTTTCTGCTCTACGACTGGACAAGAGCCTCTCACTCTGGAGAAAACCATGTGCCTTTTTCAAAAGCCGCCGGCGCTGAAGCCGTTGCCGCCGACACCGACCATTGCCGACAAGGACGTGCAGGCGCGCGAAGCCGCCTTGCGGGCCCAGCTTGCGGCCAATGACGGCACCGCCGGCACGGTGAAGACCGATCTGTCGCCCAGTGAGCTCACCGGCCAGCGCCGCGTGCTGCTGGGGGTGTGACATGGGCGCCATGAGAAGAGTGTTCCGCTGGCGTGGTGGTACTGGCGCCGGCACGCGCGGTTGGTGAAGAAGAGATAGACGGGAGCTTGCCTGCCGGGATCACAAAAGCCGCGATCCTTCGCGCCCCGGGTGTTCAAGTGAATGCCTCTACAATTGCCCTGCGGTGTTCCGCGTTTTCCGTAACAGCACAGCGCAAATCGTGTTCCTTCCGCACGGTTGACATTCCTCCCTCAGCCGCCATGCTGCATTGCAACATGGCCATCGAGGAGTTCGGCATGACAGAAGCCGGGTCATCGCGCATCGAGTGCCTGGACGGGCTTCGGGCGCTTGCCGCGATCTGGGTACTCATCGGGCACTGCTTGTTGTTGACCGGCTGGCAGATTCCTATTCTTGGCGAACCGGACCTCGGCGTCGATCTGTTCATCATGCTGTCCGGCTTCCTGATGGTGTTCCACTACCAGCTGCGCCAGGACAAGGAGCCCTGGCAAAGGCCGGAAACCTGGCTGAAATTCTGGACCCGCCGCTATTTCAGGATAGCGCCGCTGTTCTACGTCATGCTGTTCGTTGCCCTGGCGCTTGGCCCCTATCTCTACGGGTCGAGAATGGTCATCGACGAGTTCCTGCTGAGGTCGCCGCAGGCGCCCGAGCGTTATCTCGACAGCGGTCTGAAGAATATCGGCGCCCATCTGCTGTTCCTGTTCGGCCTGGTGCCGAATTTCGCCTATCGCACGCCGCTGCCCGACTGGAGCCTCGGGCTGGAGATGCAGTTCTACGCGCTATTTCCGGCCATCATGCTGCTGGTGCGCAGGCTTGACTGGATATGGGCGGCCATGCTGGTCGCGGCGACCGGCAGCGCGATCGTGTTCTTGATGGGACAATTGTCGGTCCACTTTCCGATGCCGTCGTTCCTGCCGTTGAAGATGCAGATTTTCCTGTGCGGGATGCTGCTGGCGGGCGTCGTCCATCAAAGGCAGAAGCGGCCTTTCGTGCATCTGGCACTGGCCATGCTGCTGGCGGCGCTGCCGTTCGGCGGCGGCTATGGGCTGAGCAAGCTGTTGATGCGGGAAGCGCTCGTCCTGGGGTTCTTTGCCCTGGTTCTCTACCGGATGCTGCCGGGAACGATGGGCATCGTGGCCAGAAAGATCGCCATGACGCTCGCCAACAGGTTCTTTCATTTGATGGGTGAGCTTTCCTTCAGCATCTATTTGATCCATCTGCTGGTTCTCCAGCCGGTGGCGGCTCTGGTCATCACCCAGTTCGGCCACGAGCTGTCGGCGCCGTTGCGCTTCGCGGTCGTTGTTGTCGTCGTCTTGCCGGTGGTGTGCCTGCTGTCCTGGATCACCTACACGCTGATCGAAGTGCCCGGCCAGAAGATGGGCCGTTTCGTGGTGCAGCGCTTTGGGCGCAAAGCCGCGCTGGAGACGACGCCGGCGGAATAAGGCGCTGCCGATCTCCCCCCTTGAGGGCAGGGCTATCGCAGATGGAACGCCGAGGCTTTCGCTCTACGACGTACCCCCACCCCTAACCCCTCCCCACAAGGGGGAGGGAGACTTCCGTTGGCGCTGACCTCGGCAAATTTGCCTGCCTTTCGGCGCCAAAAGGGGAAGTAAGGGCGCGCGGCAGCATTCCCTCCCCCTTGTGGGGAGGGTTAGGGTGGGGGTCCATCTTCGTAAGAATCCAAATGCGATAGCCCTGCCCTTGAGGGGGAGATGTCGCCGAAGGCGACAGAGGGGGTCGCCGATCCACGCGAGACGACCCCCTCTGTCCTATCGGACATCTCCCCCTCAAGTGGGGAGATTGGCAGTTTCGACGTCCCGCCATCTTTCTTTTTCCCATTGAGTTCATCAAGCGAGGCTGACCATGAGCGATTCCCGTGCTCGCGATATCCTGTCGCGACAGGCTGAACTGGAGAGCGAGCGCAGCCAGTACGAGCATGTCTGGGAGGCGGTGTCCGAATTCTGCGATCCCGATGCGCCCGACATGTGGAGCGGCAGCCGAAAGGCCGGCGTCGATTCGCAGGCCGAGCGGCAGGAGCGGCGCGGTGCGCGTGTCTACGCCAACACCATAAACTCGGCCGCCAACCGGCTGGCCGCGGGGCTGGAAAGCCTGATCATCCCGCAGTCGGAGAAATGGCACGGTCTGTCGACCGCGGCCATCAACGACGAGGAGACCGACGAGGAAAAGGAATGGGCGGAAGCGCTGCGCGATTTCCTGTTCTCGCTGCGCTACTCCGCCAATTCGAACTTCGTGCCGGCAACGCAGGCCTGCCTGCGCAATGTCGTGCGTTACGGCCCGGCCTATCTCTATGCCGAGGAAGGTTTTGGCGGCACGCTGATCCGCTATGCCTCGATCCCGGTGGTCGAGGGCTATCTCTCGCGCAACCGCTGGGGCCAGGTCGACATTTTCCACCGCCGCTACGAGCGCACGGCGCGGCAGGCGGCGCAATTGCTCGGCTACGACAGACTGCCGGCGCGGATCAAAGTTCTGGTCAACGACCCCGCCAAATGCGAGACGAAGATCTCGCTGATCCAGTGCATCCAGCCGCGCGACGAGCGCAAGATGTACAGTCTGAGCGGCTCCTACCAGTATCTCGATACGGCGTTCGCTTCCTATCACGTCATCGAGGACGAGGAGGCGATCGTCAGGGAAAGCGGTTTTCGCTCGTTCCCGGTGTCGTGCTTCAACTGGCGCCGCTACGAGGGCGATCCGTACGGCATCTCGCCGACCATCGAGGCGCTGACGACGGTGCGCGAGGAGAACGCCGTGCGGCGCTCCGGCCTGCGCGCGCTGCAGCAGATCACCGATCCGGCGACCGCCTCCAAGGCAAGGCTCGACTATGTGCCGGTGCTCAATCCCGGCGAGAACTATCCCGGCCTCATCGACGATGCCGGCCGGCCGCTGATCGCGCCGATCGCCACCGGCCAGAACCCGACCTATGCCTTCAATTATGCCGACAGCCGGGCCGAGGAGATCCGCGACATGATGTTCGTCAACCTGTTCCAGACGCTGGTACAGAACCCGCAGATGACGGCGACCGAAGCCTTGATCCGGCAGGAGGAGAAGGGCGCGCTGCTCGGGCCGTCCGGCTCGATCATCCAGGCCGGCTTTGCCTCTAACCTCGACCGCGAGCTGGGCATTCTCGAGGACAAGGGACTTTACGAGGAAGACAGCCGCTTCCTGCCGCCGGCGAGCCTTGCCGGCAAGGCGCTGCGGCCGACCTTCACCGGCCCGCTCGACGTGCTGCGCCGTTCGGCCGAGGCGCGCGACACCATCCAGGTTGTCACCACGGCCATGCAGATGGCGCAGTTCGATCCCGGCGTGATGGACAATATCGACGGCGACGAGGCGCTGAAGATCGTGCAGGGCGCCGGCCGCAGCCCGCAGCGCATTTTTCGCCGCCAGGACGAAGTGGCGGGAATACGCGATGCCAGAGCCAAGGCTCAAGCTGAACAGGCCGGCATGGCGGCGATGGCTGCCGCCGGCAAGGTCGCCAGGGATGCCGTGCCGGCGGCAGTGCAGGCGCGCGACAGCGGCCTGCTCGACGGGCTCGGCGGGCTGATGCCGCAGGGTGTGCAAGATGCTTCGGGCGGGCAGGGCGCATGAGCGGCAAACGCTTCGCCCATTCCAGCCAGGCCGGCGGCCCGGCCAAGGCGCAGGATGCCCTGGCCAAGGCCTATCTCAGAGTGTTCTCAGGCCAGGACGGCGAAATGGTGCTGGCCGACCTGGCGGCCGCAACCGGCTATTACCGCCGCCCGTCCTATGGCGAGTGGCTGGCCAAGACCAAGACGCCGAACGGCTTCGAGCTGCACAGCGCGCTCAGCAATGCGCGGGCCGAAGTGGTGCAGCATATTATGGGGTTCCTGACGCTGGACGAGGCGCAACTGGCGGCACTGGAGAAGGCGGCGAGGGCGGAGGCGTAGGGGCTTTAGGAAAGCGTATGCTCAGGCGAACCCCGACGTGAACATCGAGGATGTAGTAATTCATCATCTGGCTGAGCAGAAATTACTTAAGAGGCTTCTAAATTTCCTATCGAAGAAAAAGATCAATTCGATAGAAAATCTCCGCGAGATCCCTAAGGATTTAAACGATATTCTGCATCTTGTTATCATTAGGGGCCGAAAATGACAAATTCTATGAAAAGTACCCGTATCCAACGGAGCAGCAGATTCTGGATCATTCTACAATGATGGATAAGAAATATGGCCATCATTTCGTGCCGCCTGTCGGAAAATATAGGTGAAAAATGGATTATTATTATGTAGAGCCATTTGTTGCTGGTGATTTTGGCAAAAATACGGTTCTCGATAACCGCGTTCACCCGCCGATTGTGCACAAACTTCACTACGAGATTGACGTTTGGATAGGTGATGTCCTGATAAGGAGTTTTCCCTGTTATCTTGTCACCAAAGAAGCCGAGCTGGAGCTGCTGAAGATGCGAGTTTCAGGGGCGACGTTTGCCGACGTCGAGGTTACTGCTTCGGAGTTGTTTCATCGGCTGCAGCCAGAAACAGAACTTCCAACCTTCGTCTGGATAAAGATCCATGGGCAGCCAGGACATGATGACTTCGGCATGGCTTCGAACCACACGCTTGTTGTTTCAGAGCGGGCGCTAGACGTGTTTGAGCGCCTCGGCAATGAGTCGGCCGGGATTCATTCATTCGACGAGCCGGAAAAGGATTGAATGATCCTAGTGACTTCGCACGTCAGAGATTTAGCTGATGGACTGCAAAACCTGAACGCGAATAGCCATCGGTTCTGCGGGCATCAATTCTGCAAGGTGCAATCCAAATACCACGTGTTCAGATATGTTGGAGTTTGTAGCGTGACCCGCGCCTTGGTCGGAGGACCTTCAATATTTGCTGTCCTCATAACGAAGGTGTCGAGCATAAATGTCGTGCTGTCAAATGCAGCGATCTGATATACGTTTCGTCGGAAGATATCGTATTTCGTTGACGATGGTTTGAACGTGCCCGATTTGCTGGTTACAATGAAGTGATCGGCAAATTCTTGGATATCAAATTTCCTGGCCTTGTTAGCTGCGACGAATCCCGAGTCATCTGATGACGGTATGTCGGACCATGTGTGGAAGTCGCTTACTGAACATATGAAGACGTCGCCATCTTTTGAGTTCACTGGCTCCATTGCAAACAAGCAAAGCGACAAAAGGATTATGAGGCGCAGGATCGCCGGCCTCAATGTTGCAATAGTCCGCATTGCCCGCCCCCGTGGGTAGCCCTGGACGATAGCGCTGACCGCTAATCAGCGGAAGGACCAAATCGTCAGGGGAAACGGATGCGCGAGGCTGACGCTGCGCCCTCTCCCCGTTCTACGGGGAGAGGATACCGGCGGGCTGGTGAGGAGCGGAGCCGGCATTTCAGAGCTTTCTCCCCATGGAACGGGGAGAAGGGACCAATCAATAATCGCCGTTATAATACCGGTCGTCGCAGGGGGCGGTGTAGATGCGGCCGCTGGTGCGATCCTGATAGCGGCAAAGCTGTTCGCTGCGCGGCTGCGGCGTGGTGGCGTTGCCGACGACGGCGCCCAGCAGGGCGCCGGCTCCGGCACCGATGACCGTGCTCTTGGTGTTGCCGCCGATCGCCTGGCCGGCAAGCGCGCCGGCGCCGGCGCCGAGCAGCGCGCCAGTGCTGGTTCTCTGCTGTGCTTCGGTCTGCGCACAGCCTGCCAATGCGGCGGTCACGAGCATGGCGGCAATGGCTCTGGACATGGTCATCGTCTGGTACTCCCTTGAAACCTATGAACTAATACACGGGCCGATTTTGCCAAGTACGGTCGCATTTGCGGCGGAACATAGGCACCGTGCCTCACGAAATAAGACATGGTTGTTTTTGTCTGACGGCCTGATCCGCAAAGAAAGTAACCGAACAAGACCCAAAGAGCTTCATCTCCAGTCGCGCCTTCCAGGGCCCTACGCCGCCTCGATCTGCATTACCTTCTTCGCCGCAGCGGCCAGAAATCCGGATCGGCTGTAGCCGTGGCGCTCCGCATATCGGTCAATCTGATCGAGGACATCTTCCGGAATGGTGACATTGACACGCACGACCTTCGCAGCTTCAGCTTTCAAGGGAACCAGGATGGCGACACCGCTCAGATTGTCCTTGTCCGACATCACTTCCTCCAGGGATGACGGTTCGGGAATGGCCTCGCCATCCTCGACCAGCCCCTCGACATGAAAGGCCAGTGCTTCCCCGGCCATGGCACGGGCATCATCCAGGTTGACGCCGGCTGTCACCAGGCCCGGAAAATCGGGAAAGGAGACGCCGAAGTCGCTGTCCGCTTGCTTGTGGATCAATCCGATATAGTTCCGCATTTCTCTACCTCAGCTTCACGCCGGATTGTTCTTCAATACTCTTGAGAGTGCCGATCGGGATGTCGCGCTTGGGATGCGGAACTGTCACCCGGCCCGGCTTGGATTTGTGCTTGAACTGGGCGTGACTTCCTTTTCGAGCCACTTCGTACCAGCCATCCGCCAACAGCCTGTGGATGACATCGGCGCCCTTCATGTTGTGTATAAATACACACGGCTGGCCCAAATGTCCATGAGGATTTGCCGCAGTTTGCGTGCGGCGGTCCAATCGCTGCCTTTTTCAATCCCCGAAAAATCCCAAAAATGGAGAAATCAAATGACCCGAGGTCTTGCCCGGACGCTTTCGCGTGCCGCCGCCAGAGAAGCCGGCCTTGCCCCGCCCAAGGCGGGGCTCACCGCCAGGACGACCGGACAGGGCGGCGCCTACCGCACCGTCTTCTCCTTCAATGCCATGCCGGTGCCGGTCACCGATGCACTGGCCTATGCCAGCCAGAAGCTGTTCGATTTCATCGATGGCAAGATCCGCATCAGGGGCGGTACGGCCCGGCTGCAGTTCGCGGTGCTGACTACCCGCGCGTCGACCATCAACGACAATGCCGCGCTGACCTGGTCGCTCGGCTCGACGGCAGCGTCGACCCCAGCGCTCGCCTTGACGATGATCAATGTGCTGGCGGCGACCGGCCGCACGCTGGATGGCGCCGGTGCCGCCCTGTCGAGCGCGTCGGTTGCCGATGTCGCCGCCGCGCAGACGCTCGACGGCACCGTGACGCCGGTCGACCTCTATCTCAACCTGGCGTTTGCCATCGGCACCGACATCGATGCCGACGGCACGATTGCCGTTACGGGCACGATCACGCTGCTCTGGGAGAACTGGGGCGACAATGCCTGAGGCCGGCCGGCTTAGACCAGTGGCGTTCCGTCGGACCAGAATGCGTAGAGTTTCGCCCACCAGATAGCCGACTGAGGCCGCAGCCATGGCTTGAAATGATCGGGGTGTGTGCTGCGATGCAGGCTCGGGTTCTGCAGATCTTCGAGCAGCCCGACGATCGCGGCTTCCCGCACGTGGCGATTGCCTTCGACGATCCAGCGCTCGACGACATCGAAAATGTCGCTGAAGCGATCTGTCTTTCCAGCTTCGAGATGGTGAATCAGGTGGAGAGCCAGCTCCGACAAGGCAAGATACAGCGGCTCTTCCGCCTCATCGCGCCATTCATCGTGGAATCTGTCCCATTGCCCACGGAACGACGGATCGGCCGCCATGAGCGGCTCGAACATGTTCGAGCCGTCGAAGGCGAAATCTGCGGCCTCGTTCTCTCCGGTCATGCTGCCTCTTTTCGCGCGGCAGCTCCGGACTGGCAAGCTTTAAGCCCGGCTGAACCAGCCGGCACTTTTCATTGAACCCTAAGTAAAGGAATCTTCTCATGACAGATCTGGCAGACGCCGGGTCCGTGGTGGCGGCGCCACCGGCGGGCAACCTTGCACGGCCACCGGCCAACGGGGACAACGGGTCCGCCCCGCCTGCGGCCAAAAGTTGGTTTGACGGTCTTTCCGAAGGCAACCGCAAGCTTGCTGAAACCAAGGGCTGGACCAAGCCTGAAAGCCTCGATCGGGTCTTCGCCTCCTATGCGGAGCTGGAGCGGCAGCAGGGCGAGTGCCTGCGCGTTCCGGCAGCCGATGCAGCCGCGGAAGACTGGGACAGGTTCCATGCCCGGCTGCCCGAGGCGATGCGTCCGCTGACCTCACCCGAGAAGGTCGAGTACCGGCGCCCCGACGGGCTCCCCGAAAACTTCGCCTATTCGGACGAGCTCGCCAATGCGTCCAAGGCCTGGGCGGTCGAGGCAGGTGCTACCCCGAAGGTCGCACAGGCCTATCACGACCGCTTCGTCGGCTACATGGCCGAGCAGGCCAAGGCACAGCAGATCGCCCTTGCCCGCTCGGTCGAGACGACGCATGACGACCTCGTCAGGGATTGGGGACCGACCGGCAGCGATGGCTTTCGCCAGAAGCTCGAGGTCGCCAACCGGGCGATGAAAAAGCTCGGACTGGTCAATGCCTACAAGGCGAAGGGTATCCTTCTGCCGGACGGCGCCTTGACCGACCCGCAGATCGCCAAGGCGTTCCACGCCATCGGCGAGGCGATGTTCCGCGAAGACACGATCGACGGCAATGCTGCCTTGAGCGGAGGCAATCCCTTCAAGCGCAATGCCGCCGGCGAGCGCAACCTGACTGGCATCTCGGCGCTCGTCAAAAGCGACCCCGCCCGCGCCCGGCGGCTGGCACGCGAGGGCGGCGAAAATCCCGACCTGTGGATGCCCAACAATCCTCTTTAACCCAAACCTGAAGGAAGACAAAAATGGCAGACGCCTATACCCGTATCGCGGACGCGATCGTTCCGTCCGTCTATGCGCAATACTCGTTCGAGGAGCACGTCCAGTCGCTGGAGATTTACCAGGCCGGGATCCTGTTTTCCGACCCGTCGATCGCCTCGAAGCTCAGCCTGGGCGGACGTTCCGTCGACATGCCCGGCTGGAAGGACCTCGGCAACGATCCGTCCGAGCCGGTCAATGACGACCCGGCCGACTCGATCGAGATGAAGAAGATCGGTGCGCGCCGCGAAGTCGCGGCCCGCAATGTGCGTGCGCAGGCCTGGGGCATCCCGGATCTGACCTCGATCCTTGCCGGCGACGATCCGCAGAAGCTTATCGTGCGCCGCCAGACCGACTACTGGCAGCGCGCCAACAAGCTGACGCTGCTGGGCATACTGAAAGGCGTGCTGGCCGACAACATCGCCAATGACGGCAGTGACCTGGTGCGCGTCACCGGCGCCTCCATCGTCGACACCGACATCATCGAGGCCGCCTACCTGATGGGCGACCGCGCCGACAAGTTCAAGACGATCTGGATGCATTCGAAACAGATGAAGGCGCTGAAGCTCGCCGACCTCATCGACTATGTGCCGTCGTCCGAGCAGGGCGGGCCGCTGATCCCCTATTACATGGGGCTCAGGGCCGTCGTCGACGACGACATTCCGGTTGCCGGCGGCGTCTACACGGCGTTCATGTTCAAGGACAAGGCAATCCTGTGGAACGAGCTGCCGGTCAACACCGAAGGCGGGCCGCTCGAGTTCGACCGCAAGCCGCGGCAGGGCCATGGCGGTGGTGTCACCGAAATGGTCGGCCGCCGGCATTTCGTGCCGCATGTGCCGGGCACCCGCTTCCTCGATGCGTCCTCGGCCGGCGAATTCGCCACCGATGCCGAGCTGGCACTGGCGGCAAACTGGGACCGCACGGCGTCGAGCGTCAAGCACATGACGTTCATCGCGCTGAAGACGACCGAGGCCTGATCGGGCGAAGGGGCGGGCATCAGACGTCCCGCCCCTTCTGGACGCCAGGTCGGCCACCGTGGCGAACCGCAAGTTCAACCGCTGCGCTGCGTCGGAGTGATCTGAATTTGGCGTTCGCTACAACATTCATGTTGCCTTTCGCTCAATCGACGGCACCAAACAGTTACAAGAAAGGGCGATGCTGCCTTGTCTTGGTAAGGGAGGTCACCATGAACATGAAGTACAAAACAGTTCAGGAAGTGCTCCGAAAAGCGGGCATTGTCATGAGTAAGAAGGGGGAAGTTCATCGCATAAACTTCTTCAGCGGCCTGGAAGACACCGCCTACTACACGCCAAGTCTTCAGGATGCCCTGGACAGGGGCTTGGCTTTGGCGGGAGGTGCCGGAAGGGTGAAAGCAAGCGTCTTTGCCACGTCAGCTGAAACAGGGATCTCGACCGGCGCACGCATCGGCTGACACAATTCATGCAAGACATCGCCGCGTTGCGCGGCAATATCGTGAACCGCAATAGCCGAAGCATTGCTTCCTTGCTTCGAACGGAAAAGACACGGATCACGCAGCGCCTGCCACCCGTGTCCTGACGGGCGGTTGGCGTTGTGACGCTCTATGCACGAGACGTGCAACGTTCTGCCCAAGCCACAAATCACAAAAAATCCCCAGCCGCTTCGAAGCGGCTTTTTGCCGTGGAGGCACCATGCCCCGTTTTCTCCGACCAACCATACAGACAGAGGACTGAGCCATGGCCATCACCCCGCTCGACATCGCCAACATGGCGCTCGCCGTGCTCGACGAGGCGCCGATCGACAGCCTCGACCAGGACGCCAAGGCGGCGCGCCTGCTCAATCTGCATTTCGACCTGACCCGCGAGGCCGAATTGACCAAGCATGCCTTTGTCTTCGCCATCCTGGCGGCCTCGGTCGCCGGCTTCGACACCTGCGGCGGGGCTGGCACGCTGAACTTCGCCTATGAGCTTCCCGCCGATTGCCTGCGGCCCTTGCCGCTGACCCATAATGGCGAGCCGGATGGCGTGCCGCTCTCATGGCGGCAGGAGGCCGGGCTGATCTATTCGGATCAGGCCGGACCGCGCGTCATCCGCTATGTCGCCAATCTGACCGATCCCAACGACTGGGACGCGCTGTTCAGCGAAGTGCTGGTGGCGGCGCTCGCCATCAAGATCGCCCATCCGTTGACCCACAAGGCCAGCATGATCGACGTCGCCCGCAGCGCCTATGACAGGGCGCTGGACGCCGCCTATTCAGCCAATGCCATCCAGCGCGGCGGCAGATTTTCGACGACGTCCTGGGCTTTCCAGCGCGGCGACAGCCGGGGCGTCGGCCGATGACCACGCTCTATCCGGTCCAAGATGCTTTCATCCGCGGCGAGATTTCTCCCCGCTTGCATGCTCGCGCCTCGCTCGATCTTTACCGGGCGGCGCTGTCCAAATGCATGAATTTCGTCACGCTGCCGCATGGCGGTATCAGGAAGCGTGGCGGCACCTATTTTTGCGCGGAGGTGAGGGACTCATCAAAGGCGACACGGCTGATCCCGTTCATCTTCTCGGCCGATCAGGCCTATGCGCTCGAATTCGGCGATCTCTACATCCGCGTCTATGCCTATGGCGCGCGTGTCGGCACGGTCGAAGTCGTTTCGCCTTATCCCGAGGCCGATCTGTTCGACCTGCAATTCGTCCAGTCGGCAGACCAGATGTGGATCACCCACAAGGGTCATCCGGTCAAAGTGCTGACGCGCACCGCGCACACGACCTGGACGCTGGCCGATTTCGTCTTTCTCGACGGCCCTTACGGCAAGATCAACACCACGGCCACGACGCTAACGCCGGCCGCAACCGGCAACGCCATGCCGGTCATGGCCTCGAATACGCTGCCAAGCGGCACGGTCAGCAACAGCAACGGCTCATCCGACGTGTGGCAGGTGTTCGATGGCGACAAGCAGAAGGGGGAGAACATAGCGGGCTTTCCGAGCGGGTATCTGCGCTACCAATTCGGCGGCGGGGCCAAGACGGTCGACGCCTACTGGATTACCGCGACGAATGATCACTCTGACACTGCATCGCCGACCCAGTGGCAATTGCAGGCCTCGCACAACGGCACCGACTGGACGACGCTCGACAGCCGGGACGGAGAGACCGGCTGGTCCAAGTCGGAAACCCGCTTCTTCGACGGCTTCAACAACACGGTTGCCTACGAATATTATCAGCTGCTGTTTTCAGGTGGCGGCAGCGACGGAACCGCTATCGCCGAACTGGCCCTGCACGAATACGCGCCGTCGCAAACGCCATTTGATCTCTCGGCCTCCTCGATCGTCGGCATCAATGACGGCATCGGCTTCCAGACCAGCGATGTCGGCCGCGCCATTCGTCTGCTTGGCGCGGATGGCTTCTGGCGCTGGGCCAAGGTCGTTGGCCGGACCAGCACGACGGTGGTCACGGTCCAGTTGTACGGGCATGCTCTGCCCGATCTCAGCCCGATCATCCGCTGGCGTCTCGGCACGTTCGTGCCCGGCAAGTATGTCCAGAGCGGTTCGCTTTACGAGGAGCGCCTGGCGTTCAGCCGAAAATTCTCGGTCTATGCCTCGCAAACCGGCGATTTCGACAACTTCGCCACCGGTGAGAAAGACACCGACGCGCTGGAATTCGTGCAGGCAGGTGGCGGCCAGGCCAACGACATTACGTGGGTGGCGGAATCGGACGGCGCGCTGATCATCGGGACGCTTGGCGGGGTGAGGGCGCTGTCGGGTTCCGGCATCGACGAGGCGCTGACGCCGTCCTCGTTCAAGAACCGCCGGTCCCGGACTTTCGGTTGTGCCCCGCTGCGTCCCGTCGATGCGGGGCAGTCGTTCCTCTATGTCACCCGCTCCCGCAAATCGATCGCCGAGCTGACGCAAAACGCCACCGGCCGCTTCACCTCCGACGATGTCGGTCAGATATCGGAGCACATTCCCAAGAAAGGCGTCGTCGAACTCGCCTTCCAGACCGACCCCGATCCGCTGCTCTGGTTCCCGCTCGGGGATGGCGAACTCGGCGGCTACACGCACCAGCCGTCGCAGGACGTTCGCGGCATGCACATCCACCAGATCGCCGGAAGCTTCGCAGGATCGAACTGGGCCGTTGTCGAAAGCGCCGTGGTGACGCCCGGCCAGGACGGCAACGACGATCTCTGGCTGATCGTCAAGCGCACGATCGGCGGCGTGACCAGGCGCTATATCGAAATCAAGACCGCGCCGTTTGAGTATGGCGGGATCGGCGATGCATTCGAAGTCGACTGCGGCCTGACCTATTCGGGCGCCGCTGTGGGCACGGTCTCAGGGCTTGATCATCTCAACGGCGAAACACTCGACGTCTTGGCCGATGGCAAGGTCTACAAGGGCCTTGCTGTGGCTGCTGGCGCGGTTTCGCTGCCCGGTGGGGCTACGGCAGCCAAATGGCAGGTCGGGCTCGGCTACCAGTCCGAAGCCAACACGCTGGAGCTCGACGTCGGCGGTCGCGACGGATCGATCGTCGGGCGGCGCAAGAAGGTGGCCAAGCTCATTCTTTCGCTGCTGGAAACCGACACAACCGGGCTTCAGGTCCAGTCGTTCATCCGCGGCCGCTGGGAGCAGGTTCGCATTCCGTCTGTGGTTGCACCCGACGGCATGGCGAAATTGTTCACCGGCAATGTCGAGGTGCCGATCGACGATAGCTGGGAAGGGCAGGGGCGGGTGAAGATCCGCCACGTCAATCCAACGCCCTGCACGATCAGGGCGATGACACCGGTGTTCGACGCCGAGCCTTAGAAACTGCTGATCTCCCCCCTCGAGGGGGAGATGTCGCCGAAGGCGACAGAGGGGGTCGGCACGTCCTGACGCGGCCTCCCATCGCAAACTGAGGGGGTTGGAGCTCCACGCGAGACGACCCCTCTGGCCTACCGGCCATCTCCCCCTCGAGGGGGGAGATCACCCGCTCCGTCTTCCATCGCTTCCCCAACCAAGGAACCCACCCGTGACCCCAACCCATGCCGAGCAACTCGGCAAGGCGCGGACGGCTGCCGATTTTGTAGCCATCCGCGCCTTGCTCGACACCGACCTCAACGATGCGATCGCCCGCAAGGGCGAGCTGGAAACGGAAAAGTTTGAGGCGATCTTCGGCGCCGGCAATTTGACGGCGGCGCGTGCCGCATTGGACGACTGCAACGCTGAAATCGCGCTGATCGAGAAAACCATCGAGGACGCGGACGAGCGCCGCATTGGCGCCCCCGCCGAAGCCGTCGCCGCCACGCCGGCGCCGGGCGACGCGGTCAGGACAAAGGCCGAGGCGCTCGGCGAGCGCTGGCGCACGATCCACTGGCTGATCGAACAGCTGCGCCAGGAACTGTTCGCGGCCGATGCCTTGAGCCGCGCCATCATCGCCAACGGCATGTTCGATGCCGACGGCGCTGCCGGGGTCAGAGTCAACCTGACCACCATCCGGCGCACTGCCATGGCCGGCCCGCGCGCCGCCGCGCCATCGCGTCTCAGCCGGCCGGCGATCCAGGCCGACCGACTGCTTTTGTCCTTCCTCAGCCCGGGCGGCGTGCTCGACCGGCGGCCTTCGATCGGTGCGCCGGTCGACGGCATCAAAAGCAAATTCATTCCCGCCGGCGAACGAGGCTGACCATGTGCACACTAGCTCTTATCGGTACGGCGCTTTCGGTCGGCGGCGCGCTGGCGGAAGGCCAGCAGTCCAGGCAGATGGCCGAGTACCAGGCCAAGGCCTATGAACAGCAGGTGCGGGCCGACGCCCAAAGCTCGGCCTTCGAGCAGGGCCAGGAGCGCCATAAGCAGGATCTGCTGCAGGCGCAGGCGCGCGCCCAGGCCGGCGCTTCGGGCGTCGCTATTTCTGGTTCGCCGACCGAGGTGATGGCGGCCAATGCAAGGCAGGGCCAGCTCGACCTCAAGGCGATCCAGTACGGCTCGCAGCTGCGCCAGAACGGTCTCGCCACGCAGGCGGCGATCGCGCGCTTTTCCGGCAGGCAGGCGGTCGGCGCCTCGATCTTCAAGGCCGGCGGCAACCTCGTGTCGGGCATCTCCGGCCTCTACGACCCGGCCAAGGCGGTGACGTTCGGCAGAAGCGCCTTCCCGCCGGCGCCGGGTGGAGGCCTCTACTGATGGCCACCATCCCGCTCCAGCTTGCCCAGCGCCGCCTCGATACCGGCACTGTGGCCTCCTATCCCAGCGGCTCGCCGGTGGGCGCCGCCATGCAAGGCTTTGGTGACGAGCTGTCGGCGATTGCCGAGCGCTTCAAGCAACAGAAGCAGCAGCAGGACGCTTTCGATGCCGACATTATCGGCCGCGAGCTGAACGCACGCATCGCCCACGCCGAGGCCGTGGCGGTGCAGACCGCGCCGGCCGACGGCAGCGGCCTGCACGACTTCATGTATGGCCAGCTCGATCCGCGCAGCGACGGCGTCGTCAAGCCCGGCCTGTTCGACCAGATCTTCGACGACACCGTAGCGAAAGTGCCGGAGGGCGAACGCGCCAATTTCCTGGCGCAGAAGCAGGCGTTGCGGCTCGCCGGCTCGGCCCGCATGGCCGCGCAGCAGCACGCGCGGCGCCAGAATTATGAGCGGGCCGAGTGGAGCAAGGTCGAGGACGGCTACACAAGCGCTATCGCGCAGGGCGATCCGGACGACACAGGAACATTCGAGGCCATCAGGCAGAGCGGGCTCGAGCTGATCGGCAAGATGGGCAACCCGGTGGCCCGGCAGGCCGCCGAGGCCGCCTGGCGCGCCAACACGGCAAAGGCGCTCGCCCAGGCGATGATCGCCAAGGACCCGAAGGGTGCCGCGGAGGTGCTGGGGACTGGGCCGGTCTCAACGGACGGCAGGACTAAGGACGATACCATCGAAGCTGTGGGCGGACCTCGGGCGAGTGGGTCCAGCGTGCTGGCGACGCGCGAAGCGCCCGTAGGTGGCCTTCCGTCCGACGAAACACCTATCCGCACGGGTTCCGTGGGGCCCGTCGGAAATACGGCTTGGGCTGCCGCAGGACCCTGGATTGCCGACTTGTCGCCGGACACGGTTCAGGATCTCGGCCAGAAGGCGCAGGTAGCGACTGTGGCAAGCCTGGTCGATGCGCGCACGAACATCGACATCGCCTTGCAGAACGCGCCGGCTGCCATTGCCAATACCGGCAGCTATTCTGGCAAGACACCGAGTGCCGAAGACTTCACTGCCGTGTACGGCGCCGAAGATGGCGGCAAGCGTCTCCAAGCCTTCGACATAACGGCTGATATCGGCCGCGCGGTTTTCGACATGCGACCCGTCCCGAACCAGGCGATACACGCCCAGATTCGGGATTTTGAACCCGGCCCCTACGGCTCGCCGGAAGAGCGGGAGCAATATGAGATAAGGGCCGGCGCCGCGCAATTGGTGCTGGGTGCCAGGCGCGCCGATCCCGCCGGTTACGTCGGCCAACTGTTCCCGAACCATGCTCCGGACTGGGATAAGATCACAGCTCCTGAGGATTATAAGGCTGCCGTCACCTGGGCCGTCGCTGCTCAGCAGGAGTTGGGCTTCGACCGAATACTGCCAATGCCCTGGGCTGTAGCTGGCCAGCAGGCGGCGAAATACATCGACCAAGGCGTGCCGTTCGAAAAGCGCCTTGCCAAGTTGAGTTCGATCGTCCTGGCGGTTCGCGATCCTGATGCCCGCAAGGCGACAACCCAACAGATTTCTGTGGCGGCGGAAGCCCAGTGGCGAGCCAAGGCCGCCCAAGATCCGAACGTCGCGCCAGAGTCGTTGGAAGCCCAGGTTGCAGTGCTCAAGAACGGGCTGGCGTGGATCGGGGAACATCCGGCCCAAGCCCAGTACAGCACCATGCCGTGGCTACAGCAATTCGGCTTGGCGTTCTCGGATGTCGGCCGCCTCACGGCTAAGGGCGCGGCCGCCGGCGGTGCGGATGCGATCTCCGCCGGGCTGGACTCCGCTTGGTCCGGAGGAAACTACCAGAACCTCCTCGAAGATGAACAGGCCAAGACCGAGGACGCCGAGGACCGGGCCGGTTCGGCCGGTTGGGCGGCGGAAGCCCTCGGCACCGGCTTAAGCGGATATGGCCTGGCGGAGAGTTTGTTCGGTTTGCTGGGCCGGGCAAGCGTTGGCGCGGCGGCAGAGAACGGCTTGATCGGTCTTGCTGCCCGAACTGGCGTCGGGGGTGTGGCGGGTGGCACTTATGGCGGGGCATACGCCTTCAACACAGGACAGAGCGTCCCCTGGGGAATTGCCAACGGCGCGCTTTGGGGGGCGGGCGGCAATGTCCTTGCCGAAGGGCTCAGTGCAGTTGGCAGCCAGGTGTTGGCAAGGCTTGCCGGGCGTTCTGCGAATGCTAAACCTGATATCGTACTGGATAGTGGGGCTCCCCCGGTTTCTGTCAATGCAGAAGAGATTCCGATCTCGACCGGCAAGGCCCGAGAAATAAGGAGGCCCTATACGCATTTGGAAGATCCTCCCAACGTTGCGTCCGGCAAGGATCCAACAAAGAAGCAGAGGATAGCTATTTTCGAGGAAAATAAAAGGGTGAATGATGGAATTTTGAGATCGGATGAGAGTGGTATAGAAATAATTCCAGCAAAGAAAAGCAAAAGAGGCGTAACTCCTCCAAAAAACGAAGCTCATATCGATCACATAGATCCGGTTAATCCCGCTGACAAGACAAAATCGTCAGGATCAAATAGCTATAAAAATCTTCGTCTTACGGCTGGGTTTGAGAATATAGAAAAATCGAACAAATAGGTGACATATGACCGAATGGAAGTTCGAAAACCCAAAAAACACAGCCGTTATTTCGACTCGGAAGATATTTAGGGGGGGCGGCTGGATTGCGTATGTGTCACATGATGATGACGGCGACGATAATGAGTCGTGGCAATTCTACGGAAATGAAGCTGAAGTTGATCAAGATGACCTAATTTTAGTGGCCTTGGTCGAGGTGGTCGAGCTTGATGGAACTGTTGCACAGTTGGCGGATTTGCCGTTAGGCTGGCGTGCGTGGCGCGATACAAAGTCTTCGCCATGGAAGCGCGACAAAATCACCTAAACACATTCTGAATGGTAGCGGAGTTTACTCTGCTTTGACCCGGTGAAAGTAAAAAAAGGCGTTACTCCTCCGCCAACGAATCACAGTTTGATCACATCGATCCGCTTATTCCAGTTGATCCGACAAAGACTCCCGGATCGAATAGTTACACCAATGCAAGGATGGTTGCAAGAATTCGAAACAGAGAAAGTGGAACAAATAGGCGCTGTGATGACTAAATGGAAGTTTGAAGACCCCCAGAACGTAGCTGTTTTTGTAAACAGGAAAGCTATACGCAATGGTAGGTGGGTTGCTCGCGTCGTGCATGATGATGATGACGGATCATGGCAGTTTCACGCGGATGAATCCGAAGATTTCGATGAAAGCGATATTATGATCATAAGCCTGAAAAATATGGTTGAAAAAGACAAGACTATTATGCAGTTGGCTGATTTACCTTACGGCTGGTATGCTTGGCGCGAGACAAAAACCTCCCCATGGAGGCGAGGCAAAACCCTCGACGAACACCCAGAATCGGAGCGGAGTTAGTTTCGACTTCCAATTGTAACGGTTGACATGGGTGATTGCGACGCTGAGCGGCGGAGCCGACAGCGGTGCAAGAAACCGGGGCGTCACTTCGCACGGAGCGTTCTGGCAAGGACCAATCAGCCCACGGGCCGGAATATGGATGTGTCTCACGAGAAAGCGCTGGCCGACGGGGGGCAGATCACCTCTCAAACATCACGCATCGTGCGAGAGCAGATCATATTAAACACCATGGCGATGCAGGAGACTATGCTCGCTGGGCAAGAAGAAGATGGCTCAAGCAAGAAATGAAAGGGAACACAAGTGGTCGAGAGAAATTATAGCGACGTCAAACCCGACTTGACCAGCGTCACCCGCTTGCCGTCGACTGACAAAAGCACAGGCGATGAAGAGCTTGATGCTGCACGTCTGGAAGCCCTGAAAATATCTTGATTTCTATGATTGGGTTTCAGACATCAAGGGGGAATACCTTGGATACGGGGCCGACGGCATAACCTATATTTTTCTCTTCGAGATTGTTCCGGGCAGGCCGGAAGTTGACCCATGGATATGGGTAATCGTCGGCGATGTGCCCCCGACATATCTGCCGGCGGTAGACGCCAAGACTCCATACGAGGCGCTGGATGGATATATCGGCGCCATGGAAGAGTGGGTCGAAGCTGCGCGACGGGGGACTCGGTGGCAGATCTAATCCCGGTCAACGTGCCGCCTAGCCCAGCCAACGCCGAAATGTTGGATAGCCGTCTCAAATTTCTCGACGAAAGGGTGTTGCCGGAACTTCGAGAGTGATCGGCTGCCGCTTGTCGGCAAGCGCCGTCAGTTCCTTGACGAGAACGTGCTTTCGTTGCTCCCGAAGTGATGTACTGGCGTGCTCCGTGGCTCGTCGCGGATGCAAGCCCGGCACTCGGTTCGACCGGATCAGCACTGGCGCAATCACTGGTGAGTGCGCACGCCGGAAATGGCGACCAGGCACGCAACGTGCCGTCGGTCTGATTGTGGTCACGATCCTGGCTTATGGCCTGCTAACCGCCGAGCGGTCAGTTTGGCGGTGCCTCCTGGATCGCCTCCTGTTTAAGATGAAGGATTGACCTGTTGCGCACAGACACTTTTCCGACCATGGCAAGGATCGCTTTTCTGCTTACCTTGGCCGGTGTTCTCCTGCTCGCGCTTTCGCCGGTGCGCTTCCTGCAGGAGTTGGACATGGGCTTCACCTTCCAGCACGACAAGCTCAATCACGCCGCGGCGTTCGCTGTGCTGGCGGCTCTCGGAAGCCTCGGCTGGCCGGAACACAAGACGAGGCTGGTCGTGCTCCTTGCCATTACCGGCGCGGCGATCGAGCTGCTTCAGGGCGTGCAGCTGATCGCGCGCGATATGGATATCCTCGACTGGATCGCCGACTGCGCCGGCATGGCCTGCGGGCTGGCGGCCATGAGGGGCACAAGAAGGCTGATTGGCGGGCTGCTGTAGTCTCGACCGCGTTGCCGCTCTCCGTCCGGAAAATGTAAATCGCCGGCTGCGCCGGATAGCGCGGTGTCCGGCCGCGTAGCTTAAGTCTCCCACCGACAGCACCGAACCCCCTTCCAGCCTCGCTTATGCGGGGCTTTTTTTATGGAGCAAGCCCTCATGTCCCGACCTGCAACTGCCGCCGTTCGTCTCCTGACCGGTGAACGCGAACCCGTGCGCCTCGCAACCACGGCCGACATCCTCCTGCACGGCCTGCAGGCCATCGACGGCGTGCCGACCGAAATCGGCGACCGCGTGCTGGTCAAGGACCAGGCCGACCCGACGCAGAACGGCATCTACACGGCGAGCGAAGGCGACTGGTTCCGCGCCGCCGACGCCCGTTCTACGCGCACCCTGCAGAAGGGCACGACCGTTCACACCCAGGTCGGGTCGGTCAACGCCGACCGCGTGTTCGAGTTCACGGCCGACGAGCCGGCCATCGGCGCCGATGCCATCACCATCGCCGCATCCGTTCCGCCCGACATCGCCGATGTGGTCGAAGAGGTCGAAGCGCTGCGCGATGAAACCCAGGCGCTGAAGGATGCCGCCGCTGCCAGCGCCGGCCAGGCAACCGCCAGTGCCGCCGCTTCCGCCGCGAATGCCGGCCAAACCACTGCCGACCGGGCTGCCACCAATTCCGATGCCGTCGCCGCCGCCGCCGCAGTCGTCAGCGCCCAGGCTGCACGCGACGCTTCGCTCTACGGCAAGGGCATTTTCCCGACGACGGCGGCGGCAATCGGCTTCGGCGTCGTCGGCAACGGTGCGATCACGCCAGGCTCGGGCGGCGCCAATGGCACGTTCGACCTGGCGTTTACCGGCGGGACCGGTTCGGGCGCCGCCGGCCGCTTCGTGGTGGCGGGCGGGGCGCTGACGCAGATACTGATCACGGCGCCGGGCTCCTACACAGTGGCGCCGACGTTCAGTTTTGCGGCCTCGGCAGGGCTCGCCGGCGCCGCCGCCGCGGCGGTGCTGGGCAGGAATGTCGATGTCGGCGAGTATTTCTGGACCGAAGTTTCGACTGGCGGCCTAGGGCTGTACAATGTCACTGCCGGACCGGTGGCGGCCGATACGGGCGTTCGCGCGGCAACGGCTGCTCTCCTTTCGAGCGTCGATAGCCTAGCAATGATCGAAGGCCTTAGCGTTCCGACCGCCAGGCTAACAGAGGCGGCCGGATCAGTCAGCCCATCTGTATATCGATCCTACTCTTTTGTGTCGGGCGACACGATCGAGCACATTGCCATTGCCAAAGCTGGAGAGCGAAGCATTCTGCAGCTTATCCACGCGGGGGCTGGTGCGGCCTATACAGCCAACTTCAATCTTGAGGAGGGTATCGTCTCAAGCAGTTCTGGCGCGAACCTCGTCAGCGCTGCCATCACGGATATTGGCTCCGGCTGGTACGAGTGCAAGGCTGTCGTCCTGGCTGCAGCAAATATTACGAACAATGTGCAGGCACGCATGTCGGCTGCTGGCGTTTTTCCGTTCACCGGCGATGGAACCAGCGGTATGTACATTCGCAGTATCGTGCTCCGCAAGCAGGGCCTGCCGGCTAACCTGTTCCCGAGCAGCGACCCCGCCAACGCCGCCTTCACGAAGCAGAACGTGACGGTTGCCACCACGGTCAGCCCTTATGAACCGGTGCTGATCTCCCTGCCTCCGCTTGTCGATGGCCTCGACGTGACCGTCAGAGGCCGAATGACGGCATCGAAGCTTGTCGAAATGGTTGGCTCTGGCAATCCTTCCGTTTATCAGGGCAGGTCCGTGGTCAATGGCGACAATATCGTCTGGAAAGTCACCGCCAAAAAGGCCGAACGCAATCGTCTCAATCTCTACTCCAACAACGCCGTCATCTTCGACTGCACCTTCAATCTCGACACCGGGACTGCGACCGGTACGGGCGCGAGCATCGTCGCTCTTGGCAACGGCTGGTACGAATGCACGGTCACGAAGACGGCAACGGCCACGGCCGCGACGAACTGGCAACAGCGTATTTTCCCGTCTGCTGGCGGTCACCCGTATGTCGGCGATGGTGTGTCTGGATTCTATGTCCAAAGGTCGGCTCTAAGCATCAATGGTGGGCCGAATGTCTTCTCGTCTTCGGAAAACCTCTCCAACTCGGCCTGGACCAAAAGCGCCGGCGTGACGGCAGTCGCCAATGGCGCTCTGTATCTTGGCCTACTGTCGGATCCGGCCAACATCGGCGGCGATCCCTATGACGACGGCTCGGCCGCCCTGGTTGGTAAGAAATTGACGCTGATCGGCTCTAGTATTTCGGCCGGAGCCTACTACGTTCCCGTCCTCGCCGGTCTGACCGGTATGGTCCCTACCAATCTAGCCGTCAGTGGCTCGGCCTTGGGGCTGAGCACCACCGCCTATCCGAGCTACGGAATGTCCAATGCGATCACCAACATTCCGGTCGACGCGGAGTTGGTAATCCTGGAGCCGGGCCCGAACGCCTTTGGCGCGCAGGAGACGCCCCTGGGCGCTCTCGGAGACACGACCTACGCCACTCACTATGGTTCGCTGTGGGCGGCCTGCGCCGCCATCCGAGCGCGTGCGCCGAACGCCAAGATCGTCATGATTGGCACCTACAGCGGCGGCCCTGGACACGCGACGCACCGGATAGGTCGGGTCAATGGCCAGGGCAACACCATGGACCAGTTCTTCAACGCCGAGCGCGAAGTGGCGAAGCTGCTGTCCATACCGTTAATCGACGTAGGTGGTGAGAGTGGCATCGGCTACCTGACCTCGTTGCTTTACATGGGCGATGAGCTCCATCCGAATGCTGCGGGCAGTCTGCGTCACGGAACTTTCGACGCTGAGGAACTCCGTCGTCTGTCGCGCCGGGGCTTCTTCGGAGCCTAGACTGGAATGGTCCTGTGTGGCAGATGTTCGCGAATGCGCGTCTTCTCCCTCGTTCTCACTCTTCGCCGCCGCTTTTGGTCGTGGATCGCCACGGGCGCCGCTAGGGAGAATGCCGTCATCGGGCCGCGCACGAAGTTCGGCGCCGGGGCAGAGATCTTCAATATCCACGGCGACCGGTCTCGCGTCTCAATCGGCGCGGACAGCCATTTGGATGGGCATTTGCAGGTCTTTGCCCACGAGGGTCGGATCAAGATTGATGATTGGTTCTATCTTGGCCCAAGCTCGACGATTTGGTCGTCAGACCCGGTGGGGATCAAGATCGGAAAGCGGGTACACGTCTCATGGGGTGTGGCGATCCACGACACCAACTCGCATCCTATGGACCCGAAGAAGCGCTTCGCGCAGATGCAAGCCATCTTCAAGCGGGGCCATCCTAGAGTCGACCCTGGCATCCGCTCCGCTCCGATCGTGATTGGAAACGATGTCTGGATTGGGAACAGTGCCATGATCATGAAGGGTGTCACGATCGGCGATCGGGCGATTATCTCCGCCGGTTCCATAGTGCGAACCGACGTCCCTGCTGACGCCCTGGTGCGGCCTGACCGGGTCGTGAAATGATGCCTTTGGGTTAATGCTCATCACACGGTTAGCTCACAGTCACGAAGGGCATGTGCTTGATCCGCTCCCATTGCTCCTTCGCCGTGGTTCCTGACCAGCCGTTGCGAAGTGCACTCTCGCGGTACGCCTCCACAGGCTCTAGTCCGGGCAAGGCCACAGTCTGCGGCAAGAAGAACAGGTTGCCGCCAGCCGCCGAGACAGCGACGAGTTTGTAGCCGTGGCTATTGCAGAGCTGCGTCAGAGCGGTGATCGAGGCGCCGTGATACCAACCGCTTTCGTGCTTTGCGGCCCTATCGAACGACGGATCGTATGGCACGGTGACGGGGTTGAGCCCAAAGCTGGCATTGTACTCCGCGACAATGACGGCCGGGCGCACTGGCAGCAAGGCTTGCAGAAACCAGTAGTCGTTTCCATCGACATCGACGGAAAGCACTCCAAGTTGCGGAAAATGCGTGGCGAGACTTTCGATGTTGTTGAGATCAATGAAGCTCTGGCGCACTTCAATCCGCTTTGGAAGCAGCGAGCGCGCCAACCGCACGGTCGTTGCGTCGCCGTCGACGAGCAGACCCCTGAATTCACTAAGCCCAATGCAGTTGTACTCCGTCGGATGGAAACCAAATTCCAAGAACGTTTTCGGGCTTTGGCCAACAATCTGCGACAGGATCACACTTTCGTCTGATTGCGGAGACCCGGCAAGGCGAGCCTTTGCGAGGTGAAAATAATATCGGAGCGGGCTTGAGCGAAGGAAAGCATGCATGCGCGATTGGACATTCATCAATGGATGACTCCTGATCGCCCGCCCGCGGACAATTATTTGCGACAAGCGGCGGCGGTTTGCAAGCTTGCGAGACGACCGCGTCCGCCACTGTAGACGCTGCTTGAAAATCGCCGAAAGACGTCAGAAGAATCGGGAGCCGCGCGAGTCACACCAACATGGCGCTGCAACTCGACCAGAAATCCTGGGGGAGAGGTTTCGGCTAGGGTTCATCGCCGACGCAGACCCACCGCGGCGGAGCCGCTACCGTCTGCTGTCCTGCGGCTTCTGGTGAGGGTCCTGGCTTTTCGACCACCAGACAAAATACAGCGAGCCCATCTTCATCACAGGCACGCGGCGGTCGCGTTCCCGGGCCCGCAACTCACGATAGGTCTTCATCTTCAGAGTGCCGCCAGGCAACCTGATACGCACTGCCATCGGTTCAACTCCCGTTGTGCAACGCAGCAATTTTCGTGCAATGCGGTAAGTAGAGACCTTCCGTTGCGGAAGAGTCAACAGCAGGATCATCAACTTATTTTGCGAGCTGCGGAGGCTTCGCGGTGCCAGGCGGGCAGGGCCGGCCGAAGGAGCTTCATCCTGGCGACTGATCATCAATCAGGCGCTGGCGGTTCGACCACCAGGTGAAATAGATCCGGCCGATCTTGACGACGGGTATGCGGCGGGCGCGTTCGCGGTCGCGCAATTCGCGGTACACCTTCACCTTCAGTGTGCCGCCCGGCATCCTGATACGCACCGCCATCGATTCCGCCACCCCATTGTGCAATGCAGCATCAGAGACCTTCCGCTGCGGAAGAGTCAATGCCTGCCCGCTGACTATTTCTGGGGCTAGTCGAGCGGTCTCGGAAGTTTGGTGCGCGCGGCCGTTCCCGATCCCGCACGGAGGCGTCATTACCCAGTCGGCATCGTCTGGTGCGCGGGCTATTTCCTGGGCGAGGATTTTCTGGGCGAGGATGGGCGATCGGACACGCCGCTCGGCCACCAGATGACAAAGTAATTGCCGACCTGCCAAACCGGCACCTCGCGATTCTGCTCGCGACGCCGCAGCTCGTCCCTTTTCTTGATCTTCAAAGTCCCGCCTGGAAGCCTGATTCTTATCGTCACGTGTCCTCCCGTACCCGCTACAGGTACGAACGATAGACGGGAACAGTTTCATCCCGGCTAAGCAATTTCATCCAGGCCGAGCAATTTCGGCGCGGGTAGACGCAGCGCGCCGGACCGCAGCGAGATCGCCGGAACTGGCTTCATTTGAAGAAATCCGCAATGCCGTTGATGGCCAGTACCGCATAGACGATCGGTCCGGCGATAAACGCACAATAGAGGCAGAGGATCGCCGCCAGCACCGCGAGCAACGGCTTGTCGCGAGCGACGGCGCGGAGCTCGGACTTCACCGACCAGCGTGCCGCAGCGGTTTGTTCATCATCAGACATGTGCACCATCCCGCGGCCATTTCACACGGCGGGTCGAAAACATCAACCTTCCTTGCCACATCGGCGCGGGCTGCCGCCAAATTCTGCTTTGCCGCCGCGCATCTGCTTTTTCAACCTCAAAACCTTGCCCGCGAGGGCGGAAAGGACTGCCCATGGACATGACGTTCAGGGGCGCCGCCAGGCGCCTCGATGATATAGACTTGCCGAAACTCGGTGCCCGGATCGGCGTCGGCGAGGACGAGATGCACGCGTTCCTCGATGTCGAGACCAGCGGGCACGGCTTCGACGCCGTTGGCCGGCCGGTCATCCTGTTCGAACCGCACGTCTTCTACCGCAACCTGTCGGGTGCCAAGCGGGCACAAGCGGTAGCCGCCGGCCTCGCTTATCCGAAGTGGGGCGCAAAGCCCTATCCCAGGGATAGCTACCCACGGCTCAGGGCAGCTTGTGCGATCGACGAAACCGCGGCGCTCAAATCCGCTTCGTGGGGCTTGGGCCAGGTTCTCGGCGAGAATTTCATGGCGGCAGGCTTCCTTACCGTGCAGGCGATGGCCGAGGCGATGATGGCGGACGAGGCGCTGCAGCTCGGCGCGGCGATCGATTTCATCGTCGAGAAGCGGCTCGACGACAATCTGCGCAATCATGACTGGTCGGGATTCGCCAAGGGCTACAACGGCGCCGGCTATCGCAAGAACGCCTACGATACCAGGCTTGCCGAGGCCTATCGCAAATGGTCGCGCATCAAGGACACGCCCTGGCCGTCTGCCGGTCCGGTGTCATCGGCGGTCACTCCTGCAGTCCCGCCAGAGCCCGCTAAGCCAATTGCCGTTCCCCAAGCGACCGCTACGCCCTCTGTACCTCCCGTGGCTGTCGCCAAGCCCGGCCTCTGGGCAGCGCTGATCGCCGCCATCCTCAAATTATCAGCCATCCTCAAACTGTTCGGAAGGAAATGACATGTGGACCCGGATCAAGAGCTTTTTCCGCGACAGCGAGACAATATTCTGGGCGCGGCTTCAGGCGGCCATCGGCGTCATCGCGACTATCGTCACCTATGTCGACCCGCAGGTTCTTTCGCCGGTCGTTCCGGGGGAATGGTTCCCCTGGTTTCTTGTGATCAACGGCGTTTTGACCGAGTTCCTGCGCCGCCGCCGCGCGGAGGACTTGTGATGGCAGCGCTTCTCAGCATTCTCAGCGCCATCATCGGCAACAAGCTCGTCATGACGGTATTCGCTGCCGTGGCGGGCGGCATCGGCCTTTACGTTGCCGGCGGCATCAACCGGGCGAGGAAGGAGGCGGTCAAACAGGCAGAGGCAAAAGTCGCGGCCGCCGAGGATCGTCTGGAAATGAGGCGCGAGGCCGCCGCCGAAGAGCGCAAGGCCGCCGGCATGGCCGATGCGGCAGCAAGAGCGGAGGCTGCCAAATGGGCAAAGCGCTGATCCTCTGCGTGGTGCTCGCCGGCTGCACGACAACCGCGCCGGCCGGCAATCCGCGCCAGGTCTGGTGCGACCACAACCAGCCGCGCCGGCCATCCGCCCCGGTCGTTGCCGCCATGAGCCGGCCCGAGCTCGACGAGATGAACGCCTTCAACGGGCAGGGCGCCAGATGGTGCGGGTGGACGCCATGATGCACGAATTGCTCGACGTCCTGGGCATCAAGGCGCCGGTGTTGGTCGCCGGCCTGTCCGGCGGCATTTTGCGGGCCTTGTCGCGCCACCGCTACAAGGTCCGCGAAATGGTGGCCTCGCCGATCTGCGGCGCGCTGGCGGCGGCCTATCTGACGCTGCCGGTCGTGCATTATTTTCGCGCCGCCGGCCTGCCCATTCCTTCTCCGGACGACGACACCACGACGCTGGCCGCGGCGTTCCTCATCGGCGTCTCGGCGATGTGGATCTCGGACATCGTCTTCGAGGTTATCGTGCGCCGGTTCGGGCCGGTGAAGGAGGAATAAGCCGCCCAAGCCCGCCGAAATAGTGACGTTCAGTTGGAGCCCGCCGCGCCGAAAGGTGCGGCGGGCTTTTTGCATTTTTGCTCGCATTCTGTACGATCTTTCTTTCGCGACAGGGCGGCTCGATCCGGCGCTGCCCGACCAAGATGCGCGTTAGGCATGGGAGATGGTGTCATGCTTGCCAAGATCCAGACACAAGCGGCAGTCCTGACAGCCGGGGCGCTTCTGTTTGCCGCAACGGCCGACGCGCGGCCGGACAGCCGCGCGATGACATGCGAACAGACGCAGCTTCTGATCCAGAGGCATCGCTCTGTCGTGCTCACCACCGGCCAGAACACCTACGACCGTTACGTCCGCCAATTCGGCAATGAATGCGACTGGCCGCAGGTGCCGCGCGCCGCGTATATCAAGACGCGTGACGGTCAATGTCTGGTCTATCGCTGCCAGGAGCCGCTCTTCGACCTCCCGAATTGAAAGCAGGCGGCGGCTCATTCCTCGTCGAAAGGGCCACCTTCGCGTGCGAGATCGCGCGAAATGACACGTTCATCCGTATCGTCCGGCAAGGCCTCGTCGCTGTCCTGGTAAGCGTTATCGTCGTCCTCCTCCGGCAGTTCGCCGCTCTTCTCGACGTCATAGCGAATATCGCCGTTTTGCGGCACGCCGTCCGGGAGGATTCTCCCGCTCCGGATGGCATCCCAGTCCTGCTGCTCGATCGTCGGGCTCTCCGTCTCGTCGTCGGTTCGTTCTTTGCTGCGCGGTTCCATCGCCGGTTCTCCATTATGTCAGCGGCCCTGAATTGGCTCAGTGATTGAACTCATAAGTCTGGCGGCCGGTTCCGGGCCGCTGCGGTCCGTGCGCATTGCCGCACGACGGAACCAATCGCGCCGGCCCGCCTTCACATTCAGAAGATATTGGCGCGAAAGGAGCTCGACATGAGACCGCTCATTTTCTTGCCGTACATGCTAGGTGCGCTGCTGCTGGCAGTGCCGGCGGCCGCGCAGCCGGGCGAACAGGCGCAATCCGACCGCTGCAAAGTCGAGCCGCCGGACCAGAACAGCCAACAGCAGAAGCCGGCCGGCAACAATTTGTCCGATACGCTCGAGCCATGCGGTGGGGTCCTGAAGCCCCCGCCAACGGGCGATCAGGGCATGGCGGCGCCACCGCCGGATGAGGGCAAGACCCCGGTGATCAAGCCCGGCGAGGTGCCGCCACAGCCGCCAAAGCAGTAGCAGCGACGAGCGGCAACTTCGCGCCGCTCGCGCCGGCAGGTTTGTTGCACTCGCTGAGGAACATTAGCTTGTCCTAAATGTTATTTCAGACGCAGTAGATATCACCCCCCTCCGGTATCGCTGCTGATCGGGAAACCGATCGGCCCGCGTCTTGCGACGCGGGCCACCGCAAGCTCATTCCCAGTCGCGCGGGCACTTCACCGCTGTTCGATTAGCCGCCACTTACGGAACAACAAGGTGGCGTGGGCGTTTGCCTAGAGGGTTCGCCGCTTCGACCGGAATGCCGCGTCGCAATTGTAAGGGCGAGGCCCGTAACAACAGGAGTAGACGATGAAAATCCACCTTGTTCCTGCTGCGGCGGGATTGGCGTTGCTTGCCGGCGTCGGCGTGGCCACCGCGGACCAGGTGATTGTCACGCCCAAACAGCAGACGGTCATCCGCGAATACGTCCACAAGCACCCGCTGGCGTCGATCAGTCTTCTGGGGGTGGAGCTCAATATCGGTTCCACGTTGCCCGATACGGTCGAGCTGCAACCGATCGATGTTCCAGACGTGCGGTACAGATACGTCGTCGTCGGCAATCGCACCGTGCTCGTCGACCCAGACACCCGCAAGATCGTGCAGGTCATCGAGTGATCGGCGTTGCCAAACCGCGAACCGGATTTGGAAGGTCATGGCCTAAATTATCAAATGAGAGCTCCATCCCGAGGGATCGGGATGGAGCCGCTGTCGTCTCGAAACAAGGAAAGGAGCCATTCCCATGCTGCCGCATGTCGAGCCGGTCAACGTGGCCGCAGCCGTCGACAAACTGCTTGCTGAACGAGGCGATGGCCTGCTGTCGATGAAGGCGGCGATAGCACTGTTGCGCGAACGCACCGGAACCGAGCGCTCGGACGCGGACCTTGAAGGGCTGATCATCAAGAAGGCGGCGCTCCTCGGGGTCGCCGTCCTGTGTGACAGAGAGGTTCAATGACGGTGTCGCCTGCCGCTCAAGACGCCGGTCGAAATTTCAGCTAGAACAAGGTTGCTTACGCATCAACCGAGCCGACGGAGGCAACAATGACGGACAGGCAGGAACGGATTCGCCAGCGAGCACACGCGATCTGGGAACAGGCAGGCAGGCCCGACGGGGCGCATCAGCAGCATTGGGATCAGGCTACCGCCGAAATCGACGCAGAAACCGCCGCGCCGGAGACCGCCAGCCGACCGAAGCCGAAAGCACGCCAGCCTAGGCCGGCGCCCGCCACCAAGGACGGAAGCAAATCCAAGGCGCGACCACGTAAAGCGTGAACGCAAGCGGATTTGATTCCAACGCTGGATCTCGCGGGTGGTCGGCCCATACATCGTTCCATGATCGGCAGCAAAACCAGTCCTGACCGGTCCTGCTGCCGCAAGCCCGCGATGGCAAGCCCGATTGGCGCGGCTAACTACTTACCGCAATTGTTGTCGTTGACAGTCGGTGAAACCGTCCCGGCAGGCTTGTTGGATGCATCGGGTTGAGCTCCTTGCGGGGTTGCAGGGCAGTTTTCATCCGCATTGGAGTTCATGGTACCCGTCGTGCCCATCGTGCTGCGGGTCGTGCCAGGGTCAATACCGTTCGGCTTGGGCTGGACGACGATGCTCTTCTCGCTGCCAGGCGCATTGTTGTCCGACCCGGCGTTCTGGGCCATCGCCGCGGTCGCCAGACCGGCTGCAAGTATGGAAGCTGTCACGATTTTCGTAAGCATGTTGATCTCCATCATTGGGTTATCATCATGTGACGACTACAGAAAAAACAACCCGGGTGATGGAAAGGTTCCGGCAAAAATGACGCAGCACAGTGAAGCAAACCCGCGCAGCGCGGATCTTCTCGGCCCCTTGTTCTATTGCCGTAGGTAGGTTTGATGTTGTGGTTTGCTGATTAGGAATTCGCCTTCTTTGGCCGCCGACCGTCGCAACGTTCGTCTGTTGCGGCGCCATCAGCTGAGTCTCGCATCGCTTCAATCGGTAGAGGCCATCCCAAGTAAAACTTTCGGAAAATTTCACTACAAATTTCACGCGGCTGTTATTTGAAAATATACCATGAGGCCAGCGAGCTGATCGGCAACGAAACCGATCATCTTCTTGCAAATTAGTAGGTATGCAACCGGCGACGTCGCGGGCTGTTCAGCGCAACTACAGCAAGGAGAGTGTTATGACCACCTTAATCAAAACAATCACCGATGCGGTGGCAGGCAGCGCAGTTATTTTCATGCTCTCGATGCCCGTGAATGCCGCGGACGGAATTGCCGTTGGTGTTGGAACATCCATCGGCGGCAACGGCGGCATCAAAGCCGGCCTCGGCGCGACGGTTGGCGGTCGCGGCGGCATCAACGCCGGTGCCGGCGCGACGGTTGGCGGCAGCGGCGGCATCAAGGCAGGCCTCGGTGCGTCGTTGGGCGGCAGTAGCGGCATCAACGCCGGTGCCGGCGCGACGGTTGGCGGTTCCAGCGGAATCGCGGCGGGCGCCGGCGCATCGGTCGGGGGCAGAAGCGGCATCAACGCCGGTGCCGGCGCGACGATCGGCGGTTCCGGTGGCATTGCTGCCGGCGCGGGGGTAGGTATCGGCAGCGGCGTTGGGGCTGGCGCGGGGGTCGGGATCGGCAGCGGCATCAATGTCGGCGCCGGTGTCGGGATCGGCGGTGGTACCAATCCGAGCAATCCGTCCAACCCGGGCAGCCCTTCCAATCCCAGCAACCCCAGCAATCCCAGCTTGCCTCAGGTCGTTGCCGACATGTCGGGCGACAAGTTGGCCAGGATGAAGAAGCGCTGCGTTGACGTGCTCAGCAGCGAAGGCACTTACGACAGCGATCTGCGCCAATTGTGCCTGCTGATCGCCCGCCGCTAAGGCGAATACATCGGATGAATGTCGGACCAGGCCGAGAGGCCTTCGTCCACCAAAGCTCCAGCAGTCCAAAGCCCGCCATTGCGGCGGGCTTTTTTCCGAGCACGTGGCGTCAGCATGGCGGGGGCTCACACGAGCACGCGCTCAGTGTGTTTGACGGCCAGGATCCGGCGAAGCGGACGCTTCGTCTTCCAGGGAGTCCCAACCCGCGGCGGGGCTGCTTTGCATCAGCTGAGGGCACGCAAACTCCGCCAGATCGGTTTCCGCGAAGCCATCGAACTCGATAGCCGCCCCGTAGAGCTGGGCTGCTTGCATGACGAGCCATTCGATGTCCTCGCGCGCAACATTCTCGGCGAGGTTCTGCAGTCGCGCGGCTTCGGCGACAGCAGTCAGATTGATGGCAATCCCGGACCGCAATACAGCCCGAACTCGGGAACTGACGTCTTCGTGCAGGCGAACCGAAAATCCGTAGCGCATGGAAAACCTTCCCTTCAGGAGCGGTTTGTCCCTCATGTTCCACGATGCGCCCAGGATTCGCGATTGGCAAGCGAAATTCCTTAAAAACTCGTTTTATGTCAAATAGTTAGCGTATTTTGTTGATTGCCTATCTGACGCTTGATCCGCTTCATCTGACTTCTGCATGACTCGCTGATCCGAAGGCCTTGACGCATTCTGCTCACGTACCTAACTCTACAGAAAATTAGGAACACACTAACTCAGCTGCATTTAGGCTGGTGTGACAGGAGGCCGAGATGTCCGAACTGGAACGCCCGGAACGATTGCAGATCATGCTGACCGTCGATGAACTGGCGGCGTTGGAGAACTGGCGCTTCGACAAGCACATGCCGAGCCGGTCGGCCGCGGTACGTGAGCTTTTGAGACGAGGTCTCACAGCCGATGGTTTCCTGACGGCGGCGCATGGGACCAAGTCGCGCGATTTCGGCATTCTGCCGCATTCTGCAGATGGTGACCGCAGCGCGTCCGACGGACCGTCCCAGAAGGAATAGCGCCGAAAGAATAGCGCCGTTTCCGCCGCGGATCGCCCGCTCTGCGACCGTGCTTCGCGTCTCTCTTGCTTCGCGATGAGCTGTGAACGTCTGGTCTGCTGACGGCTGCGAATTAGAAGAGATCCAAAGCTGTGTCTTGCCAGACGCTCCGTAATCAGGGAGTGCTTGATCGGCATAGTGCGGGCTCGGGAATATTGCCGATGACGCTGGAATTGACGGCCGGCGATCAGTCGATGCTGCATGGCGAGCAAGGCTCGGCAGCGGCTGCCGCCATGACGATCCTGGTTGCCTTTTCGAAGGCGGTCGGCGCGCGCAAGTTGCTGGACATTGCCGGTGCCCATATCGACGGCTGCCTCTATCACGGCCAGGCCAGCCTCGATTTCGTCGAAAGGCTGATCGAGGGCGGCGGCCGCGTTCGGGTGCCGACGACGCTGAATGTCGGTTCGTTCGACCTCATCCATCCCGGATTGGTGAAGATGCCGGTGTCGCAAGAAACGCCGGCGCGACGCCTGATGAAGGCGCATCTGGAACTCGGCTGCCAGGCGACCTTCACCTGCGCACCCTATCAGACCCGGTTCCGGCCAAGGTTCGGCGAGCAGATCGCCTGGGGTGAATCCAACGCCATCGTCTTTGCCAATTCGGTGATCGGGGCGCGGACCAACCGCTATGGCGATTTTATCGATTTGTGCTGCGCAATGACCGGGCGCGCGCCGGCATGGGGGCTGCATCTGAGTGAAAATCGACGAGGCCAGGTCCTGTTCGAGCTGACTGACGCTGCTTTCGAGCCAAGCGACGCTCTGTTTGTCGGCGTCGGGCTGATCATCGGGCAAAGGGCTGGCGACCGCATCCCTGTCATATCGGGCCTGCCGCAGCCGCGCGACGAGGACCAATTGAAGGCGCTGGGGGCGGCGGCGGCAACGACGGGTGCCGTGGCGCTGTTTCATGCCGTCGGCATCACGCCGGAGGCGGAGACGCCGGATGAGGCGTTGCACGGCCTGGCGCCGGAGGAAAAAATCCGGATCTCTCGCGCTGACATCCACCATGCGCTGGCCAGGCTGTCGAGCGTTCCCGACGGCGTGCAGGTCGCAGCCGTGTCGTTAGGCACGCCGCATTTCTCCCATGAAGAGTGGATGCGCCTGTTGCCGCTGCTGCGCCAAGTCGGTCCAGGCAAAGGTGTCCCGATCTATGTCAACACAGGGCGCGCGACGCTGACGCGGCTGCAGGACGAAGGCGCACTGGCCGGCATGGAAGCATTCGGCCTCGTTCCGGTCGCCGACACCTGCACTTACGTCACCACGATCATCGAGCGGCTCGACGGTGTGGTGATGACCAATTCGGGCAAATGGGCGCATTACGCACCTGGCAATATCGGTGTCTCGGTGGCATTCGGTGACATGGAGGACTGCGTCCGCTCGGCTGCTGCCGGCCGCGTCGTGCGAGGCGCGCCATGAGGGGGCCGGACAGAACAGGTACATTCCACCTTGCCGGCTCGGCGCAAGGCCCGGCGCTGGTGCTTTCGCAGGCGCTCAGCTTCTGGGGCGGGATCGACGTCGAAACGGGCGACATCATCGATCATTCGCACCCGAACCTCGGCGGCAACATCGCCAGCAAGATCCTGGTGATGCCGAGCGGGCGGGGGTCATCGTCTTCGTCTTCGGTTCTGGCCGAAGCGATCCGCAGGGGCACGGCGCCGGCCGGCATTATCCTGGAGCGGCCGGACCCGATCCTTGCCGTCGGCGCCATCGTTGCCGAATTCCTCTATGAAATCAGCATGCCGCTGGTCGTCTGCGAGATATCAGGCATTGTCTCCGGCGACCGGATCTCAATCGGTCCGGGCGAGGGTGCCCAAGCGGTGGTGAGCAAGATCTAGCCGGCCATCAGTCCCGCCGCGCCCCGCCGCCAATAGGCTGCTGCCAGCGTCTCGTTGCGGCCGAGCGTCAGCGTGCCGCGCCAGTGTTCGCGCACCGTCCTGGCGGCGGCTGCTTCGGCCGCGAACCAGCCGAATGCCGAACCGGTCGGCCATGCGACCGACCGGATGGCGCGCGCCAGCCTGTCGTCGAGTCCGGCCGGCACACCATTTCTCGGCAGCCAATGCAGCTCGATACCGGTCGCGTTGTCGATGGCCTGCCGTTCGCCATCGTCGGCGATCTCTATGAAGGCCACGCCTTTGGTCTCGGCGGGCAGCGTCTCCAGCATGCGCGCCAGCGCAGGCAGGCCGGTTTCGTCGGCGCCCATGAGATACCAGGACGCCGGTCGTACCGGACGGCCGACCGGCCCCATGATGCCGATCTTCATGCCGGGCGCCGCCTGCATGGCCCAGCGGGCGCCGACGCTGTCGCCGGGGTGGATCAGGAAGTCGACCTCGATGAAGCCCTTTTCCACGTCGAGCTTCCGGATCGTATAGACGCGCGCGACGGGACGCCTGTCGCCCGAGGGCCATGCCGGGAGGCCATTGCTGCCGAGCACGGGCCAGAGCGGATCGGGGACGTCCCCGGTCGGAAACAGCATGCGGATATGCATGCCGCCGAATTTCGCAAAACGAGAGAGATCCTCGCCGGCGAAGCGGATGCGGCGCATATGCCGCGTCAGGTCGCCGACTTGGGTGACGACCATCTCACGGAACTGCGCGAGGCGGGTTTCTTCGGCGAGATCGCCGGTCCAGACGATCTCGGGACTTTCTTCCTTGGCATATACCTCTACGGCGGTGGCCAGCAGGTCCTTGATGCGGGCCAGCCCATCGCGGTCGGCGGCGTTGGCCCGCATCACCAGCCGCTCCATGTCAAGGGACGCGTCGCCGAAGGCGAAGCGGAAGTCGAGCCGCTGCCCCTCCCGCGAGGCATCGGCATCGAAGCTCTGCAGCCTGTCGCTGATGCGGTCGATGTAATGCGGCAGGTTGCGCAGGTTCAAGCGCGCTTCGCAGGCCAGTCCGCTCACTGAAGCTTCCCTCATTCTCAACCTCCGATCCTGCCTGTGAGCGCCACCTTGAAGGTGCGGCCCTTGCCCTGTTCCGTCGCCGCCGTCGTCGACCAGGCGCTTTGCGGGTCGGTGTAGGCGGTGTTGAAGATGTTATCGACGCTGAAATCGAGCTTGGCGTGGTCGTTGATGCGCCAGTTGGCAAAGACGTTGACCAGGTCGAAGCCGTCATCGACCGCGACCGGCGCGTCGGGATTGGTGCGGCTTGTCCGGGTGATCTTGCCGACGCTGAGGTATTGCGCACCGACGGTGAGCTGGTCTTCCAGCATGCGGAAGCCGACGGTCGCCGAGAAGCGGTCGAGCGGCGTGTTGTTCAGCGTCTGGCCGGAATAGACGCCGCTGACGACCTTGGCGTCGATCAGGGCGCCGGCGAGGTTCGCGAACCCCCAGCCATAGTCGTAGACGGCTTCGGCCTCGACGCCCTTCAGCCGCGCGTCGCCGATGTTGATCGCCATGCGCGGCAAAACGGTGAGGTCGACGTCGATGTAGTCTTCGACGGCGGTGTGGAAGACGTTGACCTTGGCACGAAACAGGTCGCCCGCGGCCAGCACATCGTCATATCTCAGATTGATCCCGGCTTCCCAGTTCTTCGCCGTTTCGGGCTGCAGAAGCAGGTTAGGCTGGTAGCTGTCGCCGCCGACATGCGCGCCGCCGCCGCGATAGACGTCCTGCAGGCTCGGTGCCCGGTAGCCTTCCGAATAGGTGCCGTAGAGCTGGAAGCCATCCAACGGCATCACGCCGACGGTGAGGCGAGGCGACCAGCGATCGCCCGAAATCGAGGCTTCCGCCGGCGGCACGGTCTTCGTTTTGCCGTCGAGCTGGTAGCCGTCATAGCGCATGGCGGCGATGAGCTGCAGCCAGTCGCTGTAGTCGCCCTGCCATTGCAGGAAGCCGCCATAACCCCGCTGCTCGCCCGAACCGAAATGCGCGGCCTCCGACGTGGCCTCCAGATAGTAGTAGTCGAGGCCGTAGGTGAGGGTATGTGCCAACTCCCAGGCGTCGAAACGCGAGGAGTTCTTCAGGTTGAAGCCGGTCGTGGCGACGTCGTAATAGCGGAAGTTGCCGATCGCCGTTGCCGGCCAGACCTGCGTCTGCTCGGCGCGCGTGCGGTTGTGGTATGCGTTGACACTGAGGTCGATCAGTTCGTTGTCGTCCGGCCTCCACATATAAGCAGCCGTGTAGGTCTGGTTGGTCGTGTCGGTGTCGTAGCGGCTCAGCGTTGGCGAGGTCGAGCCGCTCGATCCGGTGATCTGGTCATTGTAGCGCTGCAGGATCGCGCCGAGCTTGAGCTCGTGGCCGTCGGCCGGCCGCAGGGTCGCCTTCATATAGCCGCTGGTGATGCTCTCGCCGGTCCATGGCACGGCGTCGCCATTGCCATCGGTGTAGCTGTCGCGGTCGCGATAAATGAGGTTGCCGATGATGTCGGCGTCGTCGCTGAAACGGTAGGCGCCGGTGGTGCTGGTGGTGAAGCCGTCGTCATTATCCTCATAGCCCAGCTTCTCGCTCAGCGCCCAGCGTTCCTCCTGCTTGAGGAAATCGCCGGCATCCCTGGTTTCGAAGGAGACAACGCCGCCGATGCCGCCCGAGCCACAGGCGTTCGAGACCGGGCCGCGAATGACGGTTGCTTCCTTGATTAGTTCCGGCTCGACATAGAACGAGCCCGCGCCGTGGCCGACGCGCCAGTAATCCTGGCGGGCGCCGTCGAGCGTCACCACCACGCGGCCATATTGTTCGAGGCCGCGAATGTTGATGGCGGTTGCCGGATCGTCGCCGTTCATCGAAGCGGCAACGCCGGGCGTGGTGCGGAACATGTCGGCGGCGGTGTCAGGCTGGATGCGTTCGAGCTCTTCCTGATCGACGGCGCTGATGGCGGCCATCGATTCGATGATCGCCGTCTTGATCATCGTCGCCGAGATGGTGATCAGGTCGAGCACAGTCGGCTCGTTCTGCCCAGTTCTAGCCTGCTGGGCGACCTTGACCGGCCGGTCGGCCTTGGCGGCGGCGCCGTTCTTCTCCGGCTTCTGCGCGGCGGCCAGCGGCGCGGCACACAGGCCGAGCGCGAAGGCGAGCGCGGTGCTCGCCATCAAGGTCTTGTTGCTTGTCTGTTTCATGCGTGCAGCCCCGGGAAAAGCAAAGATTGCTGGCGGCGGCCGTTGGCCCTGGCTGGCATGATGGAGAAGCCTCGACACACGGCCGGGCAGGGGTACTTATTAAAACATGATGATAGTAGTCAACTTAATTTTACGCCGAATGCGATCGGAGATTCTCAGTTGGACTGTCGAGTTTTGCCGCCAAACATTTCGCCCGAGCGTCCTGATTTCCAAAGAACACCAGGTCTCACTTGCACGACTGGTTCAGATCTCCGGAATGCTTTCCCTGAAGATCACCTGCAGCCTTGGCTGGTGCAATTCGTAAGGCAAGCCCCTGACCGCATGGCTCAAGGTGTTGAGCGCCTCGCGGGCTTCGACGCGCGGGTTCTGGTCGATGACCGCGTCCAGCGTGCCGTCGAGCAGAAGCTCCTTGGTGCCTTCCGTCACCTCATGGCCGAGAAAGACCGTCGACAGCGCGCGCCCGCGCTCCTTGAGTGCGCGGGCGATGCCGGTGTTGCCGGCGCCGACATTGTAGATGGCGGCCAGGTCCGGGTGCCGGTCCAGCAGGGCGGAGGCCTCCGAATAGGCCTTCTCCCGGTCGTCGAGCATCTCGCGCATCTCGACGATCTGCAGATTGGGCGATTCTTCCGCCAGTATGTGGCGGAAGCCCATCTCGCGCTCTTCGTGGCCGCGGTAGGAGAGCGAACCTGCGAACAGCGCGACCTTGCCCGGACGCCCGGCACCCATGAAGCGGTTGAGCAGATAGCCGGCGAGCCGGCCGGCGGCGCGGTTGTCGATGCCGATATAGGCAACCCTCGGCACATGCAGGATGTCGGAAGCGATGGTGACGACCTTGACGCCGCTGGCCGAAAGCGAGCGGATCGCCTCGCGGACCGTCGGATGGTCGAGCGCGATCACACCGACGCCCTGCGTCTGCCCGTGCAGTTCCTGCAGCAGACGCGCAAGCCGGTCCGGATTGAAGCCTTCGATAGTAGCGACACGGACGTCGAGGTCGGGCCGCGCCTGCGCCTGCGCCTCGATCTGGCGGTGCAGCATCTTGATGAAGGAATTGGTGCCGGCGGGCAGGGCGAAATCCAGCCGTATGACCTCGCCAGTAACCGCGTTGAGCGAGCTCGGATTATTCGAACTTTCAGCGATATAGCCAAGCCGCTGTGCCGTTTCGAGCACGACCTCACGGGTGCGCGCCCTGACCCCGGCGCGGTTGTTGAGCACACGGTCGACCGTGGCGGCCGAAACGCCGGCCTCCCGGGCTATGTCTGTCAGGGTGGACCGCACTGTCGATCACCTCATTCCAAAACGCGCCAGGGGCGCATCGAGATCACGCATTTCATGGGTCCACCGTCGGAGAGCGGCTTCATCGCCGTCCGCGATTCTGATGGGAAATGATGTAACCGGCCTTGGCCGATGCGCAAGCCGTTGCGCTACACCAGAGTGCCCAAGCAGACCAAAGCGGGGAGGTGGGCAGCCGGGCTCCCTCAAATTCAAGCACCGGCTTCAGTATGAGAGCCCTTACAAACGCCATTCTTCCCCTCCCGTGAGATGTTATGATGTATTTTGATTATTTATGATGTTGACAGGCTTCGTATAGTGCCGTCAATATCCATCATAAGGGCCGTGGAGGAAACAAGGCCCTGAGGGAGGAGTTCCAATGTCGAATTTGGTCCGCGTGTCGCGGCGCCGTTTGCTGGCGTCCGGTGGAAAGGCGGCAGTCCTTGTTGCCGCCGCAGGTATTGCACCGAAATTCATTCGCCCGAGCCGTGCCTATGCGGCCGATGCCCTGGCGCCCGGCATGATCGGTGGCCCGACGGGTTTCGACGGTTCGGAGCGCTATCAATATGGTGCCGATACGCCGGAGGGCCGCGCCATCGAGGCGGCCAAGGCGATGAAGGGCGCCGGCAAGGCGCCGGCCAAGATCGTACTTGGCCTGTCCGACGGCTCGATCGGCCAGTTGACCCAGCCGTTTCCGGCCGGCGCGCCGTCGATCAAGGATCTCTGGGAGAAGGAAACCGGCATTCCGTTGGAAATCGTCGGTGTGCCCAACGGCCAGGAATTCACCAAGACGATGCAGGACATCTCCACCAAGGGTGGGGCGTATGACATCTACGCGGTCGAATGGAACCGTCTTGGCGACCTCGCCGAAACCGGCGGCATCCTCAAGCTCGACGACTTCGTCGCGCAATACAAGCCGGAATGGGACGATCCCGAGCGCGGCTATGTCGACGGCGCCAAGGGCGTCTCGCTGCTCAACCAGTATCGCGGCTCGACCTACGGCGTGTCGCTGGATGGCGATTTCCAGACCTGGGTCTACCGCACCGATCTGTTCGGCGACGCAGCCGAGAAGAAGGCTTTCTCCGACAAATACGGCTATGAACTGGCGGCGCCGAAGACCTGGAAGCAGCATGACGAGATCGCGGCTTTCTTCCAGCGCCCGGACAAGGGCCTGTTCGGCTCGACCGATCTGCGCAACCAGGGCTGGGGCTACACCAACTGGTATCAGCGTTATGTCTCAATGGCTTCGCCCAATCAGTTCTTGTTCGACGATACCGGCAAGCCGCTGATCAATTCGGAGCAAGGTATCGCGGCGACCAGCGAGTACATCGCGTCGCTTTCGCACCATTCGCCGGATGCGATCTCCTGGGGCTGGCCGGAGCAGTACGGCAATTTCGCCAAGGGCGGCGCGGCCATGACCTGCGCCTTCTCCAATCTGCCGAAATTCCTCGACAATGCCGGCAACAAGGATTCAGCTGTCACCGGCAAGATCGGCTCGATGCTGCCGCCCGGCCGCGAAATCGACGGCAAGCTGGTCAGCCGGTCGGTGCTGTGGCTCAATCTGTCGGCGTCGGTGTCCTCGCAAGCCAAGAATCCGGAGGCCTGCTACCTGTTCCTGCAGTGGCTGGGCTCAAGCCGCATCTACGCCTGGATGACTGCCAATCCGGGCGGCTACTTCGATCCGTTCCGGCTATCGGATTTCTCGGATCCGCTGGTTCGCCAGACCTATCACGCCTACCACATGGACGTGGTGCGAGAGACGGTCGCCCGCACCGTGCCCACCATCAACTATCCCGGCGCTACCGCCTTCCACAACGCGCTGGACGAGAACCTCGTCGCCGCGCTGACCAAGGCCAAGACAGCCGAGCAGGCGATGGCCGACACCGAGGCCGAGTGGAAGAAGATTGCCCGCCGCACCGGCGAGGAGAAGCTTCTCGAAGCCATCAAGACCAACAAGGAGGCCTGGCCGACCGTCCTCGATCCGATCGCCTGATCCTTCCAGGATCCTACCAAGAAGGGGAGGAGCGGTCGCTCTTCCCCTCGGCAACGAAGGGCCCAGCAAAGCCGCAAGATGAAGCGTTCAGTTCCTTTCGAGATATTCCGCTATGCCGCGATCCTTGCGGCGATGGCGGTGACGCTGGTGCCGATCCTGTGGATGGTGTCGATGGCGTTCAAGCCGATCGCCGAATGGTCGGCGACCGGCGCCGACCTGACATGGTGGCCGAAGAACCCGACACTCAGCAATTTCCGCTTCGTCTTCGGTGAATCGACCAACAATCTGATCGTCGCCCTCGACCGCACAGCTTTGAAGCCGATCCTGTCGTCGCTGCTGTCGGCCACATTCGGTACGGCAATCGCCATGTCGGCGGGCACCGCGGCGGCCTACGGGCTGTCGCGCTTCGGCTCGGGCCAGAACCTGCCGCTGGCGCTGATCCAGCTTCGCCTGTTTCCGCCGATGGCGGTCATGACCCCGGTGATGATCATGTGGGCCTTCCTCAATTTCACCGACAGCTGGTGGGGGCTGTCGTTGATCTACGGCATCGTCACGCTGCCTTTCGCCTTCTGGCTGATGAAGACCTTCTTCGACGACATGCCGCGCGAGATCGAGGAGGCGGCACTGGTCGAGGGCTGTTCGCGGTGGCGCGTCTTCATCCGCATCACGCTGCCGATGATGCGCGCGCCGCTGGCCAGTGCCGCGCTGTTCGTCTTCATCCTCAACTGGTCGGACTATCTGATTGCGCTGCTTCTGACGACGCGCGAATGGGTGACGGTCCCTGTCTACATGGCCTCGCTGTCCTCCTCGATGACCGGCCAACTCTACGGCGCCAAGGCAGCCCTCGGCCTGATAGCCGCAGTGCCGCCTGTCATCATGGGCATCGCCATCCAGCGCCATCTGGTGCGCGGGCTGACCTTCGGGGCGCTCAAGCAATGAGCGCGGTGACTGCGACGATTTCGGAGGGCGACATGCAAGCCTCCAAAGCGGCGTCGGTGCTGCCGGACGAGGGCGCAAAGCTCGGCTTCCGGCTGACGCTGCCGGCGCAGATCCTGGTGCTGTTCATCGCCGTCTTCCCGCTCCTGATGCAGCTCTACATCAGCCTGACCGACTGGTCGCCGCTGTCGGGCACCGGCTGGTGGAACGCCTGGTCGATGTGGAACAGTTTCGCCAACTACACCGACCTTGCCGCCGATGCGCGCTTCTGGAGTGCGCTGAAGCGCACGGCCATCGTCATGATCGTCTGCGTGCCGGCGGAGTTCCTGCTCGGCTTGGCGCTCGCGACACTGTTTGCCGACGAGTTCCCCGGCAAGCGGATCTTCTACTCGATCCTCTTGATGCCGATGATGGTGGTGCCGGCGGTGGCCGGCTACATGTTCTTCATGCTGTTTCAGTCAGGCGGCCCGGTCAACGACATCCTGTCGGCGATCTCAGGCTTTCCCGTCACCATCGCCTGGCTGTCGGACCCGACGCTGGCGCTCATCGCCGTCATGGTCGCCGATATCTGGCAGTGGACGCCGCTGATGTTCCTGATCCTGCTTGCCGGCCTGGTCGGCGTGCCTGAGGACCAGATCAAGGCGGCGACGCTGCTCGGTGCCAACCCTAGGCAGCGCTTCATCACCATCGTGCTGCCGAAGATGAAGACCATCATCGTCATCGCGCTGGCGATCAGGGTGATCGAGAACTTCAAGATATTCGACACGCTTTACATCATGACCGGCGGCGGTCCCGGCGTCGCTACCGAAACCATCTCCGTCTACATCTACAAGCTCACCACCCAGGACCTGATCTGGGGCTATGTGGCGGCAATCGCGCTGGCCATACTGATCGTGCTGTCCATCGCTGCGGTGTTTGCCATGAAACGCATGGCCCGGGTACGCGAGGTGGCGGCATGAGCACCATCCACCTGCAGAACCTGGTCAAGAAATTCGGCGACTTCACCGCGCTGAAGACGATGGACCTGGCCATTGCCGACGGCGAGTTCATGGCGCTGCTCGGACCCTCGGGCTGCGGCAAGTCGACGACGATGAACATGATCGCCGGCATGGAAGGGCCGACCAGCGGCAAGATCCTGTTTGGCGAGCGCGACATGGCCGGCGTGCCGATGGGGCGGCGCGGCGTCGGCTTCGTCTTCCAGAACTATGCGATCTTCACTCATATGAGCGTGCGGCAGAACCTCGCCTACGGGCCGAAAATGCGCGGCGCACCAAAGGCCGAGATCGGCCGCCGTGTCGGCGCCATTGCCGAGATGCTGCAACTGACGCCGCTGCTCGACCGCAAGGCGGACAGACTGTCGGTCAACATATTGCAGCGGGTGGCGATCGGCCGTTCGGCGATCATGGAGCCGGCGATCTTCCTGCTCGACGAGCCGCTGTCCAATGTCGATGCCGCCTTCCGGGCGGTGATGCGGACCGAATTGAAGCAGTTGCAGCGGCAGTTCCGGCAGACCATGGTCTACGTCACCCACGACCAGCTCGAAGCGATGACCATGGCCGACCGCATCGCGGTGATGGACCACGGCGTGCTGCAGCAGGTCGGCACGCCGCTCGAGGTCTATAACAATCCGGCCAATGTCTTCGTCGCCCGCTTTATCGGCGCGCCGGGCATGAACCTGCTCAAGGGCAGGCCGGCGGAAAGCGACCGTGGTCTGGTCATCGATCTCGGCCCGCTCGGCGTGACACCGCCGCTGCCGGTCGAGATCGCCGATGCCGTACGCAGGATGCGCGGCGAGGTGTTTTATGGCTTTCGACCGGAGCAGGTGACGCTGGCTGAAGGTGGCCGTGGCCTGTCCATGCCGGTGAGTTTCGTCGAGCGGATCGGCGCGCGCACCATCATCCACCTTGGCGACGGCGAGACTGCGGTGAAGGCGGTGTTCGACAATGATGTCGGGCTGGCGATCGGGCAGACAGCTGTCGTCGCGCCGGCGGCGGAGGCGGTGCGCGTCTTCGACGCCGCCACCGGTCTTGCATTGAGAGCAGGTTGAGATGGCCGATATCGTTTTCCATAATGTGACAAAACGCTACGGCAACACGCTCGCCGTCGACGACGCCTCGTTCACTGTCAACGACAATGAGTTCTTCTGCTTCTTCGGGCCGCCGCTGTCGGGCAAGTCGACGATACTGCGTCTGGTGCTCGGGCTGGAAACCCCGGACGCGGGCGAGATCCTGATCGGCGGAAAGCCGGTCAACACGGTGTCGCCGGCCGAGCGCAACGTCGCCATGGTGTTCCAGAATTTGGCGCTGTTTCCGCATATGAGCGCGCGCGCCAACATCCGCTTTCCGCTGGTCGAACGCCGGGTCGCCGAAGCCGAGATCGAAAAGCGCGTCGCCGACGTCGCGGCCAAGCTGCATATCGGCCATATCCTGCACAAGCCGCCGGCACAGCTTTCAGGCGGCGAGCGGCAGCGCGTGGCGATCGCCCGTGCGCTGGTGCGCGACCCGGCCGCCTATCTGATGGACGACCCGATTTCGGCGCTCGACGCCCGGCTGCGCGAGGAAACGCGGGTCGAGCTGAAGCGCATCCAGCGCGAGCTCGGCAAGACGCTGATCTATGTCACGCACGACCAGGAAGAAGCGATGTCGGTCGCCGACCGAATGGCCATTCTGGAGAACGGCAAGATCAGGCAGATCGGCGCGCCGGCCGAGATCTATGACCGGCCAGCCAGCACCTATGTGGCGCGGCTGCTCGGGTCGCCGATGATGAACATATTGAAGTCGGTGCACGGCGCCGAAGGCGTGGAGGCGGCGGAAGGCACGATCCGCATCGCGGATACCGGCGCCCCGGCCGATGCCGTGGAAATTGGACTCAGGCCGGAAGACATCAAGGTCAAGGCCTGGTCGGAGGGGGGCGCGGGCCGCCCGGCGCGAGTGTTCGAGGTCGAGCCGCTCGGCGGCTACACCGTTGTGACGCTCGCCGCCGGGCAGGCGCGTCTGCGGGCGCTGTTGCGCGGCCAGCCAGACATCAGGCCGGACGCGATGGTGGCGATATCCTGCGAGCCCGGCAGGGTGCATTATTTCGGACAGAGCGGGGGAGCGCTGGCAAGATGACGGCGGCGGCAAGGAACGAGCTTCGGGAGGAACATATGGCAAGCCAAGAAATGGCGGGCAACGGCTTCGAGCCGGACGTCGAAGTCCGTACCAGGGAATACAGGATCGGCTGCGTCGGCGCCGGCATGATCATGGCCGAATGTCACCTTGCCGCCTACAAGGAAGCCGGTTTCCCCGTGGTGGCGATTGCCTCGCGGACCAAGGCCAGCGCCGAGAAGGTCGCCAAACGCTGGGATATCCCAACCGTCCATGACACGCCGGAACAGCTCATCGAGGACAAGAACGTCGAGATCATCGACCTTGCCTTTCCGCCCGACCAGCAGCCGGCGCTGATCCGCCATGCTCTGAAGCAGGCACATATCAAGGCGATCCTGGCGCAGAAGCCATTGGCGCTGTCCCTTGAAGAGGCCGTCAAACTTCGCGACGAGGCGGCCAAGGCAGGCAAGATCCTCTCGGTCAACCAGAACATGCGTTACGACCAGTCGATGCGCGTCTTGAAGCAGGTCATCGATAGCGGCGCGCTCGGCGACATCGTTTTCGCCCAGATCGACATGCATGCGATCCCGCACTGGCAGAGCTTCCTCGAGGACTATGACCGGCTGACGCTCGCCAATATGAGCGTCCATCATCTCGACGTACTGCGCTTCCTGTTCGGCGATCCCCTGGAGATCACCACCCTGACCCGCAGGGACCCGCGCACCCGCTTCGACCATTCGGACGGCATCACCGTGTCGACGATCAAGTTCCCGTCCGGCGTGCTCGCCGTATCGCTGGAGGATGTCTGGTCCGGGCCGCGCCAGGAGGGCTACAAGGACGACCAGCACATCAATTGGCGCGTCGACGGCACCAAGGGCGTCGCCAAGGGTACCATCGGCTGGCCGACTGGCGCTGCCTCGACGCTGACCTACGCCTCGACCGAGACCACCGGTGGTGAATGGGTGACACCCAGCTGGGACACGATGTGGTTCCCGCATGCCTTCATCGGCGTCATGGAGCAGCTCCAGCACGCGGTCAAGACGGGCGAGCCGCCGGCGCTGTCGGTCGCCGACAACGTCAAGACTATGGCGCTGGTCGAAGCCGGCTATCGTTCGATCGACAAGGGCCGGACAGTCAAACTTTCCGAAATATCAACTGACTGAATTACTTACAGGGAGGACTTCACACCATGATGCAGGCAGGTATTTTCACGGGTTATTTCCCGTATAGCCTCAAGGAAACCGCGCAGAAGATCCGTGCGCTCGATTTCAACACCGTGCAGCTCGACCTGCATTTCAAGGACATAGATCTGTCGGCCGGGCAGATCACCAGGGACAAGGCCAAGACCGTCCGCGATACGTTTCGCGATCACAATCTGCCGATCTGCTGCGTATCGGGCTACACCAACATCATCCATCCGGATATGGGCGAGCGCGAGAGGCGCGTCGGCTATTTGAAGGAGATCATCCGCAACGCACGCCATTTCGGCACCCCTTACGTGATCTCGGAAACCGGTACCTACAACACCGAGTCCGACTGGGTGCATCACCCGAAGAACAAGACCGAGGAAGGTTTTGAGGAATGCCGCAAGGTCATCGCCGACCTTGCCCAGACCGCCTATGACCACGGCGCGGTCTTCCTGCTCGAAACCTATGTCAACAATGTCGTCGGCTCGGTCGAAGAGACGGTGAGGATGTTCGCGCAGGTCGACCACCCAGGCCTCGGCCTGCTGATGGACCCGACCAACTATTTCGAAACGCACAACATCGACAGGATGGACCAGATCCTGAACCAGGTGTTCGACACGTTGACCGACAAGATCAAGATAGCCCACGCCAAGGACGTCAAGCGTTCCGGCGGCGACAAGTCGGAAAAGCACGCAGATATCGGCGACGACGATGCGCTGGAGAGCCACACTTTCCGCGGCGTCGGCGAGATCGAGCTGCCGGCGCCCGGTCTCGGTTCGCTGAACTACGACCTCTATCTCAAGCGGCTGGCCGAAAAGCACCCGAACATCCCGGTCATCATCGAACATCTTTCGGAAGACGACGTGCCGCGCGCCAAGAAATTCCTCGACGGGAAATTCCGCGCCAACGGACTGTGATGGCGCGGTTCGGCTACGAAACAAGGGAGGAAGAGAAATGTTGAAATTCGCGTTGAAAATCGCTGCCGCGGCGACCGTTCTCGCCGGTGTTGCGCTGGGTACGCCGGTGCTGGCGCAGGACGCCCAGAAGACGTTCTATCTGCTGTCGCATGGCGGCCCGTCGGATGCCTTCTGGATCGACTGGAATGCCGGCGCCACCAAGGCCTGCGACCAGCTCAAGGTGACCTGCAAGATCTCGTTCAGCGGTGGCGACATGGCGGCGCAGAAGGAGGCCTTCAACTCCGCACTTGCCGCCAAGCCGGACGGCATCGCCACGACCTCGGCGCAGCCCGGCCTGTGGACCGAGGAGGTCAAGGCAGCGAAGGCGGCCGGTATCCCGATCGTGTTCTTCAACACCGACGATCCGGCAACCGGCCGTCAGGCCTATGTCGGCGCCGACCTTAAGGAAGCCGGTGTCATCTGGGCGAAATATCTGGTCGACCACAAGATGGTGAAGCAGGGCGACAAAGTGTTCCTGCCGGTCGAAGTGCCGGGCGCCAGCTACCAGCAGCTCGAGACCGAAGGCATCGCCAGCGTCTTCGATCCGCTCGGCATCAAATATGATGTGGTCGATTGCGGCACCGATCCGGCCGGCATCATCGCCAAGATGACCGACTACATGGTCGCCAACAACCCGCCGGCAATCATCGCGCTCGGCGATTCCGTCGCGGCCAGCGTCAAGCGGGTGTTCGACGGCGCCGGCGTGCCGGCCGGCAAGATCCCGGTCGTCGGCTGGGGCAATTCGAAGGAAACGGCCGAGTCAGTGAAGTCTGGGTTCATCAACGCGGCTGCCTGGCAGTTCCCATCGGCGCAGGGCTTCATGCCGGTGGCGCTGCTCGGGTTGGCCGCCGCTGGCGAACCGATCGGCTACGACATCCACACGTTCAGTCTCTACGACGCCTCGAGCGTCGAACCGATCCTGAAACTCTACAACAAGTGATTGGAACTGACGCTCGCCGCGCAGGCGGCGGGCGTCACCTTGAGATATGGTCGAAACAGTCATGACAATTGCCGCAGAAGAGGAAATGCCGCGTGCCAAACGCAGGTCGAGCCTGATGCGCTCGCCGCAGTTCTCTTCGCTCGTCATCCTGATTGTCCTGCTGGCGGTGTTCGCGATCGCCGACGCCAATTTCCTGTCGCCGCTCAACATCTCCAACATGATGGCGTTCCTGCCCGAGCTCGGCATCATCGCGCTCGGCATGACGCTGCTTCTGACGGCGGGCGAGTTCGACCTTTCGGTCGGTGCCGTGTTCGGGCTGGCGCCGGTCGTCGTCATGCTGCTGGTGCAGAACGGCGGCTTTGATATTGGCGTCGCGCTGCTGGCCGGCCTGCTGCTCTGCATAGCCATCGGCGCGATCAACGGGCTGATCGTCACCAAGATCGGCATTTCGTCCTTCCTGGTGACGCTGTCGATGTTGCTCGTCGTGCGCGGGGCAGCGCTCTACATCACGCAAGGATTTCCGCTGAAATCCTGGGACCGGCCGGGCTTCTTCGTGACGCTGCTGGCCGGCAGCTTCAATATCGGAACGTTCCGTTTCTATACCTCGCTGTGGTGGTTCATCGGCCTGTCGCTACTGGCGATCTATGTGCTGCGCTACGCCAAGCTCGGCAACTGGATCAGCGCTATCGGCTCGAACCGTAACGCTGCCGTGGCGCGTGGTGTGCCGGCCGATGCGGTCAAGATCTGGCTGTTCATCCTGACCTCGGTGCTTGCCGGTCTCGCCGGCATGATCAGCGCCTTCCGCATCTCTGCCGCCTCGCCGGTGGCCGGCACCGGCTACGAGCTCGAAGTGATCGCCATGGTGGTGGTTGGCGGCACCGCGCTGACCGGTGGACGCGGCACCATTTTAGGCACCATCGTCGGCGCGCTGATGCTGCGCAGCATCCGCAACGGCATCGTGCTGATCGGCGTGCCTGGGCTCGCCTACAACATCTTCGTCGGCGTCATCATCCTTGCCATGCTCATCCTGCACGCTTTGCTGCAGAAGAACGCCGCCAGGAGCTGATCATGGAAGTGCTTCGGCTGCAGAATTTGCAAAAATCCTTCGGCAGCGTCCGCGCCCTGAAGAACGCGTCCTTCGCGCTCAACGAGGGCGAAGTGGTGGCCTTGCTCGGTGACAACGGCGCCGGCAAATCGACGCTGATCAAGGCGATCTCGGGCGTGTTTCCGGTCGATCGCGGCGAGATCTATGTGCGCGGCCAGAAGGTCTCCATCCGCTCGACGCGCGACGCGATGGATCTCGGCATCGAGACCATCCACCAGGACACCTCGCTGGCGCCCGACCTCAGCATCGCGCGCAATCTTTTCCTCGGCCGCGAGCCGGTCAATCTCAAATGGATGGGCGTGTTCGCACCGCTCGATCTTGCCAAATTGCGCGATGCCGCCTCGGCGCTTTTGAAGCGCGTCGGCATCTCGAAGAAACTCGACGCCGATGCGCTGGTCAGCACGCTGTCGGGCGGCGAGCGCCAATCGATCGCCATTTCGCGTGCCATGCAATTTGCCGCCAAGGTCATCATCCTCGACGAGCCGACCAACAATCTCGGCGTCGAGGAAACGCACGGTGTGCTGCGCTTCGTCAAGGAAGTGCGCGACGCCGGTCACTCGGTGCTTTTGATCACCCACAACATCCATCACGTCTTCCAGGTCGCCGATCGCATCATCGTCATGCGCCGCGGCGAGATCGTCGCCGAGCAGACAGTCGCCGACACCGACCTGCTGACCGTGGAAAGCATCATCACCGGTGCCGACATGTCGGCCCTGCTCAAGGAGACGAGAGCGAAGTGAAGGACGGGAGCAAAGTGAAAGAACTGGCCGTCACATGGTAGAGCTTTACGGCAAAACGCTGTCGCGCCGGCAGGTCTCGGAACGCTCGGGCATGCTGTCGCAGTTCGCCGGCGTGCGGCTGATGACGCTTGGCGACGGCGTCGAGCGCGGCATCCGCATGCTCGAATTCCGCACCGGCTCCGGCCTGCGCTTCACCGCGCTGGTCGACCGGGCGCTCGATATCGCCGATTGCGACTTCAGGGGCCAGGCGATCGGCTGGCACTCGCCGAGCGGTTTTCGCCATCCCGGCCTGCACGAATATGAAGGCGAGGAGGGATTGGCGTGGGCGCGGTCGTTTTCCGGCCTTCTGCTGACCTGCGGCCTCGACCATATATTGTTCATGAACGAGGTACCCGCCGATACCTACAACTACCCGCCGAAGAAGACGGTGCGCCATTCGCTGCACGGCCGCGTCAGCACCATTCCGGCGCGGCTGACCGGCTATGGCGAGACCTGGGACGGCGACCGCTGCGTGTTGTGGGCCGAAGGCATCGTCCAGCAATCGACTGTATTCGGCGAGGATCTGCACCTGCTGCGGCGGATCGAGGCCGATGTCGGCGGCAACGAGATCCGGCTTTCGGACCGTGTCGTCAATCACGGTTTCAACCTTACGCCGCATATGTATTTCTACCACATCAATGTCAGCCATCCGGTGCTCGACGAGGGCGCGCGCTACCTGGCGCCGATCCGCGACGTCATCTGGGCAGGCCATGCCGGCGAGCGCTATGAAGCGCAGAAGGTCGGCTACCGCACGGTGCCGGCGCCGCAACCGGGGTTCAAGGAACAGGTCTGGCAGCATGAACTCGGCGCCGACAGCACTGGCGAAGTCCCGGTGGCGGTGGTCAACGACAGGCTCGGCCTCGGCTTCGAGGTCGTCACGCGCAAGGACCAGTTGCCCTGCGCCTATCAATGGCAGAATTTCCAGGCCGGGCAGTACGCGCTGGGCATCGAGCCGTCGACGCATCATGTGCTGGGAAATCTGGCGGCGCGCGAACGCGGCGAGATGATCTGGCTGGAGCATGGCGAGAGCCGCTCCTACGATGCGGCGTTCCGGGTCCTCGACGGCGCCGGCGAGATCGCCGCCGCCGAAAGCCGGATCGCTGCAATCGCCAGGCAGCCGCAGCAGGATTATCCGCAGCCGTCGGGCCGTTTTCCTGTTCTTGGAGGCAGGTCGTGATAATGGCGAAGACGATACGGGACACCAGTTGGGAGGCTGGTTCCGGCCGGAGCGGGGAGGGTTCGCGGCCGATCGGGAATTGGAGGTCACAATGGCTGGCACGGTAAAGCGCGATTACAGCCTGGTCGGCGAAAGCACGCGCAGGGCGATCGAGACGGGACTGGCCTCGGCGGAGTGGTACCACACGGATGTCCCCCGCAAGGCGATCAAGGAGCTGATGCAGCGCTCAGACGGCCCGGCGATCCGCGACACGATCATCTGGATCGTCGCCATCCTCGGCTCCGCCGCCGGCGCCATCTATTTCTGGGGTACCTGGTGGTGCGTGCCGTTCTTCTTCGTCTACGGCGTGCTCTACGGCTCGTCCAGCGACTCGCGCTGGCACGAATGCGGCCATGGCACTGCCTTCCGCACGCGCTGGATGAACGATGTCGTCTACCAGATCGCCAGCTTCATGCTGATGCGCAACCCGGTGACCTGGCGCTGGAGCCATGCCCGCCACCACACCGACACCATCATCGTCGGCCGCGACGCCGAGATCGCCGTGATGCGCCCGCCGGACCTTTTGCGTGCGGCGCTGGCTTTCACCGGCATCCTCGATTTTCGCTATTCGCTTCCGGCACTGGTACGCCAGGCGTTCGGCAAGCTGACGCCCGACGAGAAAAGCTACGTTCCCGAGATGGAACAGCACAAGGCCGTCATCGCGGCGCGCTGGCATATTGCCATCTACATCGCCACGATAGCACTCGCCCTCTACCTGCAGTCGTGGGTGCCGGTGGTGCTTATCGGCGTGCCGCGCCTTTACGGCACCTGGCACATGGTGATGACCGGCCTGCTGCAGCACATCGGTCTGGCCGACAACGTCGTCGATCACCGGCTCAACACCCGTACCGTGTACATGAACCCGATCAGCCGGTTCATCTACTGGAACATGAACTACCACGTCGAGCACCACATGTTTCCGATGGTGCCCTATCACGCGCTGCCCAGGCTGCATGAACTGATCAAGCACGATCTGCCGGAGCCGAACCCGTCGATATGGCATGCCTATCGCGAGGTCTGGCCTGTCCTGCTCAGGCAGCTCAAATACGAGGATTATTTCCTCAAGCGCGAACTGCCGCCAACCGCACGGCCCTATCGTGGCGAATTCCACGAAGTGAACATGTCGGCAGCGGCTGAGTAGGTACTGCGCACAAGCGCAACGCAGAAATTTCAGGAGAGATAGAGATGGCCGATTGGGTCGAAGCGTGCGCCGTGGACGATGTCGAAGAGGAAGATGTCATCCGCTTCGACCATGGCGGCCGCACCTTCGCGATCTACCGTTCGCCGGACGATGAATTCTTCGCCACCGATGGGTTTTGTACGCATGAGAAGGCGCATCTGGCCGATGGGCTTGTGATGGACGACATCATCGAATGCCCCAAGCACAATGGCCGCTTCAATTATAAGACCGGCCAGGCGAAGGGCGCTCCCGTTTGCGTCAATCTCGCGACCTATCCAGTCAAGGTCGAAGCTGGCAAGGTGATGATCCAGATCGCCTGACCGGCCTTCTGTCACGTAGCAAAGGGGACCAAAATCCATGAGCCGGAAAAGACCGACCGTCGCAGATCTGCGTGCCATGAAGGGCAAGCGGCAGCTGACGATGCTGCGCGTGCTGACGATGGACGAGGCCGAGGCCGCCGAACGCGCCGGCGTCGATATCGTCTCGGTGCCGCCGGAGCTGGTACTCAATCCGCAATACCGCGATGCGGCACCCAGCCTGTTCACCATGCCGGGCGAGAATTTCTTCGAAATCGGCACCGCCGATGATTTCGTCCGCTGGGCGTTCCGGCTCTACAAGGCCAGCGCCGATGCGGTCTATTGCAGCGCCGGGTACGCCACCATCAAGCGGATGGCCGACGATGCCATTCCGGTGATCGGCCATGTCGGCCTCATCCCGTCACGCGCCACCTGGACGGGCGGCTTCAAGGCTGTCGGCAAGACCGCCGATACCGCCATGCAGGTGTTCGAGGCGGTGAAGCAACTGGAGGCCGCCGGCGCGATCGGCGCCGAGATCGAGGTGGTGCCGGTCGAGGTGGCCAAGGCGATTTCGGAACGCACGTCGCTGATCATGCTGTCGATGGGAGCGGGCACCGGCTGTGACGCGCAGTATCTGTTCGCCGACGACATCCTCGGCCAGAACCGTGGCCACATGCCGCGCCATTCCAAGGTCTATCGCAATTTCGCCGCCGAATACGATCGCCTGCAGGCCGAACGAATCGCTGCCTTCTCCGAATATGTCGCCGATGTGAACAGCCTGGCCTATCCCGAAGACAGGCACGTCGTGCACATGGACCCGGACCAGCTCAGCCTGTTCCTGGAGAAGATCGAAGCCGCATAAGACGCCCCGGCAGCGGCACAAAGCATCATCGCGGATCGTGAAAGGCCGGTTCGGCGCCAGGGCCGGGTCATCGCATGGCCGGCTGCGATGCCACACGAAAGTTTGTTGGACCAGGTCTGGACGGCACCGGCCAGATGCTGTTGAAGCCGGTGCGTCATCGGTTTGCCGGACAATTGTGCGGTTGCCGATGGAGCGGGTGAAAATTCCCCTTCGGACAGTTCTGTGCATGACCGCCATTCCCGAAAACAAAGCCTTGCCCGAAACCGCGCCGGCGGCGCGGCAAGCCCGGCGGGTGGCGCTGATCGTCGCCGTCGCCTTCTTCATGCAGCTTCTGGATTCGACCATCATCTCGACGTCGCTGCCGCAGATGGGAGAATCCTTCGGCGTGCCGGCGGTGGCGATGAGCATCGGCATCACCGTCTATATGCTGACCATGGCGGTGTTCGTGCCGCTGTCCGGCTGGGTTGCCGACCGTTTTGGCGCGTGCAACATCTTCCTCGTGGCGATCGCCCTGTTCACATTGGCCTCGCTCGTTTGCGGCATCTCACAGAACCTGGCCGAGTTCGTCGCCGCACGCGCGGTTCAGGGCCTGGGCAGCGCGCTGATGACGCCGGTCGGCCGCATCCTGGTATTGCGCAACGCGCCGAAATCCGAGCTTCTCAACGCCACGGCGCTGATCACCTGGCCGGCGCTGTTTGCGCCGGTGGTCGGGCCGGTGCTTGGCGGCTTCATCACCACTTATCTCTCCTGGCACTGGAATTTCTTCATCAACATCCCGCTTGGCGTTGCCGGTTTGGCACTGGTCGCCCGCTTCATTCCCGGCGACCGCGAAGCCGGAGCCAAGCCGCTCGACTGGCCGGGCTTCCTGCTGACCTCGGTGGGGCTCGCCGCGATGCTCTATGGCCTCGAGCGCATCGCGCATCCGGAAGAGGGTGTGTTGCCGACCGTGGCACTGCTCGGCACGGGCATTTTGGTCGGCTGGCTGGCGGTGCGGCATCTGCAACGCGCCAACCATCCGCTGCTCGACCTCACAGCTTTCAAGGTGCAGACCTTTGCCATCTCGACGCTGTCGGCCGGCACGATCTTCCGCATCGCCATCAACGCCACGCCGTTCCTGCTGCCGCTTTTGTTCCAGGTCGGCTTCGGCCTGAGCCCGGTCGATGCGGGCATGATGATCCTGGCCTATTTCCTCGGCAATCTCGGTATGAAGGCGGTGACGACGCCGACGCTGAGGCGCTTCGGCTTCCGTTCGGTGCTGATCGTCAACGGGGTGATCGCTTCCTTGTCGATCATGGCCTGCGCGGCGCTTTCGCCGCAGACGCCGCAAGCGTTGGTGGTGGTGCTGATGCTGATCGCCGGCCTTTCGCGCTCGATGCAGTTCACCGCGCTCAACACACTGGCCTTCGCCGATGTGGCCTCACAGCAGCGCAGCTCGGCGGCGACGTTGTCCAGCATGCTGCAGCAGATGGCGATGCTGTTCGGCGTAGCGGTCGCCGCGGCACTGCTCAACCTGTCGCAGATCGCCAGGGGCGCTGCGGCGCTCGATCTCGTCGACTTCCGACTTGCCTTCGTGGCGATCGGCGCAATCGGGCTCGTCGCCTCGTGTCGCTTCCTGGCGTTGCCGAAGGCTGCCGGCGCCGAGGTCTCGGGCCATGTTTTGCGGATTTGACGCAGGAATCCAGCGGCAATCGCGGACATAAATTATGCCTGCTTCGCTCGTTCCGGAGCAAACCTTTGCCGGCGCTTCGATCGGCGCGATCAATTGCAAAACAGCTTGAGTTCCCGGCATTGCGCCAGCCTCGCCAATCGGTGCATCCAAGCGCGGAATTTCCTCGCAAGCCGGCCTGCAATGCGCGGATTCATTTGACGAATTGGTCTTGAGCCGATTAGCTTTCGTTCCGATGGCCGCAGAGGGAGCAGGGCGTAGCCATCGCGGGTGAAAGCGGGCAATGAACGCGACCGGCTGGCTAAACTGGAGAAGCCTTAACCAGGAGGGCATTGTCTTTGCCATCGCGGTTGTGCTGTTCATTGCCGCCGCCATCGGACTGCCTGGGTTTATCAATTCGAACAATCTCGTTGCCATCGTGCGCTCGGTCTCGGTGCTGGGCATATTGGCGCTCGGCATGGCGGTCGTCATCATCGGCAGGGGCATCGATCTCTCGGCGGTGGCGATCATGGCGATGTCGGTCGCGTGGTATCTGCAACTGCTGAATTCGGGGATGCCCGACGGGCTGGCCTTCGCCTATGTGCTCGCCGGCGTTCTCGCCATCGGGCTGTTGAACGGAATCCTGGTCGCCTACGCCGAGGTCCCGGCGATCTTCGTGACGCTGGCGACCGCGTCCTTCGTCTTCGGCTATGTGCGTTCACAATTGATCACGCAGGACGCCGTGCCGGTGCCGCCCGGCCATTGGGTCGAGCTTCTGGGCGGGCTGCGTTTCCTCGACATCCCGGTCGAGGTGTTTGTCTTCGCCGGGCTGGCTTTCGCCTTCTTCCTGTTCCTGCGCTACACCAAATGGGGCCGCTACGTCTATTTCGCCGGCGACAACCCGGTCGCGGCGCGCAATATCGGCATTCCAGTGCGCCCGATGCTGGTGCTGCGCTACGTGCTGTCGGCCCTGGTCTCGCTGGTTGCCGGCCTGCTCACTGCGGCCAGCCTGCATTCGATCAACACCCGCATCGTCAATTCCACGCTGCTCTACGACATCGTGCTGGTTGCGGTGATCGGCGGCATCGGTCTGTCTGGCGGGCGGGGCGGGGTGCGCAACGTGCTGGTGGGTGCCGCGCTGATCGGCATCCTGCTCAACGCCATGACCATCATCGACATTCCGCTGCTCTATCAGAACCTGATCAAGGCCGCGATCCTGCTGGCGGCGATCATCGTCGATGGGTTCATCAATCCGCGCGACGAGCAGACCGCGCAGCAAGGCGACATTTAGACTGACGCGAACGGTTGGGGCCGGCCGCGAACGACATACCAAACCAGAGGATGTGACATGAAAATCATCAGGACATTTATGGCTGCCGCGGCAGCGCTTGCCATCTCCGCCTTCGTGGCGCCGGGCTTCGCTGCAGAAGATCCGGGTCCGGCCGCCTATTCGCAAGCGCTCAAGGGCAAGCGTGTGATGCTGGTGCCGATGGCGATGGGCTTCGACCTGGCACAGGGCTGGGCGCATTACCTGAAGACGGAGGTCGAGGCCTGGGGCGGCGTGTTCGAGACGCGTGATCCGAACTGGGTGGTCGATGCCGGCGCGCAGGCGATAACCGACGCAATCTCGTCGGACGCCAGGCCGGACGTGCTGATCATCCATTCGCCGGACCTCAATTCCTATGCCAAGCTGATGAAGAAGGCGCAGGCGGCCGGCACCTATGTGCTTTTGGTCGACAATCCGGCGAACTTCCCGGCCGATGCCTTTGTCGGCAGCGACTGGGATCGCCTCGGCCAGCTGGAAGCCGAAGCGGCGATCAAGGGTTGTGGGCCGAACTCCTCCAAGAAGATCGGGCTGGTGCAGGGCGACCAGGCCAACTCATCGAGCCTCTACCAGTATGCCGGCATCATGAAGGTGCTGGACAAGAACCCCGACTTCAAGGTCGTGGCCAAGCCGGACTCCAACTGGGATGCGACGACCTCGCGCAACGTGACGACGACGATGCTGCAGCAGAACCCCGACATCTGCGCCATCATCGATTTCTGGGACGGCGACGCGACCGGCGCATCGGCTGCGATCCGCGATGCCAAGCTCGAGGGCAAGGTGTTCCTGGTCACCACCGGTGGCGGCGAGAAAACCGCCGACTGCGACAAGCTGCAGGACGGCACCTATGGTGCGGTGGTGATGACCGACCTTGCCCGCCAGTCGGGTGACATGAACGCCGTCATAAAATTCCTGTTGCAGAGCGGCAAGCCGGCCGGCACCTCGCACACCTATATCTACACGCTGGAGAAGGCGACGACCAAGGCCGACCTCAAGCCGGACAGCTGCTGGGATTTGAAAGCACTGCAAGCCGAAGCTGCGGCCAAGTAGGCCGGCTTTCCTGAGCTTCGCGCTGCCCCTCATCCGCCTGCCGGCACCTTCTCCCCGTATAATGACGGAGAGAAGGGATACGCTCCAACGCTGGCGACCCCCTCTCCCCGTCTCTATACGGGGAGAGGGTAAGGGTGAGGGGCAGCGTAAACCTGAGGCGATTGTTCTGCGGATAGCCCGGCCCCTTTTTCCCTTTTCTCTCGAATAGCAGCAACCGATGTCCTTTCGCGAACGCCTCCAGTCCTGGCGCTACAATCTCGTGCCCGACCATCTCGTCGGCGAGATATTGAGCAAACGCTGGACCGACAACGCCATTCCGTTCCTGGCGCTGGTGGCGACGCTCGGCGTGTTCGGTTCGATCATTCCCGGCTTCTTCAAGCCGATGTCGCTACAGGAATCGACCCGCCAGCTCGGCGAGTTCTCGCTGGTCGTCACCGGCATGACGGTGGTCATGCTTGGCGGCGGCATCGACCTTTCGGTCGGCTCGATCTTCGCGCTGTCCTGCTTTTCCGCCGTCTTCGTCTTCTTCATCCTCGAACAATCGGTGTGGCTGGCGCTGGCCGCCTCGATCGCCACCGGCCTGCTGTTCGGCGCGATCAACGGTTACCTGATCGGCTATTTCAGGCTGCGCGCTTTCCTGACGACACTGGTCACCTTCATCTTCGGGCGGGCGTTGTTCGACATACTGGTCACCACCTATGCCGCCGACGTCCAGCTTTCCGATGCCACATCGGATGTGCTGGACTTCATCGGCGACGACACCTTCTGGGGCCTGTCGGTTGCGGTGTGGGCGGCGATTATCCTGGCGATTATTACGCACGTCGCGCTGACGCGCTCGCGGCCCGGCTGGCATGTGCAGGCGGTGGGCGGGTCGCGGCGATCGGCTCACAATGCCGGCATCCGCGTACGCCGCACCGTGTTCATGACTTATGTGTTCTCCGGCTTCTGCGCCTCGCTAGGCGGCTTCCTCATCGCCTGCCGGCTGAGCGGGGCAGGGCCGGGCACAGGCCTCAACCTCGAGGTCATGGCACTGACAGCGGCGGTCGTCGGCGGCGTCAGCCTGGGCGGCGGCCGCGGTTCGGTGATCAAGGGGCTGATGGGCGCGATCATCGTGCTGACGATGACCAACGGCCTGATCCGGCTGGGCTATGGCACCGGCACTAACCAGATGGTGCTGGGCATCATGCTGGCCGTCGCCGTCACCATCGACATTCGCTGGCTGAAGAACCGCCACAAGGTGCTGGACGAGGTCTATGTCGCACCGGTCTATCTGAAAATGGGCGCAACGCAGTCGGCCGCACCGGGCTTCGGCACGCCTTACGAGCTCGACAATCGGCTGTCGGAGGCCGACCATATCGGGCTCGGCGAGCTGGAAGGGCCGGAAGACGTCATCCTCGACCGTGACGACAATCTCTATTGCGGCACCAGGCATGGCGAGATCGTCCGCTTCTTCGCGCCGGACTACAAACGCTCGGAGGTCTTTGCCCATATTGGCGGCTTTCCACTCGGCCTGGCCTTCGACAAGACAGGCAATCTGATCAGCTGTGTTGGCGCGATGGGCCTCTATTCGGTCTCGCCGCAGCGCGAGGTGAAGCGGCTTTCGGCGGAAACGTCGCGCTCCTGGACCTCGATCGTCGACGATGCGCGGCTGCGCGATCCCAATGATTGCGACATCGCGCCGGACGGCCGCATCTACTTCACCGATTCCACCAAGCGCTATGACGCGCACGACTGGGCGCTGGACTCGATCGAGAACCGCGCCACCGGGCGGCTGCTCGTCTATGACCCGAAGGACGGTTCGACCAAGACATTGCTCGACGGCTACCGTTACACCAACGGCGTCTGCATGGCGCATGACGGCAAGTCGCTGTTCTTCGCCGAGAGCTGGGCCTGCCGCGTGCATCGATATTGGCTGGAAGGGCCGAAGGCGGGCGTTGCCGAATGCGTCATCCGCGACATGCCTGGCTACCCCGACAACATCAACCGTGCCTCCGACGGCAATTACTGGATGGCCTGGCTCGGCATGCGCACGCCGAGCTTCGACCTGTCGCTGCGCCATCCCGACATGCGCAAGCGCATGACGCGCCGGCTGCCGCAGGACGAATGGCTGTTCCCCAACATCAACACCGGTGGCGTGGTGAAATTCAACGAGAAGGGCGGCATCGTCGAGGCGATGGGCGACCTGTCGGGCGCCGCGCATCCGATGGTGACTTCGATGCGCGAGCATAAGGGTTTTCTGTTCGTCGGCGGCATCCTCAACAACCGCATCGGCCGCTACCGGATTGCCGGCGCCGACCCGAACTGGACCAGCCCCGCTTCTTACTGGGGTGCCAAGCCATGATGCTGGACCCGATCCTCGACATCTTTCGCGGCAAGGCAGTGACCATCCCGCCGCTTGATGGCGCCTTCAGGCCGAACACGCTGCTGGACGATGTTGCAGCCTTCGCCGAACTGCCCGAGCCCGACAATCTGCTGGTCGCCGACGGCCGGCTGCTGGCGTCCAGCGGCAATGCCCTCTACGCGCTCGCCGCCGGTGGCGCGCCTGTTCTGGTCGAGACATTTCCCGCCGCCGTCACCGCGCTCGCGCGCTCGCCCGCCGGCGAACTGACGGTCGGGCTCGAAAGCGGCAGGCTGCTGATTGCAGGCAAGGAGGCCGCCCTGCCGGCCGAGATCCGCTGCATAACAGCACTCGCCTACGCGGAAGACGGCACGCTTTGGCTGGCCAATGGCTCGGCCGAACACGCGCCGTCGGAATGGGCCGCCGATCTGATGAAGAAGGGTGCGTCGGGTTCGCTGTGGAAGCGCGATCCGGCAGGCAGCGAATTCCGCAAGCTCGCCGGTGACATCGCCTTTCCCTATGGGCTGCATCCAACCGGCAAGGACGTGTTGGTCGGCGAGAGCTGGCGGCACCAACTCGTCCGCTTCGACGGCGCGACAGGCAGCCGCTCGACGGTGCTGGCGCATCTGCCCGGCTATCCCGCGCGGCTGTCGCCCGCCGCCGATGGCGGTGCCTGGCTGGCGCTGTTTGCGCCCCGCAACCGTCTGATCGAATTCGTGCTGCAGGAAACGCACTATCGGAACGACATGCTGGCGCAAGTGTCGCCGCAACACTGGATCGCGCCGGCGCTCGCCTCCAACCGCAGCTTCCTCGAGCCGCTGCAATGCGGCGGCATCCGCACCATGGGCATCCACAAGCCGTGGTCGCCGAGCCGCTCTTACGGGCTGGTGGTCAGGCTCGATCGGGAGATGCGGCCGCAATTCAGCCTGCACAGCCGCGCCAACGGCACGCGCCACGGCATCTGCAGCGTGGCGGAGACAGACGGTCGCCTTTTCATTGCCTCGAAAGGCGGCGATTGCCTGCTGGCCATTGATCTGGCTTCAGGAGGGCATCGCTGATGGAACCGATCGTCCGACTGGAGAACGTGACCAAGACCTATCGCGGCGTGCCCGCGGTGAAGAATGTCAGCTTCGAACTGCGCAAAGGCGAGATCCACGCGCTGCTCGGCGAGAATGGTGCTGGAAAATCGACGCTGACCAAGATCATCGCCGGCGTCGTCGACGCGACATCGGGAACGATGTTCCACAAGGGTCAGGAGATCGCCTACGCCTCGCCGCATGCGGCACTTGAAGCCGGCATCGCCATGGTGTTCCAGGAAACCAGCCTGGTGCCGTCGATGACGGTGGCGCAGAACCTCTACCTCGGCACGGAGCGCTTTCTCAACCGGCTGCGCGGCACCTATATCTCGGCGCAGCAGTTCCTGCAGTCGCTGAATTTTCCCGTCGACCCCAATGCCATGGTGGCGACGCTGGGCGCCGCCAAGCGGCAGATGGTCGAGATCGCGCGCGCCGTCCACCACAATGCCGAGATCATCATCTTCGACGAGCCGACGGCGACGCTGACGCCAGAGGAAAAGCGGCACTTCTTCGCGCTGATCCGCCGGCTTAAGGCAAGGGGCGTGTCGATCGTCTTCATCAGCCATGCGCTCGAGGAGGCGCTTGATATCGCCGACCGCATCACCATCCTGCGCGACGGCGAACTGGTGATCACCGACGATACCGCCGCCTTCGATCGCGACAAGATCGTCGCGGCGATGGTCGGGCGCACGCTGTCGGGGCAGCTCTACAGCCAGCGCGACGAGGCCAAGCTGCGCAGGGCCGGCAGGAAGGTGCTGTCGGTACAGGACATCTCGATGAGCAATGTCGTGCGCAACAATTCCTTCTCGATCTTCGAGGGCCAGATTACAGGGGTGTTCGGGCTGATCGGCTCGGGCCGCACCGAGACATTCAAGATCGTCTCCGGCATTTACAAGCGCGACTTCCTGCGCGGCGGCACCATCGAGCTGCACGATCGGCCGGTGCGCTATCTCGTGCCGAGCGAGGCGGTGGCAGACGGCATCGTCTATGTCACCGAAGACCGCAAGAGCGAGGGGATTTTCGAGACGATGGACGTCGCCGAGAACCTGTTCGGCGGCTTTTTGGCGGCTGGACGGGAAAAGAGCTGGGTGATCAATGCGCAGGAGATGCGGGCGCTGTCGGCCGAATGGACCAGGACGCTGAACGTCAAGGCGATCAACGATAATGCGCGCGTGGTCGAGCTTTCCGGCGGCAACCAGCAGAAGGTGGTGATCGGCAAGGGGCTGGTGCAGAAGCCGCGCATCGTCATCTTCGACGAACCGACGCGCGGCGTCGATGTCGGCGCCATCGCCGAGATCCACCAGATCATCAACCGCCTGGCCGACGAGGGCCTGGCCGTCGTCGTCATCTCGTCCTACCTGCCGGAGATCATGAACCTCTCCGACCGCATCCTGGTCTGCCGGCAGGGCCGCATCGTCGAGGAGTTCTCGCCGGCGGAGGCGACAGAGGAGAAGATCATGTACGCGGCGGTGCACTAGGTTCCCGGGCGCGGAAGGTTGACATTTGGATGGTTTTTGCGCCGGCGGATCGTACACTTTGGAGATTGGCCGAGGCGCCCGTCGTTTCGTCATCCTGGGGCGAAGCAAGGAGCGAAGCGACGCGGCGCAGACTCCAGGATCCATGCCGCTACATCAGAGCGCTGCTGCGGTGCAGAATTCTGTTTCGCTGCGTTCTTCGGCTAAGGTCACGGCATGATGGGGTGGACGGCGCCCGACGGCATCGGATGTGCCAGAATGAGTTCGTTGAGATCTCAAACAAGGGAGCCGTCCGTGGAACACCTTATCCG
>NZ_JAMYMO010000018.1:0-92864 GCF_040318575.1 Mesorhizobium sp. M1088 | reverse complement strand
GCCTGATCGTCGCGCTGTTGTCGGCGCTGATGGGCACGGTGGGACCCGTCTTGAATTCGCTCTATCTGAACTACGGTTCGGAGAAGGAGACGTTGGTCGCCACGAAATCGGTGAACTCGTTTGTGACCGATGTCGTCAAGATCGCGGTATTCACCGGACTCGGCGCGCTCGGTGGTCAGGCGGTCATGTACGGCGCAGCCGCGGGTTTGGGCGCTGCGCTTGCCAATCTGCTGGCCAAGCGCTGGCTCGAACGCCTAAGTGGACGACAGTTCCGCGGCCTTGTGGTCGCGCTCATGGCTGTGAGTGGAGCGCTGATGATCTGGAACCAGCACAGCTTCGTTGTGCAGGCCTGGCGCGCGGCCACAGGAATGTCTTAACAATGTCGATGTTGGCTGGAGCGCTGCGCCGTAGCTTGGTTGACCGGTCGCGCGATACGCAGAAGCTGGCAAAAGGCCTGCGCGCAGCCCTCGACAAGGTCGCCGTCAAAAAGAGCTAGCGCTTCCCGTCCGCGCGCATCATACAGGGCTCTTCGAACCAGCCGACCTAACCAGCTCAGCTTCGAGAAGATTCGCGGCATCAGATGACGCTCAGTGTCACGGCCGCAAGAACAAGATAGCGGCCCACCTTGGCGGCAGTGACCAGCAAAAGGAAAACCCGAAAAGGCTCGCGCAGGACGCCCGCGACGACGGTTAGCGGATCACCGACAATTGGCAGCCAACTTAGCAGGAGCGGCCACTTTCCGCATCGGCGATACCACACTTGCGCGCGGTCCAGTTGCGCTTGGTTCATCGGAAACCACCGTTGGCTCCGGAAGCGCTCGATGCCTCGCCCGAGCAGCCAGTTGATCACCGAACCAAGCACGTTGCCGACGCTCGCGACGGCGATGAGCAGCCAGGGCGAGTAATCCGCAAGCAGCAGCCCGACCAGCACTGCTTCCGATTGCATCGGCAGGATCGTAGCGGCGAGCAAGGCCGCCAGGAACAGACCAGCATAGGCCGTGAGATCGGTCATTGAACCGCATATCCGCCAGTCGACCTAATGATGGTGACCTTCGGGTTCGACCATCTTGAACGGCAGCGCCTGCTCGCGACCATTCGCGGCCAGGATCAACCTCGCCTGGAACTTATGCGGTTCGGCAGGGGCGACGGTGCTCTCAAGGCGGTGATGGTTGTCGCCGACAGGTTCGAGGCGAAGCGTCTCCGGCCCGCCGGGCCGGTCGATGATCACCGTCGCTGCCAGATCGTCGGCCTGGCGATCGATGGTCAGCCGCGTCCGCTCGCCGGCCGGTGTGTCGACGATTTCCAACGTCCCCGCAGCCAGACCGCAGGCGACCTTAAAGGGCTCCGGCGCAGCGTCAGTTGCGATACCGATCCGTGGCCAGCGCAGCGCATCATAATTCTGCTGTTCCTTCAGCCTGCAAAGTCTCCGCGAGAATCGTGAGGGTCGCGCCGGTGAAAGCGGCCAAGGAACCTGCCGCCGATCAGATCGTTTCGCGGTATCTGGCTAAGGCCAACCGGAGCGGAGGCAGATATGCCGCATGCCCGCAATCGCATGGAACCGAACATCGGCAAAGTCTGCCGTGGATTCGGGCCTTGGCGCGATGCTGCGTGACGTCGATTATGTCCTGCAAAAACTCGACTGGATGCGCGGCGAAGGCATCTGGCCCAACGGCTTGCGATATCTGTGGACCGATGCATTCGGGGTCGTGCTCTACGTCTCGCTTTGCACAGAAACTGGCGAACAGCGCTGGCTGGACGCGGCCGAGCGGCTGGTCGTGGATGTCGAGCGTGTGCTCGGCCGCCGGCGCGGACTGAGGATCGGCGAAGCGGCCGATCGCGACGGCCAGTACTTCCACTATCTGGCGATGTGGCTGTTTGCTTTGGCGCGTCTCGGCGATCTGAAGCCGGAATACCGCAAGCGCGGCATTGCGCTGGCGCGGGACATTCACCCGGCGTTTGTGGTCCCTGGCCGCGGCGTGATCTGGAAGATGCAGGAGGATTTGAGCGGTCCTTACCCCGGCTACGGCCTCGGCAGCATGGATGCCTATGACGGCTACGTCTCTTACCGAATGCTCGACGACGAGGAACTGGCGCCCGAGATCGCGCAGATGCGTGCCCTGATGGAGCGCGATTGGCGCAGCCTCGACATCGACCAGGACCTCGGCCTCGGCATGATGCTGTGGCTCGCCCATTTCTCTCCCGACGAGCCGTGGGCCGAGGCCCAGACGAGGCGTTCGCTGCGAACCCTGGAAACGATGTGGGTCGACCCGCCCGGTTATTTCAGCCGCGCGCCATGGCTGCGCGATACCAAGTTCGCCTTCACCAATTACGGCGTTTCGCTCGGCCTGCAGGCCGCCGGTATCTGGCCGGGGCGTGTCGATAGGCTGAACGCCTTCTTCGAGGACTGGCGCTCCGGTGACGAATACGACCGCGAGGCGATCACCTGGGTGATGGCCTGCACCTCGCATCTTCCCGGCGCTTTTCTGACCCGGGGTGGCGAGACAATGATTGAAAGCGACCAAGCTCGGGAACGTTCCTCCGCCGGCGCGGTTGTCGATGGAAGTGCATGGAGACGCAAGGGGCGCGGTTGAAATGGCCATTCTCTTGGGAAAACCGGGAAGCTGTTGGGTGGCGGCAGCCGCCTCCACGAACTATCCCCAGCTCGAAGGTTCGATCCGTGCGGACGCCATTGTCGTGGGTGCTGGAATTGTCGGGCTGACGACGGCGCTTCAGCTTTGCGAGGCGGGCCGGTCGGTGGTCGTCCTCGAAGGCCTGCGCACAGGCGGCCAGGTGACCGGCCGCTCGACGGCCAAGATCACCACGCAGCATGCGCTGATCTATCGTCATCTCATCGACAGCGTTGGCCGGGACCTGGCGCAGACCTATGCCGATGCGAATTCCGCCGGCGCCCGCCAAATCCGCGATTGGGTTAACAACTGCGCCATCGCCTGCGATTTCGAGAGCAAGGACGCCTATACCTACACCTGCAGTGAAAGCCGCTGCGCGGAGATTGCGGCCGAGGCGGAGGCCGCGCGCCAGGTCGGGCTGGAGGCCGAGATCCTCGACCGCGCGCCGCTGCCTTTCGAAACGGCCGCGGCATTACGGTTCCCCGACCAGGCGCAGTTCAATCCGGCGATGTATCTGGTTGGCCTGGCGGAAGCGGTGACGGCCCGTGGCGGTCGGATCTTCGAAAACAGCCGCGCCACCTCGATCGACGAGGCAAGCCGCTGGCGCGTTGCCACCGATGGCGGCGCCGTTGATGCCGGGCATGTCGTCGTCGCCACCAACATGACGGTGAAGAGCCCCGTCGGCATGGCGAACCGGACGCAACCGCGCTGCCACACCGCCATGGCCTTTCGGATCGACGATCCCCTCCCTGTCGACGGCATGTTCATCGGCATCGACGACCCGACGCATTCCATCCGCACGGGCCGTGATGCCGAAGGGCCACTGCTGGTCACGCTCGGCCCCAAGTTCAACACCGGCTGGGACGGCGACGTGGCCAAGCGGTTTGTCGAACTGGAAAACTGGGCAAGAAAGAACCTTCCGGTCGGCGACGTCGCCTGGCGCTGGTGCAATGAGGACTATGATACGGCCGACAGGATCCCATATGCCGGCGAACCCGATCCCGCCAAGGCCGCCGGCTTCCACATTGCCACGGGCTTCAACGCCTGGGGCATCACCAACGGGACGGCCGTGGGCGAGATGATCGCCGACCTGATCTGCGGCCGCCCGAGCCCATGGCAAAAACTCTACGATCCGGCCCGGCCCTATCCTGAGGACTTCCACAAGAACGGCCGCAGTCAATCGATCGTCTCGAGCACCCACGACATTGCGCCTGGTATGGGCGGCGTGATCGTCAGGGGAGACGAAAAGATTGCGGCGTGGAGAGACACCGAAGGCGCACTCCAGGCGGTTTCGGCGATTTGCACCCACAAGGGCTGCACCGTAACCTGGAACAATGCGGACCACACCTGGGATTGTCCCTGCCACGGCTCGATCTTCGCCGCCGACGGTTCGGTCATCCACGGCCCTGCCCGAAAACCGCTTGCCCAGATTACATTGTGAAGGCGGCGACCGACACGGCCCGCGTCACGCCGGCCGTTCGTAGGTTCCGACCAACTCCGTCTCCTCCAATGCGTGTTTCTGGGCTTGCTTCCAGACCTGATGCACGCCCGCCTGTCCTGGTACGCTGAGGCTCGGCACATCGAGCGCGGCCAGCAGGAAGTGGTAATGGTGGACGCCGTGCCCTGCAGGCGGCTGCGGACCATCGTAATACGCATTGCCGAAATCGTTGGTGCCTTGCCTGAGTGCCGACGGGCCGGGCTTGCCGTCTTCGGCCTCGGCTAGTCCCCCGGCATCCGGCGGGATGTTGAACACCGCCCAGTGCCCGAAAATCCCGCTTGGTGCATCGGGATCCCGCACGACAAGAACAAGGCTCTTGGTACCATCCGGGACACCGGACCACTTCAGCGGCGGCGAGACGTTCTGGCCGTCACGCGTATACCTTTCGGGAATTCTTCCGCCTGCCCGGAACGCCGGGCTGATAAGGGTGAGTGGCATTGCTATTTCCCCAAGGAGGTTGCGACCGAGAAGCCCGCGCCTGCGCCGTTCACGCCGCTTGCTGAGCTTCGGCGACGCGTCTTATCTCGCCCGGCAGGGATTCCCAGACCTTGTGCATCTGTCCTTCTCCGACGTGATGGGCGAGTACCTTGGACACGACCCTGAATGCATCCTTGGAATCGACCGGGCGGGTAAATTCCAGCTCCGCCTTGATCTTGGCCAGAAACTCGTCGAGCGACCGCATCTTCTCGGGAGCTTTGGAAGGCTGATATTGGTCATAGAAGGCGCCGCGCACCAGGATCGGCAGCTGCGAGCCGAGGTGGGCTGCAAGATCCGGCTGCATACGGTCGCGCAGGGCGTGCAGCACCGCTCCGAGAACGTGCCAGGCGACCTGCCGATCCGGTCCAATCTCGTCCATGATCTCGTCGAGCCAGATGTTCGTGGTCTGCAGTGTCTTGTCGAATACGTCGAGTCCGGTGGCGTTCATCGAGATCCTCCTTCCGTTCAAATCCGACTAGGTGATGTGACCAAACAGCCGTACCTGCCCGTTGTTCCCCCAAGCGCATGTCCTGATGCGCATTTATTGTCGGAGGTCCCGTCTGTTGTCGGCCCGTCATGAGGGAATTCGGGCCGGCTTTTTTGCCGCTGTTTTTCGACCACCTTTCTTGGCCGGCACCGGAACATCCTCATGGGTGGACGAGTTTTGTTTGCCGTCGCCGATCACATGGCGACGAGTGATGCAGACACAAAAAACAGGAGAAGAACCATGGCACATCACGATTTGGCGCCCCGGACGCCATCGCGCAGCCTCTACCCATCCGCGCGCGACCCGCTCACGTCATTCCACCGGCAGATTGACCGCCTGTTCGACGACTTCTTCGCGCCGATGGCCGAAGCGACTACGGCCGGCGATCTTTGGCCGAGCGTCGACGTACATGAAACAGACCAAGCCTATAAGGTCACCGCCGAATTGCCGGGGCTCGAGCAGAAGGACGTTGAGCTCAAGCTGCGCGAAAACACCCTCTTTATTACGGGCGAGAAGCGTTCGGAGCACAAGGAAGGCGAAGGCGGCCGCACCTACAGCGAACGCAGTTATGGCCGGTTTCAGCGGACCATCCCGCTGGAAGCGGAGATCGATGCCGACAAGGTGCAGGCCACTTTCAGAAACGGCATTTTGGCTGTCGAGCTTCCGAAGAACCCCGCGGCAAAGGACAAGACACGCCGCATAGAAGTGAAAGCGAGATAGTTGCCAAACTGAAGGCTGCCTGAGCAGGCGGCGTTCAGCCCAGATGGAGAAGAACGGCGAGCACGGCGGCAACCGCCCAGCGAGCGTCTAGCGCCGGGGATCGTCCGTTGCCTCGGAAACGCCTTCGAGAGCGATTTTGGCGGCTTCCTCATCGGTCCGCCCGAGGTCGGCCAGGGCGATGACGCCGACGAGGCGCTTGTCGTGATTGATCACCGGAAGACGACGCACCTGATGCTTGGCCATGATCTTCGCCGCATCGGTGATATCGGCGTCATCGAAGCACCAATAGACATGCTCGGACATGACCTCGCGAACGGTCGTGTTGCCGGCTGAGCGCTCCTCGGCGACGCCGCGCATCACGATGTCGCGGTCTGTCACCATGCCGACCAGCCTGTCATTCTCGCCGACCGGAAGGGCGCCGAGATTGTCGGCCCGCATTTTCCGGGCGGCATCCCTGATTGTCGTGTTCGGGCCGACCAACTCGGTCCGACGGCTCATGATCTCCTGAACTTGCATGGGATCTTCCTTTCCCTGATTGCTGAGGCAACAAGTCGCCAGACGGACCTGTTGCGACGCATCGCTAGATTGCCAGCTGGCCGGACGAGGCATGTACGGATCACTATCTTCGATCTTCCCGATCCGCGCTGAGGCGCGTGCCGGTGCCGGCACCTCGCGATCGAAACTATTCTTGGAACGTCCAGGCAGCGAGCGAGTTCCAAAATGGTACCGGTGCCGCAGCCATCCCACGGAATGTGGACGCAGGCTGGTGAAAAAACATCCACCGGGAAAACAGATGCACGCGGATTGAAGGTCATGGCTATCATCTTTTCAGATCGCCGCGAGGCCGGGCGGCAACTCGCCGGGGAACTCGTTCGCTTTGCCGGCCGCGACGATGTGATCGTATTGGCGCTGCCCCGAGGCGGCGTGCCGGTCGGCTACGAGGTCGCCCAGGCACTCAAGGCACCGCTCGACGTCTTCGTCGTGCGCAAGCTCGGCGTCCCCGGCCACGAGGAACTGGCCATGGGGGCGATCGCGCCCTCAGGCGTACGTGTCCTGAACGACGAAATCGTCAACGGTCTCGCGATCCCGCCACATGTCATCGACGCGGTCGCTGCAAGGGAGGAAAAAGAGCTTCTGCGCCGCGAGCACCTCTATAGGGACGGGCGACCCCCACCGCAGTTGAATGGACGAACCATTATCCTCGTGGATGACGGGCTTGCGACCGGATCGACCATGCGGGCCGGGATCAAGGCGCTGCGAAAAAACCACGCCGCCCATATTGTCGCGGCCGTTCCCGTCGGTAGCCCCGACACTTGCGACGCGATGCGGGCGGACGCCGACGAGGTCGTTTGCGCGACGACACCAGAGCCGTTGCTGGGTGTCGGGCGCTGGTACGTGGATTTCTCGCAGACGAGCGATGAAGAGGTCCGCGCGCTCCTCGCCAGGTCCGGGCCCAAGCCCGCCGCTTCCGAAGAGGAATTGGCTGGGCGCCCAGGCGCGGGTCCGGCGCCTGGCACCAGATCGACATAGCGGAGATGGATATGGACCGGGATAGCGAGCACGTCGTGCATGTTCCCGCGGGACCTGTCACGCTTGAGGGCAATCTTTCGTTGCCCTCGGATGCTCGTGGCCTTGTGCTCTTTGCCCATGGCAGCGGAAGCAGCCGCCACAGCCCGCGCAACCGCTACGTGGCAGGAAGGCTGAACGAGGCGAACCTCGCCGCCTTCCTCATCGACCTGTTAACGGCCGAAGAGGAGCGGATCGACCAGGTCACGGCCGAGTTGCGCTTCAATATCGGACTGCTCGCCGACCGGCTGGTCGGCGTCACGGATTGGCTCGGCGCCTCGCCGGAAACATCGGGGTTGCGTCTTGGCTATTTCGGCGCGAGCACGGGCGCCGGTGCCGCCCTGGTGGCGGCGGCCGAGCGGCCCGACCAGGCCGCGGCCGTGGTTTCGCGTGGTGGCCGGCCCGATCTTGCAGCGCACGCCCTGCCGCGCGTCCGGGCGCCGACCTTGCTCGTCGTCGGAGGCGCGGACAAGCAGGTGATCGCGCTCAACCGCTCGGCGCTGGCGGCGCTCCACTGCGAGAAGGAGCTCGCCATCGTCCCTGGCGCGACGCACCTGTTCGAGGAACCCGGCGCCCTGGACGAAGTCGCGGGCCTGGCGAGCCGATGGTTCTTGCGCCATCTGATTTCGGACAGATCGGCGTCGACGTCCTGACAGCTGGGGCTTGGATCACCAGTCCCGGGATCATTTGCGTCCTCAACGCGTTATGATCCTCATAAGACCGCGCGCAGCTGCAACCCGAATGGCTGTCGCAACCCGTATGAGGGAGAAAGACAATGCCGGACAAGAAAACCATCGAGAAGGCCCGAAAGGACAAGCGCGAGGGCAAATCGCCGAGCACACAGGCCGGCGAGTTCGTGCACGAGGAGATCGATAAAATCCGCCGCGGCGAGCACGGCGCGCGCTCGACCCAGCAGGCCATCGCCATCGGGCTTTCCGAGGCAAGACGCGCAGGCGTAGACCTGCCCCCGCCCAAAAAGGGCAAGGTGAAGGAGAGCACGCGCAAAAGCGCCGAATACGCCTATGAGGCCGGCCAGGGTGAACGCACGCCGAAACGCCGCCCGCGGGTCTCGAAAGCCGTCTCCAAGGTGCTCGAGCACGAGCCGAGGAGTACGGCGTCGCACGAGGCGCTGGCGCAGCAAGCCAAGCGTGCGGCCTCGCGCCGGACGGCTGAGGAGCGCTCGGCCGCTGCCAAGAAGGCCGCCGAGACGAAAGGCGCCAGCGGAAGGAAGGCGGCGGCGCAGAAGGCCGCCAGAACGCGCGCGCACCACGCATAGTTCAAAGACGGCAGTTCGCCTCCTGGAAATCCGATATGGCCCAAGCGACCGGTATCGAGATCTGCCCCGGCAGCGCGGGACAACGCCGCTGCCCAAGGCGAACCTGCATCCGCGGGACAACATCGACTTCGAAATCACCGCTGACGAAACGGTGGCGCTGAACGAGCAATACGCGTCACTCGCGACGCTGCCTGACGCGTGACACCAACCGGAGGTACACGGCGGCAAGGGCAGCGGGAGACCGGTCAGGAAAGCGCAGCCTGTTTCTTGAGCATGATGCGTATCGCCCATAACGCGGAGAACTCTGATCATGACCTCAGCTGCCAGCACGACAATGCCGCGAGACACCACTCAGACGAGACATATCGCTTTGCTCGGCGCGCCCTCTAATCTTGGGCTGATGCCGCAGGAGGGTGAGCCGGAGCCCGGCGTGTGGAAGGCGCCGGAGACACTTCAATCGCTTGGTCTCGCCGACCGTTTAGGCGCCGGTCCGTTGCGCTCGGTTCGGGCTCCGCCTTATCGGCCTGAGGTGGATCCTGCGACGGGCGTGCGCAATGCCCAGGCCCTGCGCCAGTATTCCAAGACGCTTGCCGAAGCGGTCGACGAGGAGCTGAACTCGGGAGGGTTCCTGCTCATGCTCGGCGGCGATTGCCGTGTGTTGCTTGGCCCTGCGCTCGCGCTACGGCGTCGTGGCCGCTACGGCCTTATCTTCTTCGATGGGCACACCGATTTCAAATTGCCGGATACCTCGCCGTCAAAGGGAGCCGCGGGCATGGATTTGGCCTTCGTGACCGGCCATGGCCCGACGCTCCTGACCGATTTCGGCGAGCACACTCCTTTGGTCCGTGAGGCCGACGTAGTCGCGTTTGGCTATCGCGATGTGCAGGACCCCGCGACTTACAGGTCCAAGGCCGTCTTCGACACCGATGTTCACCGGATGGATTTGGCTGAAGTGCGGCGGCGCGGCTTCGCCGATGCGGCACGCATAGCGCTTGACGCGGTCGCAGGGCAGGACATCGAGGGTGTATTCGTTCACTTCGATGTCGACGTGCTGGACAGCGAGATCATGTCGGCTGTCGATACGCCGGAGGCCGGCGGTGTCTTGCCCGACGAAGCTGTCGAAGCCCTTCGCACATGGTGCAACGATCCACGCGTGATTGGGATGGAGGTGACGATCTATGATCCCGACCGCGATCCGGATCGTCGCTGTGGCGAGCTGCTGATCGACATTCTGGTCGCTTCCCTTCGCGGCCGGTAGACCAATGGGAGTCCTGCACTTGTGCACAAATGCAATCCGCCGGCACGAATGGCCGTCGGTCTGACGGATCGCCGCGCGCACCCATTCTGTGGTGCTACCTCATCGGGAACCGTTCTCAACGAACATGGTTCGGAGTGTGCGACCGAAGCATTCGGCTTCTTCTACCCGGCTATCGCCAAGGAGATTCGCCATGACCGGCAAAACCCGTCCCACCGTCCTGATCACAGGCAGCAGCGGGTTTCTGGGCCAGGCCATCGCTCGCGGCTTGATGGAGCGCTACGACATCATCGGCCTTGATGTTGCCAGACGATCCTTGCCCAGCGTCGAGACGATCGAGATCGACCTTACCTCGGACGCGAGCGTGGCGAAGGCACTGGCCGAGGTGCGCGAGCGGAGCGGCGGCCGCGTTGCCTCGGTGATCCATCTCGCGGCTTATTACGACACGACCGGCGAGGATAATCCGAAATACGGCGCGGTGACCGTCGAGGGAACGCGCCGGCTGCTGAACGCGCTGAGGGGGTTCGAGACGGAGCAGTTCGTGTTTTCGAGCACGCTGCTGGTGCATGCGCCGAGCCCGGCAAAGGGCGCCAGGATCGACGAGCGATCGCCGATCGATCCGGCCTGGGCCTATCCGAGATCGAAGGCCGAGACCGAGACGCTGATCCAGAAGGAGCACGGCGACATCAAGGTTGCGATCCTGCGACTGGCGGGTGTCTATGACGAGGATTGTCACGCGGCCTTCATCGCCCAGCAGATCGCCCGCATTTTCGAGCGCATGCCGACCGCCTATCTTTTCACCGGCGACATCACCACCGGCCAGCCCTACCTGCATCTGGACGATCTCGTCGACGCCGTGGTGCGCACTGTCGACCGGCGCAGCCCGCTTCCCGACGAGACCGTACTGCTGATCGGCGAAGAAGAGACGCCGTCTTACGACGAGATGCAGAAGCAGATCGGGCAGCTCCTGCATGGCGAGACCTGGCGGACCCTGTCCCTGCCGAAAGAGGTGACGAAGCTCGGTGCCTGGATGCAGGAGAAGGTTCTCGACCAGGAGTCCGACATCAAGCCATGGATGATCGAGAACGCCGACGATCACTACGAGATCGACATCTCCCGCGCCAGGCGCCTGCTTGGCTGGAACCCGCGGCACCGCCTGACCGCTACCTTGCCGGAAATGATCCGGCGGCTGAAGGCGGATCCTACCGACTGGTACAAGAAGAACAAGCTTGAACCGTCGGCGGCCGCCGCTTCCGCGCCCGAGCTCGACCAGGCCGCCGAACGGCTGCAGCGCCCGCTCGAGCGCTCGGACGACGAGGTCGAGGCGGAAACCGAACGCCGCCGGGCCGCAACGCTCTGGGCGCCGCTGACCAACGTTGCGATCGGGCTGTGGCTCGTGGCGTCGCCCTTCACGCTCGGCCTGTTCGATCCCGCTTCAGCACCGATTCCGCCGGCGCTCGGACATGAGATCGCCTCGCCGGAGACGCGCGATGGCAGGCTCGGCATCAGTGAGATCGTATCCGGCCTCGCCATCCTGTCGCTGGCGCTCGTCGGCATGCGCCGGCGCTGGCACGGGCTGCAATGGATCACCGCCTCGATCGGGGTTTGGGTGATGTTCGCGCCGCTGCTGTTCTGGACCACCAGCGCCGGAGCCTACGCGACCGACACGTTGGCCGGCATGCTGATCGTCGCGTTCGCGGTGATGATCCCGCCGACGCCGGGTATCAGCCGGCGTGCCCTTGCCGCCGATGACGACCGCCCGCTCGGCTGGAGCTATTCGCCCTCCCTCTTCACCCAGCGCATTCCCATAATCGGCCTCGCCTTTGTCGGCCTGTTCGTCTCGCGCTATCTCGCTGCCTATCAGCTAGGGCACATCGACAGTCTTTGGGATCCGTTCTTCGGCCCGGGCGAAACGCCGGCCGGCAATGGCAGCGAGGCGGTGGTCACCTCCTGGGTCTCCAAGGGTTTTCCGATCGCCGATGCCGGGCTGGGCGCCTTTGCCTATGCGCTGGATATCCTCGCGGGCGCGATCGGCGATCGCCGCCGCTGGCGTACCATGCCGTGGATGGTGCTTTTGTTCGGCTTGCTGGTCGTTCCGCTCGGTGTGGTCAGCGTCGGCTTCATCATCATTCAGCCACCGCTCATCGGGGCGCTGTGCACGCTCTGCATCGTCCAGGCTGCCGTCACCGTCGTCCTCATCCCTTATTCGGTCGACGAGGTGCTGGCGAGCTGCCAGTATCTTTGGCACGCGAAACAAGCGGGAGAGCCGTTCTGGCGCACATTCTGGTGCGGAGGTCCGGCACTTTCGGAGGACCAGACGCCAACGCCGGATCTCGACCGGCCGCTATCGGCAGTGGCGCGGGACTTCGTCACTGGCGGTGTGAATTTTCCCCGGACCCTTGTCGCCAGCACACTCGCCGGCGCCCTGCTGATGATCACGCCGCTTGTCTTCGGCACCAGCCCGCCGCTCTACTTCAGTGATAATGTCACCGGCTGCCTGGTCATCATGATCGCCGTTACGGCGATGGCCGAGGTGGCGCGCGCCGTCCGCTTTGTGAACATAGCGCTTGGAGCCTGGATCGCCCTCTCTCCGTTCATGCTCGCCGGCGGCGCGGCGGCGAGCCTCGCCAATCTGGCGATCGGAGCGCTGCTGGTCGGGCTCAGCCTGCCGCGCGGCACGCGCAGCGCTGCGCATTATGGCGGCTGGGACCGGGCCATCGTCTGAGAATGTTCGGCGGCGCAGGACGGTCGGCCAGGTGGCTGCAAAGATTGATCCGCATCAACCTGTCGAACACATCGAGCGGGAAGTCGGCGAAAGGCGCAAAGGCGGCCGTACCCTTCCAACTTGAATTTTCCGCGTATCTGCATTTCATAAGTCGGCAAATAAATTAGGGAGGAATTTCAACGTGATAAAAGGGCAATTCTCTGCGCCGGCATCCTCGCCGCCGGTATGTGGTCCGCGTCGTCATCGGCGTCCGCCGAAAGCCTGACCATGTCTTGCGGCGTTGACGAGGTCTGGTGCCAGCAGACGGCGCGGGCGTTCGAGGAGAAGACCGGCATCACCGTCAATATGACCCGCAAGAGCGCTGGCGAAATCTATGCGCAATTGCGCGCCGAGGCCGCCAACCCAAAGGGAGACATCTGGTGGGGCGGAGCCGGCGATCCGCATCTGCAGGCAGCCGAGGAGGGCCTGACAGTGGAAATACAAATCGCCGCTGCTCATGCGGACCGGTTCTGATCAAAGCTTGAAGGATTGCACGCAGAGCTGGCGGACCTGGGCGAACACGCCGCTGCCGGCGCAAATCACCAGCGCGCCGTTTTCCAGCACCGTCTTTGGGTCGGGCTTGACTATAGTGCCGCCGGCTTCTTCCACCAGCAGCATGCCTGCCAGGCAGTCCCAGGCGTTCATATGCTCTTCGACATAGCCGAGCAGCCTGCCGGCGGCCGCATAGGCGAGCATCAACGCGCCGGATGCGTTACGGAAAAACACGCCGCCCTGTGAAAACAGCAAACCGATGAGCGTTGCGACGTTCTGCATTTCGGCGCGGTTGGAAAAGCCGGTGCCCAACGAGCCGTCGGTCAGGCTGGTGGCCGCGCTTGCCCTGATCGGCTTGCCGTTGAGAAAAGCGCCGCCGCCCTTACGGCAATGGAACGTTTCGCCGGTAGAGGGCTCGTGGATGACACCCACGACAGTGTCGCCGTCCTTGGCGCAGGCGATGACCACACACCAGGCCGGAATGCCCCGCACGAAATTCGCGGTGCCGTCGATCGGATCTATCACCCAGACATGCCCGCTCGATCCGGTGACCGAGGCATGCTCCTCGCCGACAATTCCATCGGTCGGGTAAGCGGCTTTCATTGCCGCACGGATGAACAGCTCGACCTCGCGGTCAGCCTGCGAGACCATGTCCTGATGACCTTTGCTCTCGATGGCGAGGCTGTCGAGGTCGCGAAAATACTTCAGGCCGAGCGCGCCGGCGCGCCGCGCGAGATCGATGGCGAACTGTTCGCGCGTTGCTGTGTCGGGTGTCATGAGATCCTTGGGATGGCGAATGTGATCTGAGGAAAATACCCCAGCCAAAGAAGCTTAGCGGTGAAGCTAAGAGCGTGCAAATGACGAGCCCTGCCTTTTGCGGGGCAGCCCCGAGGCCGACCGGTCTTCCATGCGCCCGACAGCGACAGTCGCGCTCATACGGGTCCGGGTCATGTCGCCTTCGATATAGATGATCTGGCCGGTCATGAAGCTCGACGCGTCGGAAACCAGGAAGATCGCGGCACCGCCCAGTTCATCGACCCCGCCCACCTTGCCAGCGGCCGACCAATGCCACGGCTGAGATTGCCGGCGATAAACGCCTATCCCCGCCAGACATCTTCGCGGCGCAGATCGTCCATCGCGCGCGAAATGCCTTCGCGCAGGATCGACACCATATCGTCGATCTACTGGCGCTTGATGATTAATGGCGGCGACATCACGCACATGTTGATCAGTAGCCGGACCAACAGGCCGAGCTCGTGGCAATGCGCGTCGATGCAGGTCGGCACCTCGATCCGCCTCGCTTATGACCCTGAGGCTCTGCTGGCGATAACCGACTGAATAATTTTTTGCGCAGCAGTGCGACCGGCGACGATCGCGCCCTCGACATAGCCCGGAAATGACGGCGACAGCTCCGACGAGGCAAAATGCACCGGCGGGGCGCCCGCCCGGATAATGCGTTCGGCATCCGTTGCCGTCGCATCGACGATCGAATCGCTGTAACCGCCGCCGCTCCAGTGATCCCCGGTCCAGTCGCGATGGCTGAGATCGGTGACGCCGGCGGCCTCGATACCGAGCGCATCTTGCAGCTTTGATGTCACCGTTGCGCGTAGCGCCGCGCTGTCCATATCCCGCCAGCGCTGCGCCAGCGGCCCGCCGATGAAGACGACAAGTGCTGCATGATCCTCATCCTTGCTGGCATCGCAGGCAAAAAGTCCGTGCGGCTCCCGCCACATTACCATGCCGCTCAAGCCCCTGTCGCGCCAGAAAGCCTTGGGATAGCGCACCAGCATTTTGATCACCGCGCCGCTTTGCCAGACGCCGAGGGCTCTCTCCAGCGCAGCCGGCAGCGGCGGCACGAAATCCACTCTCGAGGCCATCATCGGCGGTAGCGCGACCAGTACCGCTCGTGCCTCGGTCACGCCGGCGGGCGAAACGACGCGAACCCCTCCCGGCCCGTGCTCAATAGCCTCGACAGCTGTATTCAGCCGCAGTCGATCGCCGAGATCCCGCGCAAGATCATCCGCCAGCGAATGCATGGTTTCGCCCACGAAATATTGCAGCTCCGACACCTCGTTGGTGATGCGGCGATCATTGTCGATCAAGTACCACAGCGGCAGCCTTTCCATTGCCAGGCACCACAGGCCCTCGATCATCGACCGAAAGGCGGCCTTGGCATCGTCGGGATCGTTCTGGCGATCGAGCCATGCCGCGACTGTCAAGCCGGCGATGGCCGGGTCGGTCGGTGCGATCGCGTTCATCCGCTCGCGCATTCGCATCGCAGTGCCGTAAGTGCGCCCGGCTTGCGCCTCGCTCATTCGCGGCTGCGTGACGAATTCGCCTGCGACATGGGTCTCGACCAATGTCTTGCCGCGCGCTCGCACCAGCGCCATTAATTCCGGCATGTCTTCGCACAAGAACTGGCCGCCGCTGTCGATCCGCTCGCCGAGCCCGTTCTGCACGGCTTCGACGCGGCCGCCGACACGGTCGCGGGCTTCGAGCAGCACGGCATCGATGCCGGCGTGGTTCAATTCACGCGCGGCCGACAGGCCGGTGAAGCCGGCGCCGACGATGGCCACATCGGCTCGTTCGATCTTGAACTTCATTAGCCGGCCTTGATCTTCTCGAATGTCAGGCGCCGGATCATTGTCTTCATTGCTGGTCCACCCTCTTTTTGATGGTTCATGCCGGCCTGGCACCGCGGGCTGCTGAGTTCGGATAGTGCTTGGGGAATGCCGCAGACAGGAACTCGTTCGCGGCCTGCAGCGCCGTCTCGCGTGTGGCGTCCTCGGTGCCCATCATCAAATGCAGCCACAGACCATCCAGCATGGCGCTGAGCGCCAGCGCCATGACTTGCGGCTCATAGGCATAGAAGCCGCTCTGCTTGAGCGCCGCGCAAAGATCGATGAATATGTTCTGGTAGACGGCATCGCGTGCGCTGCTCAGCGCCTGATATTTCGGTCGCGATTTGGCCTCGCCCCAGAAGGCACACCAAGCAGCCAGCTTGCGCTTGTTGCAGATCGAGCGGTTGAAATCGGCTGCCACCAATGCCTGCAGCTGGCGGGCGGGATCATCGCCGGCCCTTTGCAAGGCGCCGCGCCAATGCGCCGAATACTCGTCATGCATGTATTGCAAAGTGGCGACGAGCAGCTTCTCCTTGCTCTCGAAATGGAAATTGACGATGCCGCGCGACAGGCCGGCGCCGTCGGCGACGTCGGCCATAGTCGTTTCCGAATAGCCGCGCTTGGCCAATGAATCGATAGTCGCTTCGATCAGTTGAACCTGCCTTGTCTCTTTCGACGCTTTGCGGCCGCGCTTTTCGGAATCGCTTTTTCGCGCCGGTTCGAGGAGGGCTTCGCGCGCCTCTGTTGTCTTCATCGGGGTGATGGTCTCCAGCATCGCCGGCTAGCCGACCGGCATCGGCCGCGAAGATCAGTGGGACGGTGTTTGCCACTGTCAAGCACCTTCTGCATGGCTGCCCATATTCGAATGTTCTCGTCGAGATTGCATCCTTGGAGAAAACGTCGTCGAAGGCACCGTCGGCGAAGGGCAGCAGTCCCGGCGATGCAAACCAGATCAGCGCCGCCGAGCCCGCCTGCAGCGGACCTTGGCTCGAGATCCACGCCAGGCGCGAGCTGCAATATCAAAAGCTGCTGAAGCGTGCCAAACTGGTGCCGCGGCTGGTCGTCAGGCTCGGCCGCCGCACTGCCAATCCGCCTGCGGATTTCTAAATATGGCCGACGACACCGACAGTCCCAAACTCGACGCCGAAGCCGCCGAACAGTGGCAGCTGATCAACACACCGCTCGGCGAAAAATGGTCGGGCCGCACCCGCTATGCTGCGGCCATGTTCTTCTACAAACGCGGTGAGATGAGCGCTGAAACGCTGGAGGCCTACCGTATTTGTGCCAGGCTGGATTCGACCGATCCGCTGCCGATCATCCGCGACCGCGGCATTGGCCAGGACTGGCTTAAACGCATGGGTTTCGAATAGTCCGCCTCCAAATCGCATTCCGGTCAAGCCGGCATCACCCGCTTAGCCGATGGTCTTTTCCAGCATGCCGAGCCAGTTGCGATAGGCGATCTTCTCGATCAGCGCGCGCCCGAAGCCGCGAGCCGCGAAAGCGTCGAGCAATCTTGGCAGGCCGGCAACGTCGCCTATCACGGCCGGGATCATGGCGCCGTCGAAATCCGAGCCCAGGCCGACGCCGTCTTCGCCCAGCGCCTGCAGCAGCGAATCGACATGGCGCACCATGATGTCGAGACTGGTGTCGGCGTTCATCCTGCCGTCCTCACGCAGGAACCCGGTGGCGAAATTCAGCCCGACCATGCCGCCGGAGTCGCGGATCGCGCCGAGCTGCCATTCGGTGAGGTTGCGCGAATGGCCGCAGATCGCGTGCACGTTGGAATGGGTCGCGACCAGCGGTGCGTCGCTGATCTCGACGACGTCGCGGAAACCTTTTTCGTTGAGATGCGAAAGATCGATCATGATCTTCAGCTGGTTGCAGGCTTTCACCAGCGCCTTGCCGGCATCGGTCAGCCCCGGCCCTGTATCGGGCGACGACGGGAAACGGAACGGCACGCCGTGGCCGAAGGCATTGGGACGGCTCCAGACGATACCGAGCGAGCGCAGGCCGGCTGCGTGGAGGACATCGAGCAGGGTGAGCTCAGGGTCGATCGCCTCGACCCCTTCGATGTGGAAGACCGCCGCGATCGAGCCTTGCGCCATCGCCTTCCTCACATCGCCGGCGGTGCGGCAGACAGTGAGCGCCGAAGCCCGCTCCAGCCTGAACAGGATCGAGGCCATCGCTATGGTGGAGTTGAGCGCATCGGCGCGCGGAACCTCGGGCGGCATGGGCTCGCTGTCGCTCGGCGCCAGCGGCACCGCGCCGCGCTTGGATTTCTCGACAGGCGGCGGGAAGATCGCGAACATGCCGCCGGCAAATCCGCCTTTCTTCGCGCGCGGCAGGTCGATATGGCCACTCGGCGTCCCCTCGACGAACAGCTTTTCGACGTCCGCATCCTTCGACTGGTAGAGCCTGAGCAGCGTGTCGTTGTGGCCGTCGAAGACGGGAATGAGATCGGATTCGGTCATGGAGGGCCATTCGGTTGAAGTGGTCGGGCCGCGGAGGGCGAGCCGGTTGTTGCCAATACTTAGGCAAGGCGAGCGCTCTGCGCAAATCCCGCATGTTTGCCTTATGTTTGTACGCCGCCAATGGTCGAAGCGGCACGCGGTAAAGCCGCGCACCCTTTGTCCTGTCATTCATCGAGGGGCAGTCTCTTACCGCTTCAGCACGTCCGCCCATTCCGGATGGCGGCGGAACTGAGCATTGGCGAACGGGCAAAGCGGGATGATCGTCTTGCCCGCCGCACGTGCATCCTCGACGGCACGGGTGACGAGGCGAAGTCCCGCGCCCTGGCCGCGAAATGCATCCGGCACTTCGGTATGGTCGATGATGATCTGGTGCTCGCCGACCTTGGTGAAGGTCATCTCCGCCTCGGCGCCGCTCGGCCCACGCAGGAAGTAGCGGCCCTTCGAGCCGCGGTCCTCCAGCTCGATCTCCGGCAATAGGTCAGACATGGCTTGCGGTCCTTTCATCCGGCGCTACGGCGAACAACTGCCGCGCCGCCTCGATCTCGCTCGGCCGCACCTCATGGCCGCCGTCATGCCACTCGACTGTGACATCGGCACCATCGGCGCGCAAATAGGCTTCAAGCCGCGCCGTCAAATCAGGCGGACAGATCGGGTCTCGCCTGCCGGCGGTGACCAGGATGCGGCTGCCGTCAAGGCTGCCCTTGACCTCCGGCTCGAACGGGATCAGCGGATGCATCAGCACCGTTGCGTCGAACAGCGAGGGTTCGGCAAACAGCACCGAGGCCAGGATGTTGGCGCCGTTGGAATAACCGAGGCCTAGCACCAAAGATGGCTTTGCCGCCTCGACATGTGCCTTGACGAAGCCGGCCATCTTGTCCGTCGCTCGCGTGAGATCGCCCATGTCGTAAACGCCCTCGCCGGTACGGCGAAAGAAGCGTGCGGCGCCTTGTTCCGAGACATCGCCGCGCGGGCCGACGATCGTCGCTTGCGGCGCAAGATCGCGCCCAAGCGACAGAAGCTGATCCTCGTCGCCGCCAGTGCCATGGAAGACGAAGAGCAACGGTCCGCCCAGCGAACCGGGCAGCACCTTGTGAATATACGAATCCTTGCTCATAACCCTGCCCTCAGTCTTCCAGTTTCTGCAGATGCTGCTCGAGATAGGGCCGCAAATGCTGGTGTTGCGACGGCAGTTTCAGCGCCTCGCCGAGATGGGCGGTATCCTCGTCGCGGTCGAAGCCCGGCTCGTTGGTGGCGACTTCGAACAGCACGCCCCCCGGTGTGCGGAAGTAGATCGCCCAGAAATAATCGCGGTCGATCACCGGCGTCACCTGATAACCTGTATCGAGGAGTGCCTTGCGCACTTCGAGCTGCTTGGCGCGGTTCTCGACGGCGAAAGCAACATGGTGGACCGAGCCGGCGCCGAGATTGGCGAAGCCGGCCCCTGGCAGCGATTCGATATCGACGACGTCGGCGCCGTTGCCGTTCTTCACCGCCAGCCGCCTGATGTTGCCGGACTTGTCGACCTCCTCATAACCCATGAATTTCAGCAGCTCTTCGGTGGCGCCGCCATCTTTCAGCCTGAGCGACACCGAGTGAAAGCCGCGGATCGCCACGTCGGTGGGAATGCCACCCTTGGCCCATGGCGCACGGTTGTCCGCTCTGTCCTCGACCAGCGCAAACCCGTCGCCGTCGGGACCGGCGAACGCAAGACGCTTCTCGCCGAACGTCTCCTCATGGGACAGCCCGGTGACACCTTGCTCGGCAAACCGTTTCTCCCAATAGCCGAGCGTGCCCTCGGGCACCGAGTAAGCGGTGTTGCCGACTTCGCCGACTCCATGGCGGCCCTTGCCGATGTTCGGGAACGGGAAGTAGGTCATCACCGAGCCGGGTGTGCCGACCTCGTCGCCGTAATAGAGGTGGTAGACGTCGGGTGCGTCGAAATTGACGGTTTTCTTGACCCGCCGCAGGCCGAGCGTCCCGGTGAAGAATTCATTGTTCTGGCGCGCATCGCTGGCCATCGAGGTGACGTGATGCAGGCCCTTGACCTGGTCGAGCATGTCTGTTGCTCCTTCCCTTGTGCTGGTGCGGCCCTTGCCGCTGTCCACGCAAATATGAGCATCCGCCTCCTGGCCGCAAAGGCGGCAAACACAGAATGGACTGTGCTGTTAAAGTGAACGACGAAGCAGGTTTTGTTCACCATTCGGCAAACTGGACCGGCTTGCATACTCGCCGAAATTGCGCTCCATGAGCGACGCATGTAGCCAGCGTGAGGATACAGCGGTTGAGTGGAAAACGCCCCAACATTCTCCTGATCACCTGCGACCAATGGCGGGGCGACTGCCTGTCAGCTGCTGGGCACAAGGTGGTAAGGACGCCGAATGCCGACGCGCTGGCTGCCGAGGGCGTTTTGTTCCAGAAGCACTATGGCGGCGCCGCACCTTGCTCACCGGCACGCGCCTGCCTCTACACCGGCCTTTACCAGATGAACAATCGTGTCTGCCGCAACGGCACACCGCTCGACGCCCGGCACGGCAATATAGCGCTCTGGGCGCGCGCCCTCGGCTATGATCCGACGCTGTTCGGCTATACCGACACGGCGCGCGACCCGCGCACGCTGGCGCCTGGCGACCCGCAGCTGAAAAGCTATGAAGGCGTGCTGTCCGGCTTCACCGTGCGCCAGCTTCTGCCTGAGCACCAGAAGCCCTGGCTGTCATGGCTCAAGGCGCGCGGCGTCGATGCCGGCGCCGGCTCCCCCGACATTCATCGCCCGGCGCGCGAAATCCTGGAAAACGACGGCGCGATCAGCAACGGTCCGCCAATCTATTCGAAGGACGAGACGCCGGCGGCCTTCCTGGCCGGCGAATTCATCCGCTGGCTCGGCGAGCAGGAGCGCGATGCCCCGTGGTTCGCGCATCTTTCCTTCATCAGCCCCCACCCGCCCTTCATCGTGCCGGCGCCTTACAACGCCATGTACGATCCGGCCATCGGTCCAGCTTTTGACCGCGCGGAAAGCTGGCAGGCCGAAGCAGCAAGCCACCCTTATCTCGCCTATGAACTTGACCGGCAGGAACGGTCGAAATTCCGTCCCGGCTCGGAGGGCAAGGTGCGCGACTGGGGCGACGACAATTTTCGCCGCATCCGGGCGCTCTATTACGGCATGATCTCGGAGGTCGACGCGCAGCTTGGCCGTGTCTGGCAAGCGGTCAAGGCGGCCGATGCATGGGACGACACCGTCATCGTGCTGACCTCCGACCACGCCGAGATGATGGGCGATCATTTCATGCTGGGCAAGGGCGGTTTCTTCGACGGCAGCTTCCATATTCCGCTGATCATTCGCGATCCGCGCCGCCGCAAGGCTGCCGGCAGCAGCGTCGACCGCTTCACCGAGGCGGTGGATTTGGCGCCGACCTTGCTTGAGCTCACTGGGCTCGAGCTCACTGGCGGCGAAGTGCTGCCGCATCTCGACGGCCGCTCGCTGGCGCCTTTCCTGGACGCAACGGAGCCGGACAATTGGCGCGATGCGGCGCATTGGGAGTTCGATTTCCGCTCGATCGCGGATGGTGATGCCGAACGGTATTTCGGCGTCGGTCCGCGTCAGTGCAATCTCGCCGTCGTTCGCACGCAAAAATTCAAATATGTGCATTTCGGCGGAGGCCTGCCGCCCTTGCTCTTCGACCTGGAGAAGGATGCGCGCGAGTTGACCAATGTCGCTGACGACCCAGCCTATCTGCGGGCACGGCTGGAATTTGCCGAGAAGTTGCTCGCCTGGCGGGCCGACCATCTCGACCAATCTCTGGCGCTCGCCGAATTGACGGACAATGGCGTTGCCGGCCATGTCGCCGGCTTTCCCTCGAGATAAGCAAAGCCCGCGCCGTTGCCGGCGCGGGCTTCTCTGTCGGCGTGTGCGCAGCTTAGCGCATGATCATGCGCTGTTTCTCGCGATTTTGCGCATAGCTGGCCTTGTCATAGGGGGCCTGCGCCTCAAGCTGCTCCTTGGTGAAGTTCGTGTAGAGATAGCGCTTGCCGTTCTTGTCGGTCATGAATTTCAGGTTGTCCATGCCGACCGCCACCTCCTTCTCGCCGATGCCAAGGAAGCCGCCGACGTCGATGATGACTGCATCGACCTTCTTGTCGCTGCCCAGCACGATATCGCCGATCTCGCCGACGTTGACATCGTTGGCGCCGTAGACGGTTGTTCCAACCAGATCCTCGGCCCGGATTTCGCCCATCGGCATTTCGGTTAGCGTCGACTTGTCGATCGACCCGGTCTTGGTCTGGTCGGCCGTGGAATTAGCCGGAGGCGCCGCTGCCGGAGCGTTTTGAGCCGTCTTGCCGGCTTGGTCAGCGTTGTTGGTCGTTGCGGTGTTGTCGTTCGGCGCAGTGTTGCTGGCCATCACGGTAGGCGTGACGGTAGCAGGCGCATTGGCATCGTTCGACGCAGTGGTTGCCGGGGCCGGATCATAGGCCTTGCGGTTGAAGTCTGGCTGCGCCTGCAGCTCTTCCTTGGTCGTTTGCGCGACCAGCCAGCGATCGCCGTTCCTCTCGGCCCACTGCGCCTTGTCGAAGTCATAAGCGACGTTCTTTTCGCCGATGCCGAGGAAGCCGCCGACACCGATGATCAGCGATTGCGCCTTGGCTTCCTTGTTGATGACGATGTCGTTCACGTCACCGATGTTTTGGGCGTCGTCGCCGGTGCCGTTATAGACGGTCTCGCCGATGATATTGGTGGCAAGATTGCCTTCCGCGCGCTTCACTGGCTCAGCCGGCGCGGCAGGCGCCGGGGTTGTATTTTGCGCGCTGGTGGAAGGGGCGGCAGGCGCCGCATTATCCGCCGAAGCTGGTGGCGGAGTCGGATCGTAAGGCCTCCGGTCGAAATCCGGCTGAGCCGTCAACTCATCCTTCGTCGTTTGCGCTATCAGCCAACGGTCGCCATTTCTTTCGGCCCATTGCATCTTCTTGTAGTCGAAAACGACGTTCTTGGTTCCTATGCCAAGAAAACCGCCAACGCCGATGACGACGGATTTTACCTCGCCGCGCTCGTCGAAGACGACATCGGTGATCTTGCCGATATTCTCTGCATTGTCGCCGGTGCCGTTATAGACCGACTCGCCGATGATATTGGTGACAAGGCTGCCCTCGGCGCGTTGCACCGGAGCGGCTGGAGCGGAATTCTCTACGGCGGGTGGTTGCGCCGGCGCCGGGGTCGTCGCCGACTGCGCAAATGCACCCGTCGCAATCAATGTTGCGACTGCTGTCGTGGTTAAAAGGGTGCGGATCATCTTAGTGTCTCCTCGTCGGTGATTTCGTGCACGCCGTGCCCACCTGGCGTCACTGCGGGCGCAGCGTCTTCTGCATGTTCACAACGTTGTGACCACACTGTTGTTCCGAAAAAAGCCGTGGTGCACCCGGTGCGATGTCAATGGTTCTCGGATTCGCCGCGTTGGTCGAAAGGAACATTTTCTCGGCCGCCCCGTTCCACTCCCGGCTGGGGCTCCGTCCCGGCCCGAAAGGTGCTGGAAAATGGAACGGCCATGCGGTTTGCAGCGGTGCTGAACAAGGACGGGGGCACCCTGCGCACCATCGATCTTGAGGCCTTCGCCAGTCGGATGCGCAGCACACTTGAGACTGCCGGCCACTCGATTGATATCGAAATCGTCGCCGGCAAGGATATCGTCGCCACGCTGGACGGCGTAGCTTCCAGGCGCGGCATCGACGTCGTGCTGGCTGGCGGCGGCGACGGCACCATTTCGGCCGCGGCAGCCCGTTTGATGAATGGGGAGAAGGCGCTGGCAATTCTGCCGGCTGGCACAATGAACCTTTTTGCGCGCGGCCTCGGTATCCCGCAGACCCTCGATGCGGCACTGAAATCGTTTGCCGACGGCGAGGTGATGGCGATTGACATTGCAACAGCCAACGGCCGGCCCTTCGTGCATCAATTCTCGATCGGCATGCACGCCAGGATGGTGCAACTGCGCCAGAAGATGGAATTCGGCTCGCGGTTGGGGAAGATGCGCGCCTCGGTGCGAGCCGCTTGGGCGACGATCAACAATCCACCGGCGATGAACGTAATGCTGATGATCGGCGAGGCCGAGATCAGAACCCGGATCACCGGTATCGGCATCACCAACAATCTGTTTGGCGAGGGCCACCTGCCCTATGCCGATAATCCGGCAGGCGGCGTGCTGGGCATCTATGTCACCGTGGCGCGGCGGCGCGGCGAATTGATCAGGTTCCTCTTTGACGTCGCCCGTGGGAAATGGCGCGGCAACGAGCATGTCGAAATCCATCAGGCAAACCGCGCCGTTTTGAAAATCCATTCGACTAACAGGAAAGTTCAGGCCGTCATGGACGGCGAACTGGTAAAGCTCGATCGCGAGACGACCGTCGAAATCCATCCGCGCGCGTTGAATGTTCTCGTCCCTGCGCGCGCTGTCGAGGCAAAGGTTGCCTGACGTGGGATGCGTGATGTGGGGTTGCGTGATGCAAACTGGCGCGAGCGATGGAGAGAACCTAGCCGCTGGGCGTGTTGCCCTGTTCGGTCTTCGGCGTCTCGATCATCCAGCCGTAGATTTCGGCGACGCCCCAGGCGATAAAAGCCAGCAACAGCGCGGCGATCAGGATACGAAGGACATGCCGACCCCGCCGCCCTTGACGGGCTTTGTTTTCAGGAATGGTTTTTGGCATTGTCTGGCTCCATATTTGGCGCCGGCAGGCGTAACTGGCGGGGCGTTGGCTGGTAACGGTCCCCCGCCGCGAAAGTTCCGGCACTGCAAGGCGGCAGACGGGCCGGTTGGCCTGACCAATCAGCGGAGCCGGCCTCCGGGGGCATAGTGGACGACAATAGCCAGAACACGCCGGGCCTGCCGGCCGATATTCGCCGTGTGGTGGGCGCCGCGGACCGTCTTGCCGTGCTGCACGGCCTCGACACGCTGGACGGGGCTGCCGACCCTGATTTCGATCGTATCGGCGGTCTTGCCGCTTCGGCTATGCAAACGTCTGTCGCACTGATCACGCTGGTCGATGCCGAGCGGCAGTGGTTCAAGTCCTGTATCGGCCTCGACGAGACCGAAATCGCAACCGAGACATCGTTCTGCGCCTATACCATCGCAGCCGGCGACGTGCCGATGGTGGTGGCCGACGCGGCGGCGGATCCGCGGTTCAAAGCCAATCCGCTGGTCACCGGCGAGCATCATATCCGCTTTTACGCAGGCGTGCCCATCGTAGTCGACGGCGCGCTGATCGGCACGCTGTGCGTGCTCGACCGGAAGCCGCACGCACGTCCTTCCTCTGTCCAGCTCGACCAGCTGTCGGCGCTAGCCGGCCTCGCCGCGAGCCTGTTCACGCTGAAGGATGCAACCCGCAGTGCGGCGATTGCCAAGGCAGCACTGGTTCGAGAGGAAAAGCGGCGCGCTATCGCGCTCGACGCGGCTTCGCTTGCCAGCTGGGCATGGGATATCCGCAGCGATATGATCGACTGCGATGTCCTGCTGTCCGAATTGTTCAACCTGCCGAAGTCGAACAGGCTGAGGGCGCGCGACATCCTGACCGCCATCGACCCGCGCGACGTTCACCAGACCGAAACACGCTTTCGCGACGCGCTGACCGGCAGCGACGATTATTTTGGCGAATACCGTGTCAAAGGCCTCGATCCGCCGCGATGGATCGCAACACGCGGCCGCGTCATAGAACGCGACGGCGATGGCAAGCCGACGCTGATCTTCGGCGTCAACTACGACATTACCGAACGCAAGCTTGGCGACGAACGTCAACGACTGTTGCTGCGCGAGCTCAATCACCGCGTCAAGAACACTTTGGCAACCGTACAGGCGCTGGCGACGCAGACCGTTCGCCATGCCCGCCAGCCAAGCGAATTCCTCGAAGCCTTCAGCGCCAGGCTGCAGGCACTGGGCGTTGCGCACAGCCTGCTGTCGGACCGCGAGTGGCGCGGCATCGGCATCCGCGAGCTGGTGGAGATCGAGCTAAAGCCGTTCCAAGCCGCCGGACAATCGCGCATGGCGATCTCCGGCGCCGATGTCCTGCTCTCACCCGACCAGGCAGTCGGGCTCGGGCTGATCCTGCATGAACTGGCAAGCAATGCACTGCAATACGGGTCGCTCTCGGTTTCCTCCGGAAAGGTCGATCTCGATTGGAGGGTACAAGGCAGGAAGGGCGCACGCCGTCTGTTGCTGGCCTGGCGCGAAAGCGGCGGCCCGCGGGTTGCGCCGCCCGAACGCCATGGCTTCGGCTCGATCCTGATCCGCCGCAGCCTGGCCAAGGTCATTTCCAGCGAGGTGATCCATGAATTCCGGCCGGACGGCGTGGTCGCGGAAATATCGATTCCGCTCGAAGATTTGTGATTTTGCGACCGGCGCCAGAATCGTTTGCCCCGAACTATCCCTCCGAACTATTCACGTTTGCCGGTATCCGGATCATCGGAGCCGCGCTTCACGTTCTCGCGGTAGATGGCGTAGGCAGCGAGTGCTATCGCCGGGCCGAGAATCGCGCTCAGTCTGGCCTTTCCCGGGCCATCTTTGCCCTTGAGCAGCGCCGGCAGCACGGCGAGTGCCGCAGTGATGCCGATAGCCTTCATGTCAGCGTTGCGTCGCTTCGCCCGGCGCCTGGCGCGCGAGCCGGCCGACATCCGGTAGACGAGCAGGATGAGACCGGCGATTGCGAGAAAGCCGATCCCGAAGCTCAGGGAAGCTGCCATCGGCCCATAGCGGGCCGCCGTCCAGATATAGGCCGCCCCGACCAGGAAGCCGAGGCCGCACAGCGCTACGACCGCTGCGACCGAATAGACAATTGCAGCCACACGCGCGCGTTGCACCGCCGCAATGGTTTCGCCCGAGGCGAGGCCCGAGATCAGCGATGCAAGCATTCCCATGCGTGCAGAACTAGCGGCGCGCGAGAAGCGCGAAGAGGAACCCGACGCCGGCGGCGATCGCCAGCGACGTCACCGGCTTCTCGCGCATATGCGCTATCATCTGCGCCTCGATGTCCCTGGCGTTGCTGCGCAGGCTGTCGAAGGCTGCCTCGCCCTGGGTTCGCAACTGCTCGACGCTTTCGGCGGCGGCTCGCCGCGCTGCCCCGTAGCCATGTTCGCCAGTTTTGGCCAACAGCTTGGTAAGTTGGTCGATGTCGGCCTTCAGTTGTGCGATGTCGGCCTCAATATCGGAATTCGTGCGGGCTTCGTTCGCGGCCTTTCCTGCGGCAGTCGCCATTGCTTCACTCTCCATGCTTTTGCTCGGTCGAAACGCCCGACAGACCCCAAGGTTCCGGCACGAACCTCTTCTAACCCTATCTCCGGCAGCGCGCGTTGCAAATGCCTTGCATGGGCCGAGGCCGACGCATCCGCGCCAGCGCGTCTTTTTTAAATGACAGCATGCCAAATAACGATCATGACTTCCCCCGTTTCACGATCGAGACGAATTTAAGGAGATATTGCTGCGTGCGCGCATCACTCGACGGTTTGCGGATTCTTATCCTGGAAGATGAGTTCCTGATTGCCATGGATATCGAGCAGCTTTGCCGCGACTACGGCGCGCTCAATGTGGTCATCGCCCGTGATCTGACTGAGATCGAACAGCAAGACGTTGCCGCGCAGTTCGATGTGGCCATCGTCGACCTCATGCTGAGCGGCGTTTCGACGCTCCAATTTGCTTCGCGGCTGCGTCAAGCGGGCATCCCGTTCGTCTTTGCCTCGGGCTATTCGGATACGGACGAGATCAAGAAATCCTTTCCCGGCGTCAGACTGGTCACCAAGCCCTATTCGGGAGACGATCTCGTCGAGGCAGTGGCGGCGGCCTGCAGGCGAACGCATCTCCGCTGAGGCGCGGAGCGGTTCGAACACGCCGCGCTTCACGCAGCCGTCGACCCGGTTACCTGAGCCGAAATTGCGTCCGGGCCATACTCGTCTTCACCGGAGATCTTCAGAATTTCCTGCAGCCGTGTGCGGGCGCGGCTGACGCGGCTCTTGATCGTTCCGACGGCGCAGCCGCAGATCTCGGCCGCTTCCTCGTAGGAGAAGCCCGACGCGCCGATGAGGATAATGGCTTCGCGCTGGTCTTCTGGCAGCAATTCGAGCGCGCCGCGAAAGTCCTCGAGGTCAAGTTGGCCGTGCTGGGCCGGGTGAACGGCAAGCCTGGCCGTCATGACGCCATCGCTGTCCTGCACCTCGCGGCCGCGCTTGCGCATCTGCGAATAGAATTCGTTGCGCAAGATCGTGAACAGCCATGCCTTCAGATTGGTGCCGGGCTGGAAGCTTTCATGCTTGTCCCATGCCTTGACCAATGTTTCCTGCACCAGGTCGTCGGCCTTGTCGGCGTTTTGCGTCAGCGACACGGCAAAAGCCCGCAGGCTCGGGATCGAGCCGAGCAAGTCGGTCTTGAAGCCCTGGGAGACGGCCGCCATGCCTCAGTCCTTCTTTTGTACAGGTTCGGCTTTTTCCAACTGGCTGAGCAGTTGGGCGAAGCGATCCGGCACATTGTCGGAGACCAGCTCGTCGTAGTATTGTTTGAGTTTGCGGCCGATTTCCGAGTTCGGCCCAAGCGGGTCGCGGGAAGCAGCCCGGCGCCCGTTGCCAACGCCACCCATGGTAGCTTTCGTCATGTTCTTCATTTCGCCCTTTTGTCCCAGCCTTAAGCCGCCCTTCAACACATAACGCAAGGCAAGCGGCAGCCTCGTCTGGTTGCCCAACCCGCCCCTAAACGCCAGCCCATATATTTAGTTCCGCATGATCGGAACTTTTTCGCAGAACCCGCGTTTTTAACTCTGGGCTTGCGAACCGTTTTTTAGCTGTAACATGCAATCACGTCATATGAGGGAGACGTCCAATATGAGCCTATCAGCAACCATCGCTCCGCACCTGCCGTTCCTGCGTCGCTTCTCGCGCGCAGTATCCGGATCGCAGGAGAGCGGCGACGCGCTGGTCGCCGCAATGCTCGAGGCCATCATTGCCGATGTCGACATCTTTCCGAACGCATCGAACGACCGCATCGCGCTCTACAAGGTCTTTGCCAAGCTCTTCACCTCAGTGGCCATTCGCGTTCCGCAGGAGCATGCCCAGTCGGCATGGGAACAGCGTGCCGCGGCCAATCTGAATGCAATTGCGCCTCGCCCCCGCCAAGCCTTTCTGCTGGTGGCGGTCGAAGGCTTCAGCGAAGACGAGGCGGCGGAGATTCTCGACGTCGACGAACAGGAATTCTCCGAACTCCTCGCGCAGGCGAGCAACGAGATCTCCCGTCAGGTGGCAACCGACGTGCTGATCATCGAGGATGAGCCGCTGATCGCCATGGACATCGAGGAAATGGTCGAAAGCCTCGGCCACCGCGTCGTCGGAACGGCGCGCACCCACGCCGAGGCGGTGGCGATGTTCGGCAAGGCGCGGCCAAAGATGGTGCTTGCCGATATCCAGCTTGCCGACGGAAGTTCGGGCATAGCGGCCGTGAATGAGATCCTGTCGTCGACCTCGGTACCGGTGATCTTCATCACCGCGTTTCCCGAGCGCCTGCTCACCGGCGAGCGGCCGGAACCGGCTTTCCTGGTTACCAAGCCGTTCAATCCGGACATGGTCAAGGCTCTTATCAGCCAGGCCCTGTTCTTTGACCGGCACGCGAAAGCCGCGGCATGAACAGCGGGCGGCCGAACTGCGGTCGCCGAGACAGCCGCTCCCCAGGATCAAAGGGGCGTGACGCCGGCTCAATTCACTGGCAACCAACTGGGGCAACCAACTGGACCTTTCCACACACCGCGGCAATTCGGCCCTGAAGATTTTCAGCATCGTCTTTTTCGGAAAATGGTGGAACAAACGGAGGCGAATCACGTTTTCACCGCAGCATTGGAAGGAGATCGATCATGCTTTACTGGGCGCTCGTATTTCTCGTCGTGGCGATCATCGCCGGTGCGCTTGGTTTCGGCGGCATCGCTGGCACCTCGGCCGGCATAGCGCAGATATTGTTCTTCATCTTTCTCGCCTTCCTGATCATATCGCTTATTGCCGGCCTGATCAGACGAGCGTGAATGCCAAGCGGCCATTCAAGCGAACACTGGAAGCCGCACCCCTCAAACGGTTTCCAGCCACCGCCGGGCAGTGTCCTCCAACGGGATGCCGCTCGGCGGACCGCTTTTTAAGGTTTGATACGAACCTCCTCCTTTTGGAACCCATTTTTCCGCGAACCGTTCAGCCCGACATGGGTTGAGCAAATTGACCGATGCGTTCCAGAGTCGGAAAAATGAAAGACCGCAGCCAGAGTGATGAGATCATCGCTTTGCATCCCGCCGAAAGCGGGATGCAGCTTGGTCGGGCCCTTCTCCATGCACTGCACAATGCCGGGATTTCCGTCCTGTACCAGGATCGCGAGATGAAGACGGTGTGGGCGCGCAACATGCGCGCCCCCTGGACTTCCGATGCCTCCGACAACAACGGCATCTTGCCGCCGGCGCAGGCGGAGCGTATCGGCGCCGCCAAGCACGACGTCATCGTCTCCGGCAATCCTCAACATCTTGAGCTTAGCGTGCCGGCCGATGACGGCGCCCGCTGGTTTCAGGTGTGGATAGACGCCGACCGCAGCGAGACCGGCGCGGTGCAGGGCGTCGTGACCACCATGGTCGAAACAACCGAGCAGAAACGCCGGGAGCAGACGTTGAAGGCGCTGTTGCGCGAAGTCAGTCATCGCTCCAAGAACCTTTTGGCCATCATCCAGAGCATCGCCACCCAGACGGGCCGTTATTCCGGCAGCATTGACGATTTCCTGACGCGCTTCCGGGGCCGATTGCAGTCGCTGGCCTCGTCGCAGGATTTGGTTACGTCATCCAACTGGCGGGGAGCGGCGCTGCGCGAGCTGGTTTCCGGTCAGGTCGGCAGGTACGGCGCGGATCCCTTGCACAGCCTACGCTTCCGCGGCGCAAATCCATATCTCAACCCCAATGCCGCCTTGCACATCGGCTTGGCCATGCATGAGCTCGCCGTCAATTCGGTCAGCTATGGCGCACTGTCGCGCAGCGACGGTTTCGTCGAGGTGACGGCCGATCTGACGGCAGCTTCCGCTGGCGAGCCTGCGCTGTCGCTGACATGGGCCGAAGTGATCGGAGCCAACGACAATCAGCGCAGCGAGAAACGTTTTGGCAGCGTCGCGCTTGAACGCGTCGTGCCCACTTCATTGAATGGAACGGCGACACTCGAAATCACCGGGAACCGCCTCGAATACCGCCTTGTCGTTCCTCACGGCAATTTCGAGACGGATTAACGAGCGGCGGTCGTTGCGCGAAGGCTTGCTGCGCATCGCCATCTTTAACCGACTGTTCACCATAAAGTCCGATCCTGTCCGAACGCACCGATCCACCGGATTGAGTTTGGCACAAAATGAAGGGAATGGGGTCCTTGACGGCTACCGACTTGAACAGACTGGAACAGGCCGCTCGCGTCTCGATGGGCGGTTTTCAGGATCCCGACGCGTCCACAGCGCCCGCGCCTCGTGCTTCGCCCCTGCGCTTCGCCGCCGTCGCGCTTATGGCCGCGATCGTCCTGACCGCCGCGTCCCAACTGATCTGAATCGAACTCGCCTCTGCTTGATCGCTTTGAAACCACTGCCCGAGTGCTCGGCCGTGCCCGTTCGCGGTCACCGACCTGCAGGGCAGGCCCAACATGTCGTCGCCAGATGCCTTGCCGTCGACCGGCGCTCGGGGACGACTATGACAGGATCGTCTGGAACGTGCGTCCCAGCGGCACGCTCGATGCGTCCTTGGAGATTTCCGGGTTCGTGGTAGCATCAAACGGCGCACGCCCCGAAAAAGACTATCTTAATCAACAATGAAATCGTGCAGGCAAAGGCCGTACTTTCATGCTAAATGGCGGCTGGAGCTTATTAAAGTGAGGACAAAAGTGAGGATGACTCCATGCGGAAGATGATTATTGCCATGGTTGCCGTGGTTGCGGTCAGCGGCTGCACCACCACGGAAGAGAACGTGGGTATCGGCACTGTGGGCGGCGCGCTCATTGGTGGCGCTGTCGGCGGCGGCAAGGGCGCTTTGATCGGCGCCGGCGCTGGTGCGATTGGCGGTCTGCTCGTTCGCCGGCTGCAAAATGGCTACTGCCAATACAGAGATCGTCACGGCCGGATTTACACAGCTCGCTGCAACTAGTTTCGAGCTCCAGGCGAACAGCAAACGCGGAGGCAGGCCACCTGTCTCCGCGTTTGCTCTTTAAAGCGCTGTTGCGATGCGGCCCACGAGACGGCGTTTCAGGCCGGCAGCGGAACCTTGATTTCCACGTTCAAGCCATCTTCGCGAAAATCGCGCCTGATTGTGCCACGCAATTCGCGCGTGACGTTGAGATCGATCAGTCTGGTGCCAAAACCACTCTTTGCCGGTCTCTCAAGCTTCTTCTGACCGGCCTCGCGCCAGTTGAGAGCCAATGTCCGGGTGCCGCTACGGGCTTCGAGCGACCAGTCGACCTTCAGCGCACCGACTGAATTGCCGGCTTCGCCATGCTTCAGCGCATTCGTCGCCAGTTCGTGAAAGACGAGGCCGAGTGCCTGCGTCGTCTTTTCATCGAGAAGAATCTGCGGTCCCGACAGCAGCCCTTCAGGAAGCTCGCTGCCGAACACCTGGCCTAGCTCGATGCGCAGCAGGTCGCCGAGATCGGCTTTCTGCCAGCGTGAGCGCGTCAGCATGTCCTGGGAAGCCGCCATCGCCTGCAGCCGGGCCGAGAAAGAAGCCGAGAATTCCTGGACGTCGGTGGTGTGCGATGCTGTCTGGCGCGCGATTGCCAGCACCCGCGTGATCGAGTTCTTGATGCGATGCTTCATCTCCTGCAGCATCAGGTCTTTTTCCAGCAGGCTCTTTTCGGTCGTTTCGTGAAGCAGCGAGACCGCCTCATAGGCCCGCTCCTGATAGCGGGCCACCAGCGCGATGGCGCCCGCAAGCAGCAGTCCGAACAATCCGAGCATCACCGGGATGGCGCGCGAGGAAGGTTGCGAGAAAGCACTTGTCGGCCTGAACAGGACGACCCACGACCGGCCGGCGACGGTGACCTTGCGGGTGACCAGCAGCCTGTCGCCGAGGCTCGAAACAGGCGGCGTTTCCGATTGGAACAGCAGGTTGTCGCTGTCCACCGTGCCGTCATAGATCTCGGTGTTGACCGGCAGCAATGGTGCCCGGCTGAGCGCAGCCTGGAACAGATCACGGGCGCGGAAGGCCGCATAAAGGAAGCCGGCAGTCGAGGATCTCGTCGCGTTCACGGCGTCCGGCGCGGTTTCGACATTGAGCCGGACGAAGACGAGGAACCCGGTAAAGGTCTGCGCGGCACCCGTATCCTTGCCGAACTGCACGAGCCCGCTGGCGTGCTGCTGGTCGTCGGCCATCGCCTTTTCGATCGCCTCGCGCCGCGCCGGCCCGGTGAACATGTCGTAGCCGATGCTGGATTTGTTGGACGGATCCAGCGGTTCGAACAGCACGATGGGCGTACGCCACGGTAAGTTCGTGTCGGGATAGATCGGATGGCTTGCGCCGTGATCGTGCAGGATGTCGCGCTCGACCGCCGCCTCGTTGCCAGTTTTCGCCAGGCGGAGGAAACCGATGCCGCGCAGGCCGGCGAAATTATTGTCGACGTCGAGCGCGTTGAAGAAAGCCTTGAACTCGCCCTGCGAGATACCGCCATTGCGTGCGTCGAACAGCGCCCGGGTCGAACGCAGCAGCGACAGGTCCAGGTCGATGCGGCTTTCGATCCGGTTAAGCGCGTCGTCTGCCGTCGCCTCGAATTTAATGCGGGCCGCCTCCTGGGTGGCAAAATAGGCAAAACCCGCCATCGTCAGGCTGATCAGCGCGACGGCGATAAAAGCGACGGTCGGAAAAAGCTTCTTCAATTGCTGATACGTCCCGTGGACGGTTCGGCATCTTTATGGGCAAGTCCTGACGCCAACACAATGGCGAGGCCAAAGCATGGTGACGGCTGGCACATTTTGGCGGCGTGTGATTAGCCGGCTAATTCTCGTTCATGCGGCGATCTTCAGCGCGCCCGGCCCCGGAATGGCGCCGGGTGGGCACTTGCCGAGGATGATCATGCCGAGCACCTCGTCCTGGGTGACGTCGGTTGTGCGCGCCGTTCCGACAACCCGACCGTTCTTCATGACGCAGACACGGTCGGCAAGCTCGAACACGTCGTGAATATCATGGCTGATCAGGAAGATGCCGATGCCGTCGGCCTTGAGCTGCCTGACCAGTTCGCCGACCTGCGCCGTCTCTTGCGGCCCGAGTGCAGCCGTCGGCTCGTCCATGATCAGGATGCGAGCATTGAACAGGATGGCGCGGGCGATCGCCACTGACTGCCGCTGGCCGCCCGAAAGCTTTACCACCGGCTCCTTGAAGCGTTGGAAACGCGGATTGAGCCTGCCCATCACTTTGCGCGCCTCGGCCTCCATGGCGACGTCGTCGAGCGTTCCCCAGCCGGTCATCAGCTCGCGGCCGAGAAACAGGTTGGCGGCCGCATCGACATTGTCGGCCAGCGCCAGCGTCTGGTAGATCGTCTCGATGCCGTACTTCTTGGCGTCGCGGGGATTGGAGATCGAAGCCTCCTCGCCGTTGACCAAAATCTGGCCCGCATCGCGCTTGTAGGCGCCGGACAGGATTTTTATCAACGTCGATTTGCCGGCACCGTTGTGACCGAGCAAAGCCATCACCTCGCCCGGGAAAAGGTCGACAGAGGCATCGTCGACGGCGCGAATGCCGCCGAAAGCGATGGAGATGTTGCGCATGTCGATCAGCGGCGTGCCCGTGGGAGCGGTTTTGTCTGCCATGATCGTTCCTCCTCCCTAAACGCGTTTGCGATAGACGGTATCGAGCCACACCGCGAGCACCAGCACGGCGCCGACAACGATGCTCTGCAGCGGTGAATCGATGCCGAGCAGCACCATGCCGGACTGCAGCGACTGCATCAAAAGCGCGCCGAGCATGGCGCCGAGCACTGTGCCGGAGCCGCCGGCGAGCGACGTGCCGCCGATCACCGCCGCCGCGATGACCAGGAGCTCGTCCAGCGTGCCCAGCGCATTGGTCGACGAGTTCTGCCTGGCTGACGAGATCGCTGCGGCGATCGTCGCCAGCACGCCCATGATCATGAACACCTTCATGGTCACCCAGCGCGTGTTGATACCGGCAAGGTTGGCTGCTTCCGGATTGCCGCCGATGGCGAAGACATAGCGGCCGAAACGGGTACGCTTGGCGATGAAGGTCATGATCAGCCCTACGGCTACAGCCATCAGCACGGGTATGGCGATGCCATGGGCGATGAACAGCCCGCCTTCGGGAACGGTTATATTGTTGGCCGCCGCATATCTGTTCACGATGCCGACCGGCCAAGGATAGGAATTGGCAAGCCATATGGCGCCCACGATGACAAGGCAAGTGACGGCCCCGAGGAACGTCTCGGCCCAGATCGGGCGTAACGGGAAGCGGAACCGCTTGCGCTGCACCCGCCCGTTGAGCAGCATGAACACAACCGCCAGGCACGCGACAATTCCGACGATCCAGCTCCATCGCGCGCCGATCGAACCCGTCGGTCCGCCGCCCATCAGCTGGAAAGTGGCATCCAGCGGCGCAATCGTCTGCCCACTGACGACCCACCATGCGGCACCCCGCCAGACCAGAAGGCCGCCCAGCGTCACGATGAAGGCCGGCACCTCGAGATAAGCGATGATGTATCCCTGGAACGCTCCGATCAGAAGGCCAAGCGCCAGGCCGATGGCCAGTGCCAGGATCCAGATCCAGGGATTGCCTAATTGCAGACCGATCATTCGCACCAGGAAATGCACCTGCGCAAAGCCCATGACCACGCCGATCAGACCTTCGGCGGAACCGACCGACAGGTCGATATTGCGCATGACGATAACCAGCACCATTCCGGCGGCCATTATGGCCACGGCGGAAGTCTGCACCGACAGGTTCCAGAGATTGCGTGGCGTCAGGAAGGTCCGGCTGTCGAAGTCGAACGGATTGACGCCGAGCCGTACGCTGGAAATGACATGCAGGCCGACCCAGATGACCAGCAGCGCGCCGACCATGCCGAGCATGCGCGTGTCGAGTTCGGTTGCCTTGAGAAATCGGGCAACGATGCCGAGCTCGGATTCCCGTGCCCGGTCTGCCGTGCTGTCGACCGGCGTGTTGGACGTCGTGTCGGTCATGATGTTTCTCCCGCCGGGTTGCCGTCTGCCGCGGATGCCGGAAGCAGCCTAGAAGTTATCCGCCGGAAGCGGAAAAACAACTTTTGTTGAAAAACGCCGCGGCGAGCGGCCGCGGCGTTCGGACTTCTCGGAAACGTCGGCTCAGTTGCAGACTGCAACAGTGCCAGCCGTCACGCCGGCGCAGACCTCTTCTTTCTTGATCCAGCCGGCGTCGATGACGACGTTGAGGTTGTCCTTGGTGATGGCGACCGGGGTCAGGAACAGCGACTTGACGGCATTGCCGCCGGGCGTGGTGAAATCCTTCACGCCGGCAATGTCGGTCATCTGCTTGCCGTCGGCCAGCTGCGAGGCGATCTCGGCGGCATTCTTGCCGAGCTCGCGCGCATCCTTCCACACCGACACGGTCTGTGTGCCGAGCGCGATGCGGTTCAGCGCGGCGTGGTCGCCGTCCTGGCCCGAAACCGGAACCGATCCGGCCAGCCCTTGCGCTGTCAGCGCGGCGACGACGCCGCCGGCAGTGCCGTCATTGGCCGCGACCACGGCATCGACCTTGTTGTCGTTGGCGGTCAGGAACTGTTCCATGTTCTTCTGAGCGTTGGCCGGCAGCCAGCCGTCCGTATAGGCCTCGCCAACATTCTTGATCTTGCCGCTGTCTATTGCCGCCTTCAGCACCTCCATCGAACCGGCAAACAGGAAATCGGCATTCGGATCGGAACCCGAACCCTTGATGAAGACGTAGTTGCCTTCCGGCTTCACCTTGAAGACTTCCCGGGCCTGCATGCGGCCGACTTCCTTGTTGTCGAAGGTCAGATAGAACACGTCCTTGTTCTCGATCAGCCGGTCATAGCCGACGACCGGGATGCCTTCGTCCAGTGCCTTCTGCACGGCCGGCCCGATGGCCGAGGCGTCCTGCGCCAGGATGATCAGTGCGTTGGCGCCCTGCGAGATCAGGCTCTCGACGTCGGTGAGCTGCTTGCCGGGGTTGGACTGTGCGTCGGCGGAAATATACTTGTCGCCTGCGGCCTCGATGGCCGCCTTCATTGCGGCCTCGTCGGTCTTCCAGCGCTCTTCCTGGAAGTTCGACCAGGAAACGCCGATGACCTTGTCTTTAGCCTGCGCCACCGACGCCAGCGCCAGCGTCATGGCGACACCCGCCAGAATGGCGGTCGTGAATTTCTTCATCATATCCTCCCTGCGCCGCGTACGGCGTGACCAATTGGCTCAAAGACCAGCTTAGAAGCTCTAATTTTTTCGAGCCTCGAAAAAATACTGGCCCGATCTCCGGCTGCTGTCAACATCGATTCTGATGGATTTTGATGACTCTGCGAGTTTTTTCGAGCGTCGGAATAAACGATGACAGCGCCACCTGCATCTGACACTATTTGCCTGCATCCGACACTATTTGTCGGACATTACCGACGGCTTCCGGTTCATGAGCGGCCGCGGCAACCGGGAGGAAAGCAAAACAATGTCGGTCGGAATCCGCCATGACGATTTGCGCCGGCGCAACCGGGCGATGGTGATCTCGGCGGTGCGCCGGGCCGGCCAGCCATCGCGTACTGAGATCGCAGCTACCACCGGCCTCAGTCATTCGACCATATCGGCGATCTCTTCCGACCTGATACGGGAAGGCATCCTCGCCGAGAGCAAGGCAAGTGAGCCCGTTTCGTTGAAACGCGGTCGTCCGCAGGTCGGCCTCGCCCTCAATCCGGAAGCGGCGGCGGTGCTGACCGTGGTGTTGTCGCTGAATTTCCTGTCGGCCGCCATTATCGACTATACGGGACAGGTGGTCGCCGAGGAACAGCGCCGGCTGGACACGCTGACCATGCCGCGCGACGAGCTGATCCGTGAATGCATGGCCATCGTCCGGCGCCGGCTGCAGGATCCAGACCTTGACGTCCGCAGTGTCGCCCGCATCGCCCTGGCGATTCAGGGCATTACCGACTCCCCTGCACGCGCCATGCTGTGGTCGCCGATCACGCCGCAGACCGACATCGCCTTTGCCGACATGCTGGAGGGCGAATTCGGCATCCCGGCAACGGTGGAGAACGACTGCAACATGATGGCGGTGGCTTTGCGCTGGCGCAATCCGGATCGCTATCGCGACGACTTCATCGCCATCCTGCTTTCGCATGGCATCGGCATGGGGCTGGTGCTGAAGGGCGAACTGTTCACCGGGACGCATTCCTCGGGCGGCGAATTTGGCCACATGATCCATCGTCCGGGCGGCGCGCTCTGCCGTTGCGGGCGGCGCGGCTGCATCGAGGCGTATGCCGGCAACTACGCCATCTGGCGCAACGCCAGGCAGATGAGCGAAGACAGCGAACCGGTCGCCGACGTCAGCGACGCCGACATGCGAGCACTGGCGGCCCGGGCGCGCGAGAAAGATGGGCCGGAACGCGAGGCCTACCGCAAGGCCGGCGAAGCGCTGGGTTTCGGTCTCGGCTCGCTGTTCGCGCTGATCGATCCGGCACCGGTCGCGATGGTCGGCGCCAGTGCCGCCGCCTTCGATCTGATCGAGCCGGCCTTGCGGAAGGCAATCGCCCAGACCGCCGGCGGCCAGCATTCAGGCTCGATCTCCTTCGATACAGAGCCGAACGAATTGCCGCTGATCCGCGAAGGCTGCGCGATGCGGGCGTTAAGCTTCGTCGACCAGGAGATTTTCGCGCCGGGCGCGCAAATGAGGCCCAGCGTCAGAAAGAACGTAGCCTGACCAGGCGGGTCAATCTTCCCTGATCGCATAGCCGGCGCCGCGGATGGTGCGGATGACATCCGGCATCCGGCCGTTGTTGACGGCTTTGCGCAGCCGCCCGACATGCACGTCGACGGTGCGTTCGTCGATGTAGATTGTCTCCCCCCAGACATTATCGAGTAACTGGCTGCGCGAGAAGACACGGCCCGGATGCCGCATCATGAACTCGAGCAGCCGGAATTCGGTCGGCCCGAGCCTGATTTCGCTCTTCTTGCGATAGACCCTGTGCGATTCGCGATCGAGCACGATGTCGCCGACCTTCAGCACGCTGGACAGCACTTCCGGCTTGGCGCGCCGCAGCAGCGCCTTGACCCTGGCCATGAATTCCGGTGTCGAAAACGGCTTGACCAGATAGTCGTCGGCGCCGGTCGAAAGACCGCGCACCCGGTCGCTCTCCTCGCCGCGCGCGGTCAGCATGATGATCGGCAGCCGCTCGGTTTCGGGGCGCACCCGCAACCGACGACAGAGCTCGATGCCGGAAACCGCTGGTATCATCCAGTCGAGCACCAAAAGGTCGGGCACATTCTCCTGCAAACGGATCTCGGCTTCGTCGCCGCGTGTCACCACCTCGACCTGGTAGCCTTCGGATTCGAGATTGTAGCGGAGCAGCACACCCAACGGCTCCTCGTCCTCCACCACCATTATGCGTGGTGCGATCATCGGCTGGGCACCCCCATCATGTCACCGGTGCGGACATTGTCGTTTCGTCCTGCTTCGGACGATTGACCGGCAATTGCTCGCCGGTCAGCACATAATACGCATTTTCGGCGATGTTGGTGACATGGTCGCCGATCCGCTCCAGATTCTTGGCGCAGAACAGCAGGTGCGTGCAAGCGGTGATGTTGCGCGGATCTTCCATCATGTAGGTCAACAGCTCGCGGAACACGGACGTGTATTTGACGTCGATGCGCTCGTCGGCGGCACGAAGCTTGGCCAACGCGGCCGCATCGCCTGCAGCATATTCCTCGATGACACCCTGCACCTGGATGAGAACCAGCTGCGCCATCGCGTCGATGGAATGCGACAGGTCCCGCGGCGTGGCGCTGAGGCCGACCGCACTCACGCGCTTGGCGATATTCTTGGCAAGGTCGCCGATGCGTTCGAGGTCGCCCGCCATGCGGATCGCTCCGACCACATGGCGAAGATCGTGGGCCATCGGCTGGCGTTTGGCGATCAGGGTGATGGCGCGGTCGTCCAGTTCGCGTTGACGCGCATCCATGATGGCGTCGTCGGAAACGACGCGTTGCGCCAGCACGTTGTCGGAATTCAACAGCGCCTTGGTCGCCCCGCCGACCATCGAACCGGCGAGGTCGGCCATGTCGCGGATCAGCTTGCTGATCTGCTCGAGATCCTCGTCGAAAGAAGCGACTGTGTGTTCGCCCATGGTCCTGTCCTCATATGCATGATCGGAACGGCTCAGCCGAAGCGGCCAGTGATGTAGTCCTGCGTGCGCTTCTCGCGGGGCGACGTGAAGATCTTCTCGGTCCGGTCGAACTCGACCAGTTCACCCAGATACATGAAGGCCGTCTGGCGCGACACGCGCGCCGCCTGCTGCATGTTGTGGGTGACGATGACGATCGTGTAGTCGGCTTGCAATTCGTCGATCAGTTCCTCGATCTTGGCAGTCGACAGCGGGTCGAGGGCCGAAGCCGGTTCGTCGAGCAGAATGACTTCCGGCTTCACGGCCACGGTGCGGGCGATACAGAGCCGCTGCTGCTGGCCGCCGGATAGGCTCAAGCCGCTGGCGTTGAGCTTGTCCTTGACCTCGCTCCACAGCGCGGCGCGCTTCAACGCCTGTTCGACGCGGCCGTCCATCTCGGACTTGCCGAGGTTCTCGTAGAGCCTGACGCCGAAGGCGATGTTCTCGTAGATCGACATCGGGAAGGGCGTCGGCTTCTGGAACACCATGCCGATCTTGGTCCTGAGGAGGTTGAGATCCTGCGACCGGTCGAGAATGTTCTTGCCGTCGAGCAGCACCTGGCCCTCGGCCGTCTGTTTTGGGTAGAGCTCATAGATGCGGTTGAACACACGCAGCAGCGTCGATTTCCCGCAGCCCGAAGGGCCGATGAAGGCCGTGACACTGCGCTCGGGCAGCGACAGGCTGATGTCCTTCAGCGCCTTGCTCTGGCCGTAGTAGAAGTTGAGATTCTTGACCTCGATCTTCGTCTTCTCGGCGACCGTTTCGGCCATCGTCATGTCTGGGGACAACATCTGTGTCATCTGTCCTCTCTGCGTCCGGTAAGGCTGCGGGCGAGGATGCTCAAGCCCAGAACCGTCAGGGTGATTATGAGTGCGCCGGTCCACGCCAGTTGCTGCCATTCCTCGTAAGGGCTGAGAGCGAACTGGAAGATGGTCACCGGCAGGCTGGCCATCGGCGCGTTGATATTGCTGCTCCAGAACTGGTTATTGAGCGCGGTGAAGAGCAGCGGCGCCGTCTCGCCGGAAATGCGTGCTATCGCCAGCAATATGCCGGTGACGATGCCGGACAATGCGGCGCGGTAGGCGACCGAACGGATCACCACCCAGCGCGGCGCGCCGATCGCGGCACCGGCTTCACGCAACGCGTTCGGCACCAGGTTGAGCATGTCTTCAGTGGTGCGCACGACCACCGGAATGACCAGGATGGCAAGCGCAACGGCGCCGGCAATGGCCGAGAAATGTCCCATTGGCCGCACCATCAGCTCATAGACAAACAAGCCTATGATGATCGACGGCGCCGACAACAGGATGTCGTTGATGAAGCGGACGACGGTGGTGATGCGCGAAAAGCGTCCATACTCGGCCATGTAGGTTCCCGCCAGCACGCCGATCGGCGTGCCGACGACAACGGCGATGATCGTCATCAGCAGGCTGCCCGTGATGGCATTGAGCAAGCCGCCGGCCTCGCCCGGTGGTGGCGTCATCTCGGTGAAGACCGCGAGCGAAAGCCCGGCTGTGCCCTTATAGACCAGTGCGCCGAGAATGAGCGCCAGCCAGGCAAGCCCGATGCCGGCGGCGACGACGCAAAGCGCCATCATCACCGAATTCCTGGCTTTGCGGCGGCTGTGGAGCGATGAGGATGTCGACATCGGTCAGGCTCCCGTACGGGCGTCGATCCGCATCAGCATATAGCGGGCGGCGGCGAGGATCAGGAAGGTGATGACGAAGAGGATCAGGCCGAGCGAAACCAGCGAGGAGGTGTAGAGGTCGCCGTCGGCCTCGGTGAATTCATTGGCGATGGTCGCCGAGATCGTCGTGCCCGGCGCGAACAGGGAGGCACTGATGCGATGTGCGTTGCCGATGACGAAAGTCACCGCCATGGTTTCGCCGAGTGCCCGGCCGAGGCCAAGCATGACGCCGCCCATGATACCGATGCGGGTATAGGGAATGACCACGCGCCGGGTCACTTCCCAGGTCGTGCAACCGATGCCATAGGCCGATTCCTTCAGCACCGCCGGCACCGTATCGAAGACGTCCTTGGTGATCGAGGTGATGAAGGGCAGCACCATGATGGCGAGGATCAGCGCCGAGGTCAGAAGGCCGATGCCGTAAGGAGGGCCGGCGAAAAGGCTGGATAGTCCCGGCACGCCGTGGAAGATGTTGATGATGAAGGGCTGTATCGTCGTCTGCAGGAACGGCGCGAACACGAACAGGCCCCAGATGCCGTAGATGATCGAAGGAATGCCGGCCAACAGCTCGACCGCTATGCCGATAGGACGCCTGAGCGGGCGCGGGCAGAGCTCGGTGAGAAAGATTGCAATGCCGATGCCGATCGGAACCGCGATCAGGATGGCAATGGCCGCCGTCACCAGCGTGCCGTAGATCGGCGCCAGTGCGCCAAATTTTTCCGTAACGGGATTCCAGCTCTCAGTCGTCAGGAAAGAAAAACCGAACGACGACAGCGCCTGCCATGAGCCGGCAAACAGCGAGATGGCGACACCGCCGAGGATGACCAGCACAAGGATTGCGGAAGCGCGGGTGAGTCCGCGAAATATGGCATCTGTGAGCGCGAAGCGCCGCACAGTAGCTTCCCTGGCCCGGGCTGCTGCAGATGATGGCATGGCATCGGAAGCGATGGTCATTGGGTCCTCGCGATTAAAGGCAACAGGGAGGGCGCCATCGACGCCCTCCCTGGAGGAGATTACATAGCCGAGTAGAGCGGCTTGCCGTCGTCGCCGACGACTTCCTTGGCCCACATGGCCTTGACGCTCTCAACCACCTTGTCGGGCATCGGAACGTAGTCCAGCTCGCCGGCCATCTCGTCGCCCTTGTCGTATGCCCAGGCGAAGAATTTGAGCGCTTCGCCGGTGGTCGCGGCATCATCCGGCTTCTTGTAGAGCAGGATCCACGTTGCCGCCGTCATCGGCCAGGACTCGGCGCCCGGCTCGTTGGCGAGGATGACGCCATAGCCCGGCTGCGAGCTCCAGTCGGCATTGGCCGCTGCCGCCGAGAACGCCGCCGCGGTGGGCTCGATCTTCTTGCCGTCCTTGTTGATCATATCGGTGTGGATGAGCTTGTTCTGCTTGGCGTAGGCATATTCGACATAACCGATCGCGCCGCCGGTCTGGGAGACATTGTTGGCAACGCCCTCATTGCCCTTGGCGCCGATGCCGACCGGCCATTCCACGGCCTTGTCGACGCCGACCTTTTCTTTCCAGTCCGCGCTGACGTCGCCGAGGTAATAGGTGAAGTTGAACGTCGTGCCCGAACCATCCGAACGGTGAACGACCGCGATCGCCTGCGAAGGCAGTTTGACGTCGGGATTGAGCTTCTTGATCGCCTCGTCATCCCAGCTCGTGATCTTGCCGAGGAAGATGTCGGCCAGCGTCGGGCCGTCGAGAACCAACTCGCCCGGCTTGATGCCCTCGAGATTGACGACGGGAACGATGCCGCCCATCACCATCGGGAACTGAGCCAGTCCGGACGCTTCAAGCTCGTCGCCCTTGAGCGGCGCATCCGAAGCGCCGAAGGTAACGGTCTTGGCCTTGATCTGCTTGATGCCGCCGCCGGAACCGATCGACTGGTAGTTAAGGCCAACGCCGGTGTCTTTCTTGTAGGTGTCGGCCCACTTCGCATAGATCGGGTAGGGGAAGGTGGCGCCGGCGCCGGAGATGTCCGCGGCGAGCGCGGCGGACAGGGTGAGGGTGGTCGTCGCCGCAGCCATTGCAATCGCAACGGCCGCCGAGCGGATGAAATATCTCATGTGGCCTGCTCCTGTTCGGAATATGGTCTCTCGGCGCCATTCCTCCGGCGCCCGCTGAGGCCAATAGCCCCCGATTATTACAGTCGCATGACAGTTTCATGTCGCTCCGGTAACGACGTCCAGCCGGGTTAAGAAGGAGCGGCCGCGGGCTTTTGTCGGCATGGGCCGCGGTTTGCCGCTGGAATCAGCAGCTTGCGTGAATTCCGGCCGGCATCGTCTGCTCGGCGATCGCAGCCACTGGCTTTAAAAGAAAAAAGCCGGACGGGAGCGCGTTGCATGCAGCCAGAACGTGTCATGGCCGCGCCATCGCCGAAACAGGTCCGTTGGGGTAAATCTGACCCTGTTTCTTGCCGGCGGTCGCTGCTCCCGCCCGTAACTGGAGGAGCGGAACTTCGAACATCCCATTGTCGCCACTGAGCGCGGCTTTGGTATGGTGCGATCGCACCATGGCCTTACGCTGGAAGCGTTGACGAATCGCAAGGTTCTAACTCGCGCTGGACCTCCATCCGCGCCCGACCCGGCGCTCGATCTTCGAGCAACGCCTTCCACTGGAAGTGCGACGACTTCTACTTCACGGTATCTACTCCCTTCGCCCTATTCCGCCGGTTGTCGGTTAGGCCGAAGCAGCGTTATAAGCTTGCAGGGGTATTGCTGATGTCTCGACGGATTCTGCCTGTCTTCCTGTGCCTGGCGCTGCCTCTGGGAAGCGGCTGCGCGCGCAGCTATGACGGCACCGTCATCATTCCCAAGCCGCTCGATGTTCGCCGTTTCTGGGACAGGCCTTCGCCGCAGGCCCAAGCCGAACAGTCGCAACTGGAGACCGACGTCTTTCCAGTGGCGCCGCAAACGCCGAAAGGGCCGGCGGTGCGCAGGAGCGCGGCTTCCGTTGCAACGCCTCGGAGGAGGGTCACCAACAACCCGCCCATGCTGTCGCCGGAGCCGAAGAAGCCGCTAACTTGCAAGAATGTCAGCGAGCCCGGCAAACGGGCCCGCATGGTCTGCGAATAACCAGCCGACGTCGGTCGATGCGCACGGCTCCAGGCCTTGAAGCGGCTATCCGGCCAGCCGTCTCGGAACATCGCCCGCCCTGGTCAGTCCGCCGGGAAAAAGGCCGGCCCGACCACTCTCACCGGCCGCGCGCCGATCGCTTTCTCGATCGACTGATGCTGGGCAGTCCCTGGCACCTCGAAAACCGACGTTTTTGCCCCTGCGAGAGCCGCACCGGCAGTTTCGATCCCGGATTCAGGAATTTCCGCGACGACGCCAAGATCCGGCTTTGCGGTCGGCAACGGAATGATGGCGTTGCTCATGTTGGCCGGTGTCACGGTTCGTGCCCTGAGTTCGGCAACGCGCTGGTAATAGCGCTTGACGTCACAGGCCTTGAAGTTCGCGTCGTCGCGGTACCGGAACGCGGCAGGTAGCTCCACATAGGGTTTTCCCGACTCGAGCGCGACCATCTCTTCGGTCTCGCGAGTGGCATCGCCCAGCGTATAGAGGTCGACGCCGGCATCGTCGCAGATGTAGCGGCACTGATCGACCGTTTCCTTCAGATCGTCGTTCTTGGCGAATTGCGACTTTGGCGCGGGGAAGAAATATCCGTCCGACAAGCGAACGCAAAACAGCATCCGATTGCCGCCAATTGTTGTGCCTGCGGACTGGGCCTTGGGTGCCGTGCGTTGCTGCGCCGGCTGTTTCTTGGCAGCGGGGGCGGCGCAGCCCAGCGCGACAAACCTGGCCTTCAGTCCGGACGTGTCCCTGCTCGAATTCGACAGTCTGGCGATCTGCCGTTGCACCTCCGCCTTGCTGCTGACTAGGTCGGCGCAGGGATTGAAGAAGAAGCCGGCGGTTTTCGCCGTGCATCTGCGTTGTCTCTCAAGCTTTTGAATCGCGGCGAGTTGCCGGCGCAGTTGGGCAAGCTCGGGGCTGGTCCCGCCGCTGCGCCCCGCCGAAAGCAATTGGCTCCTGATGGCACCGCAGCTATCCGCATAGGAGAAGGATGTGCCGAGCGCAACGGCTATTGCCGACACCAGCATCAGAATCGTGAGGGGCCAGAAGCGTGTCATTGGAACGACCATTATCCTTGTTGCACCGAGAACAGGATTTCTTTGTCGACTATGGATAAGTACTAGCTAAATCAGTTTTTCCTAATTGAAGTAGATCAAACTGCCACCAGAGACTTTAGCTCTAGTGTATTAGATCCCCTCGTGTAAATTCAATATTACATTTTTATTTCAAGATTGAGACGAAACGGCAGCAACGCCGGCGGACGCCCGCCACGGCGAAGCTTTGATGTGCGCGGCGGGTTCGGCATCGCGATCAATCCGGCGTTACCGGCCGGCCGTTGCTGAAACCTTAGCCCTGGGATCGGCGTTGAGCGGCCAAAGGAGGAGACCGCAAATGTCGATCCACTTCACTGTCGCGGACCTGACCAGGAATCTGTTCCATTCACTTGGGTTGGACCATGAACGCGCACCGAGGCCACTCGACCACGAGCAGAGGCTTTTGCTGGAACTCGCCGGCCAGATACCGGATTCGGCCTGGAGCGACTATGTCTTCGAGATGCCGGAACTGGCGCGACATGTCGAGGCGAGACGAAGGCGACACTAAAGCGCATCGCGGTCGACCGGGCCTCATGCGACGCGTTTAGGTTCTTGTCTAATGCATGTCGTTGTCGCAAAACCGCCGCGCGCGACATGCATTAGGTCCCGAAAAGTGGAATCCGGTTGTCGGAAAAGATCAAGGCGAAGCCTGCACGCGCGTTGCAGGCTGTTTTTGTTTGGGCGAGTTGAATTGCAGAGTGAACACCTTGCCCGGGATGCCTTCAGCCAGCGCCGGTGAAAGGCTCAATGGCAGGCAATGGTCCACGGCCGCAATCGCCGCATCGACAAAAGCCTGCCGTGCCTTCTCGTCGCCGGCCACGCGGATGGCGGTCGGCTTGGGCCGGCCGATCAGCGTGCCATTGCGCCTGAAGCTGAAGCTCAGGGTAACGGTGGAATTCCCGGCATTCGCCGGCGGGGTCCAGCACGCCTGGATGGCAGCCCCGACCTCGGGCATGGTGTTGAGCGTCGCTGCATTCGATTGACCGGCTGCATCCGCCAGTATGGCGCCTGCAATCACCATCATTCCAGCAATGCTTTTCATGACAGGGCCTCTGTCCTTGAACCGCCATCGAGGACGGGACTACTTCGATGGTAGGGCTCACATCGGCGATGGCAAGATGCCGGCAACGCGCTTCATCAGCCATTCAGGCGTCGTGAAGCGCCGTCAGCCGCAAACTTCGGCAGGGCTGCAATAAGCAAAGGCCGGCGAGCAGCCGACCTTTGCTTTCCATCCGCGCCAGTACATCCGTGGTCGCAAGCTGGAGGTGGATACCAGTAGAAAGGGTTTCGGTTAACGAAACCTTAAGCTCCCCACATCGTGCAAACAGGGGAGAGTAAGAAAGAATTACCTCAGATCATTACCGGCTCCCGCAGAACGTGCGGACGATCGCCGGCCTGCATGTGCCTCAGGCGTTGGCCTGCGACCGCACATAGGCGATATAGCCGCGCACGTCGCCGGCCGGCTCAGCATAGGCCTTGCCGAGCTTCTTCTCGATCGCCGCCATATAGTCTTTTGCCCATTGGGGCAGCGCATAGTCGATGACGGCGAGGAATTCGAGCGTCGCCGCCAGGCGGATGTCGGCGATCGACGGGTTCTTGCCGCCGATGAACGGCTTGCCGTTCCTGAAGAAGCTGTGAAACACCTCCAGCGGCTCGGCTATCGCTTCTATAGCGGCCTTCTGGGCTTCCGACTTCTTGTCGGGGTGGGCGTCGCTTTGGCCGACCTCGCCGGCATATTGCGGGAAATTCAGCACAGGATATGTGGCGCGCGCCACATAGGGGTAGAGCGTCCCGATCAGGTAGAACATGGCACTGTCGATCATTGCCCGCTTGGCCGGCGCCTTGGGATATAGTTTCTCCAGCCCGTGCTTGTTGGCGAGGTACTGCATAATGGCGCAGCTTTCCCACAAGACACCTCTCGGCAGGCCCTTGTCCTCGATCATCGGCGTAAGATGGGCCGGGTTTCGCGCCATGTATTCGGGCGAGCGCGTGAGACCCCATACGTCGGTCTCGGAATGATCGAGCCCGGCGGCGCGTGCAAACACTCGAACGCTCATATTGTTGACGCTGGGCTTCAGCATGCTGAGCGAGAGCGCGGGCTTTTTCGCCGGTTTCGCCTTGGCCTTCGGCGCCAGCTTCTTGGCGGAGACCTTGGCCGCCGGCTTTGCCACTTTCGCCGCTGGCTTGGCGGCGGCTTTGGCCGCCGGCTTCGCTCCTGGCCTGGCTGCCTTGGCCGCGGGCTTCGTGGCACTCTTGGTTGCTGTCTTCGCCATTGTATCCTCCCTTTGTTCGGCGTGTCGTCAATATGGATTTTTCGGTGCGCGATCCTCCGACAACGTCGTGCGCGAGCGCTCGACAAGCGCCTGGATCGCATCGGCAAGGTGCATTTCGGCGATGTTGTAGTCGCCGCGCGCGACGCGGATCTTGTGCGCCTGCATCAGCACGTCGGCATGGGTGAAGCCCGCCGGCGGTTCGAAACGGTAGGAGGCGAGTTCGATCAGCAGGCCGAGCGGATCCTCGAAATAGATCGAGTCCATGAAGCCGCGATCCTTGACGCCGCTGTGCTTGATGGCGCGCTCGTCGAGCCGGGCAACCGCCTGCAGAAAGGTGACGCGCGACACCGCGAAAGCGATATGATGGACGCAGCCCGTGTCGGTCGGCGTGCGCCGCTTGACCGGCGTGCGGCTTTCGTCGGTGAAGACGGTGATCAGCCGGCCGTCGCCCGGATCGAAATAGAGATGGCTTTCGCTTGCCTTATCGAGATTGGGCTGCTCGAAGATGAAAGGCATGCCGAGCACGCCCTCCCAGAAATCGATGGAAGTCTGGCGCCCGGCCCCGACCAGCGTGACGTGATGAACGCCTTGCGATTGCAGCTTTTGCATCTGACTCCTCCCGGCCACGCCGTCTTGCCGCCGAACGGAAGTTCGGATGCCCAGTTGCGCTTGGATCGGCGCCCGGCATGTGACCGCGCCCGGCCTCGCTCGCCTGCGCTCCGCATTCCGCATCCTGCAGGAGTGCGGCCGGAGCTTTGATGAACGGATGCTAATTCAATCCGAGGCGTTGCGCCAGAAGCGCTGAGTTTCAAGAACTCCGCGCAGGCGCCAAGAGCGGCACCCGGATCGCGGACGCCTTCGCCGAGCTCGCTGGAACGATCCGTCGCCGGCAGCTGTAATGGTGCGGCGGCCCGCAGGTCGCTGGTTTCCCGAGCGCGGCCGGTTTGGCGACGGCAGGTCAAAAGGGGGCCTCGTTGACGCATGCCGCGCCTGGTTCGGATTACGGGCATCCGCAGCCCTTAGATGAAAATCACATATTCTTCATCGGCACGTCGGGATCGACATGTCCCCCATCGGCAGTGATCTTCAGCCTTGAGAGGTAGTGCTCCCATCCCCTTCGGTGGCTGTCACGCTCCTTTGCGTTCGGCAGTCCGCTATGCGTGAAGCGGATCAGTGTCCCCGCATCCCTCGCGATCAGGTCGATCTCGACATGACTGGAGCCGGGCGGCACGGTCTCGTTGTCTTCCCAGCCAAAACTGTAGGCAAGACGGTGGACCGGGATCACCTCGGTGAACTCACCGCGCGCCATATGGCGACCACCGACATTGACGAGGAACAGACCGCCCGGCGTTGCATCCAAATTCGCTTCGGTCCCGATCCATCGCACGATCTGGTCCGGATCCGTCAAAAGCGCGAACACGGTCGCTTGTGGCGCGGCGACCTCAATCTCTGTGTAAACCGATTCCGCCATCGCTCACTCCAGGTCACATCCGCAGCGAATACCTGCATGATTGAAGCGAATGTGGGGAGTTGCAAGAAGATGTTCGAGGCGTAAGCATAAGCCGGTGCCGAGTGACCTTCTACCCATGCTTCTCGCAAAGTCGCTTTCATTCCTTCTGGACGACGCCGCGCATATTGGCGACGGTGGGCGACTTCTATTGCAGCTCTCAACGCATTTGATGGAAGACGGCTTGCCGATCGTCGCCGGCGCGCTGGCGCAGGATGCTCCCGACCCAATCATTTCACGCCGTATCTGGCTCTGGCGAGCGCCTGGGGGTGAAGTGGTCGAGGCTTTGGGGATAGGCGCCGACCGCCAGAATGCCGATCCCCGGCTCGTGCTGCGGGAGTGGCTTGGCACGACGCGGGCGATCGTGTTCGACGAGCGAGCGGGCGGTGTCGCACCGACTTTGGTGTGGGCGTTCGATCATACTCCGGATGAGGCGCAGTCAGAGCTGCTGCGGCAAATCTCCCGGTTTGCTGCGGCTCCGATGACCGCACTCGCAGAACGGTCCGCGAAACGCGCATTGCTCGAAGCATATTTGGGAAAGCGCAGTGCAGCACATGTGCTCAACGGTCATTCTCGTCGAGTAAAGGGAGAGACGATACGGGCTGCGCTTCTGTGCGCGGACCTTCGAGGTTTCACCGATCTATCCGAGGTTCATGATGCAGACGAGATCGTATTGGTACTTGATGCCTGGTTCGATTGCGTCGCCGGCGCGGTGCATGCATTTGGTGGTGAGGTTCTCAAGTTTATAGGTGATGGCGTCCTCGCGATTTTCCCGATTGGCGAGCGCGATGCAAATGCCGCATGTGACGCTGCGGTACGCGCCGTGAAGGCCACGCGCGCCGGGATAGATCATGTCAACCAAACTCGGCGCCGCAATGGCGGCCCTGAGCTCGGATTTGGCATTGGCCTGCATGTCGGCGAGATACTCTGGGGGAATATCGGCACTGCCGGCAGGTTGGACTTCACCGCGATCGGCAAGGCTGTAAATCTTGTCAGCCGCATCGAAGGGCTGTGCAAGCCGTTGGGACGGACGGTGCTCGCGTCGACAGTGTTCGAGGCAGAAACTACCGAGCCGATGATCGCCATGGGCAGTCATCCGCTCGGAGGAATAGCAGGCGCGCAAACACTTTTCGGCTTGCCGGAATAGATCGAATGGTTGAGCCCGCCGTGGATGTGTCGTTCGCAGCATATCTTGGTATCGTGCGAAGCCATGACTGAGAGAAATTCGAACGGCAAAGAAGCTACGATACTGCAACTGGAGTATGGCGCGTTTAGAGCCCAGCCATGCGCGTCGCGCGCAGCTTCGCTGGCCGGTGCTAAGGGCCTTCCCGGCATCTACCCTTCGAGGGAGAGGCGCCTTCGCCGAGTTCGCCAAAACGATCCGCCGCCGGCAGCTGCAGCTCAGGTCGGCTCCAGGCGGTGCCGACAGGCGTGATGGACGCCTTGCGATTGTAGTTTCTGTATCTGGCTCCTCCCCGCGTGGCATTGACTGCCCTGTTCAGCGCGACGTTCTGCGCGCCGCTAACGCTGTGCCTCAAGACCCACGATGCAATGCTAATGCAATCGGCTCCGCTGCACCAGAAGCGGCAATGAGCCAAATCCGCCGCGACCCGAGGCGATGGATCGGATTGATGGTTTGCCGAGAGCTTGGAGAGACTTGGTACGCCCAAGGGGAATCGAACCCCTGTTCCCGCCGTGAGAGGGCGGTGTCCTGACCGCTAGACGATGGGCGCGTTCAAGAACCGGCGATATAGGCTGACGGCTGGCAAAAAGCAACTAGGCTTAAGGCTGCCGATCGCGCCGGTGAAGTATCCGCTGCAAGCCTAGCGTTTTGGCTCGATCAGGTCCCAGAGATTTCCATAAAGATCGGCGAAAACCGCCACAGTGCCATAGGTCTCGTGCCGGGGCGCCTCACGGAATTCGACGCCCTTTTCGAGCATCAGCGCATGGTCACGGGCAAAATCGTCGGTTTCGAGGAACAAAAAGACCCGGCCGCCGGTCTGGCTGCCGATGGCGTGCCTTTGCGCATCGCCGGATGCCTCGGCGAGAAGCAGGCGCGCACCCTGCCCGTTGCGCGGCGTGATCGTGACCCAGCGTTTGCCGCCGCCGAGATCGACATCTTCGGTGAGGACAAAACCCAGCTGGTCGACATACCACGAGATCGCCTCGTCATAATTTGCGACGACAAGCGCGACCGTGGCAATGCTGCGGTGTTCGGCAAAACCGGTCATTTGTTCCTGATCGAAAAATGGCCAACGATGCGGCGCTCGGTGATGTCATAGACGAAGATGGCGCGGCTGCCGTCGGGCAGCTCTGCGTCGATCGACAGGTGATTGCCGGACAGCGATTGGCTGATCACCCTGGCGCCGACCGGCAGCACGATGTCGCCGTTGACCGTCTCGCCGATCGGCACCTGGATGTCGCTGCTTAGCGGAGGGGCGGCAGGCGGCGCGTTGCGCGCTTTGTAGACAAGTGCCGCGATCACCACCATAAGGGCGAGGAACAGCAGGCCGAGATTGATGGCGACGAAGCGGACGAGCTTCCTCCGCACCTTTTCGACCTCGGGGTCGAGCGGCTTTTCCTCGTCTTCGTCGGCAAGCGGCCGGGCCATGGCAGCAGATTCCGGAACTGTTTTCGATGAGCGCTCATAACGAAGTGGTCAGACAATTAATAGGGGCCGGACCGATCGTCCTGGAGGCGGGCGCTGATGCGGCCGGCCAGCGGCTCGACCAATGGCTGGCGGCCAGGCTCGGCCCCGACATGTCGCGCAGCCGGGTACAGATGCTGATAAAGCAGGGCGCCGTCACGATCGGCGGCAAGCCAGCCAGCGAAACGAAGCGCAAGATGGCGCAAGGTGACAGCGTGTCGGTTGATATGCCGGAGCCGGAACCAGCGGCGCCGCAAGGCGAAGATATTGCGCTGGACGTCCTCTACGAGGACAGCGAGCTGATCGTCATCAACAAGCCGGCCGGGCTGGTCGTGCATCCCGGCGCCGGCAACTGGACCGGCACGCTGGTCAACGCGCTGATCCATCATTGCGGCGACAGCCTGTCTGGCATCGGCGGGGTGAGACGGCCGGGCATCGTCCATCGCCTCGACAAGGAGACCAGCGGCGTCATGGTCGTCGCCAAGACCGATCGCGCCCACAAGGCGTTGTCGGAGGCCTTTGCCGACCACGGCCTGACCGGCGATCTCGAGCGGGCCTATCTGGCGTTGGTCTGGGGCATACCGGCAAGGCCGACCGGGACGGTCGACGCGCCGCTCGGCCGCGCCGCCGACCGGGTACGCCGCGCCGTGGTGCCGCAAGGCCGCGACGATGCCCGCCACGCCGTCACGCATTTCATCGTCGTTGAGCGCTTTGGCGAGCAGCAGCAGGAATTCGCCACGGCGAGCCTGGTCGAATGCCGGCTGGAAACCGGTCGCACTCACCAGATACGCGTCCACATGGCCCATATCGGCCATCCGGTGATTGGCGACCCCGAATACGGTCAGGCTTTCCGCACCAAGGCCAATCGGTTGCCCGAGCCGCTAAGAAGCAAGGTAAAGGCGTTTCCGCGACAAGCTTTGCACGCCCGCCTCCTTGCATTTCGGCATCCCGATACCCATCTAACGATGAGGTTCGAAGCACCGATACCGTGGGACATGGAGGAACTCGTCGACGGCTTCCGCAAGCTCTGAACCAACCACCTGAAAACCTGACCGGCGTTGTTCACTTCAACGTGACACACTGTTTCGTGTTGAACAAATGCCTGTCTTTCTGGTTTTGTTCCTATATATGTCGGTTGGCGCGAATGTGCCTTTGGCATTCGCGCCACATGCCCGCCGCGTTTCGGGGGCATCACTCCAATAGAGAGGGGGCGCTATCATGGCCCAGTCATTACCCAGTATCGTTTCCGGCGAAGGCGGTCTCAGCCGCTACCTGGAAGAAATCCGCCGCTTTCCGATGCTTCAGCCGCAGGAAGAGTACATGCTCGCCAAGCGCTATGCCGAGCATGAGGACACGACGGCTGCGCACAAGCTCGTCACCAGCCACCTTCGGCTCGTCGCCAAGATCGCCATGGGCTATCGCGGTTACGGCCTGCCGATCGGCGAGGTGATCTCGGAAGGCAATGTCGGCCTGATGCAGGCCGTCAAGAAATTCGAACCGGAGCGCGGCTTCCGTCTCGCCACCTATGCGATGTGGTGGATCAAGGCCTCGATCCAGGAATACATCCTGCGCTCGTGGAGCCTGGTCAAGATGGGCACCACCGCCAACCAGAAGCGCCTGTTCTTCAACCTGCGCAAGGTGAAGGGCAAGATCCAGGCGCTCGACGAAGGCGATTTGAAGCCCGATCAGATCACCGAGATTGCCACCCGGCTGAACGTCTCGGAAGCGGAAGTCGTGTCGATGAACCGCCGCCTGTCGGGCGACGCCTCGCTCAATGCGCCCATCCGGGCCAGTGAAGGCGAGGCCGGCGAATGGCAGGACTGGCTGGTCGACGACCACGAAAGCCAGGAAGAGATGCTGATCGAGCAGGACGAGCTGGAAAACCGGCGCGGCATGCTGTCGGGCGCTCTTGCCGTGCTCAACGACCGCGAACGCCGCATCTTCGAGGCGCGCCGCCTCGCCGATGAGCCGTTGACGCTTGAAGAGCTGTCGGCCGAGTTCGATATCAGCCGCGAGCGCGTGCGCCAGATCGAGGTGCGCGCCTTCGAGAAGGTGCAGGACGCGGTCAAGGCCGCAGCCAAGCGCCAGACGCAGGCGCTGCGCACCATCGAGGCGCAGCCGGCGGCGTAAGGCCTTCCGGTAGAAACAAATAACGGCGGCGTCAGGTAACTGGCGCCGCCGTTTTTTTCTAAAGCGCGTCGCGTTCGGGCCGGCCTTGTGCGGCGCGCTTTAGATTCTTGTTTTTATGCATGTCGTTATCGCAAAACCGCTGCACACTTTTGCGCGACATGCATTAGCGGGTTGCCGGTTCCGCGGCGCCTTCGCGGATGTCCGATCCCGTCGCCCTAACTGCTCAGTAGCCTTGCCAGGCGTCCCCAGACGATCTCATTGATAGCGGCATTGTCGCAATTTTCCCCAAGCCCTGAAAACCGCAAGGCTGCAAGCTGTGGCGGCAATGTTGCGGCGCCGACCGCGGCATTCCACAACCCGGCGCTTGCGGCAGGCGGGCGCGACAACGGTCCGTCGGGCAGTTGAGTTCGTCTATTGGAAACGAAAGGCAGTGTGATGATGACGATTTCTCCGTTTCTGGCCGCCCTCGGATCCGACGGTCCGCCAGCCGATCGAGCGAAAGACATGGCCCTGTATGGATGGCTAATTGGAAGCTGGGAGATGGACTCGGTCCACTACCTCGACGACGGCACAATCCAGAAATGGGATGGCGAATGCCATTTTGGCTGGGTGCTCGAAGGCCGCGCGATTCAGGACGTTTGGATCAGGCCCAAGCGCCCTGCTCCGTCCGCGATGTATGGCACAACCTTGCGCATCTTCGACCCTGGGATCGATGGCTGGCATATCATATGGAACGACCCGCTCAACCGGGATCACTCGCGCCAGATCGGGCGGGCCGAGGGTAAGGACATTGTCCAGCTCGGCAATGACTCGCGCGGTCTGCAAACTCGATGGCGTTTCACCGAGATCACTGCCACCAGCTTCCATTGGATCGGCGAGGAAAGATCTTCCGAGAGCGATCCTTGGCAAATCACGTATGAACATTTAGCCCGCCGAACAAAACCCTGACGCTCGACTGGCTGGCGTCTGCGCTGCTCCTCATCCGGCTGCCGCCACCGTCGTCCCGCATAGACCTATCGGATTCAAACATCGCAAAAATCGAATCAGGATCAATAGCTTGGATGACCATCGCGGAACGATGAGGGCGGCGCCGAGTCTGAATGGCATTGTAGTGCCAGCGACCCATCCTCTCACAGGCAATCGAGCGGAAACTTCAGATAGCGCTGCCCGTTGGATTCCGGTTCCGGCAGGCGTCCGCCATTCATATTGACCTGCAGCGCGTGCAGGATCAGCCGCGGCATCGGCAACGTCCTGTCGCGGGCTTGGCGGAGCGCGACGAAGTCGGCTTCCGTCTTGCAGCCGGCAACATGGATGTTGCCGGCTTTCTGCTCCGCGACCGTGCTTTCCCACCGCGCTTCGCGACCGCCCGGCTGGTAGTCGTGACCGACGAACAGACGTGTCTCGTCCGGCAGCGCCAGGATGTCCTCGATCGAACGCCAGAGCCGCTCGGCACTGCCGCCCGGAAAGTCTGTCCTTGCGGTGCCGCTGTCCGGCATGAACAGCGTGTCGTGGATGAAGGCGGCGTCGCCAATGACGTAAGTGATCGAGGCCAGTGTGTGGCCCGGCGAGAACAGCACTCTTGCCGCAATGCCGCCGACCGAAAAAGTTGCGCCGTTGGCGAACAGCCTGTCCCATTGCGAACCGTCGGCGGGGAATTCCGGCCAGTTGTAGATCACCTTCCACAATTTCTGAACGTCGATGACCTTCTCGCCGATTGCCGTCGGCGCTCCGGTTCTCCCCCTCAGATAATGGGCGGCGGAGAAATGATCCGCATGCGGATGCGTGTCGAGGATCCACTCGACCTCCAGCCCGCTTTCCCTGACGAAGTCGAGCAGGGCGTCGGCGTTTTTCGTTGCCGTTGCACCGGACCTTTCGTCGAAGTCGAGCACCGGATCGATGATGGCGCATTTGCGGGTCGCCATGTCGGCGACCACATACTGGACGGACCCGCTCGGCTTGTCATAGAAGCCGGTGACCTGCGACCTGGCCGATAATGCGTCCAATCCAGCCTCCTTCGCCCCTCACCACGGCAGGAAGGATTTTCTCTGCCACGGCAAATTAAAGGCATGGTTGTCCGTCAACCAGGCATCATCAAGCACCCCATGCTCACACGGCCAGGAAAACCGAAAACTCTCTGTGCCGCCTCTGCCTGCTCAGGCGGAAGGCTGCTTGGTTTTCCTGAGATATGGCAGGATCGTCTCATAGGCGCCGAAGCGCTTGATGGCATCCTCATTCGAGACGGCAGCGGTGATGATGACGTCCTCGCCCTGCTTCCAGTTCGCCGGCGTCGCCACCTGGTGCTTGGCGGTCAGCTGCATGGAATCGATGGCGCGCAGGATTTCGTCGAAGTTGCGGCCCGTCGTCATCGGGTAGGTGAGAACCAGCTTGATCTTCTTGTCGGGCCCGATGACGTAAACCGAACGCACCGTGGCATTGTCGGCGGGCGTGCGGCCTTCCGAGCTCTCGCCGGCACCCGCCGGCAGCATCTCGTAAAGCTTGGCGACCTTGAGATCCTTGTCGCCGATCAGCGGGTAGTTCACCGAATGACCGGTCGCGGTCTTGATGTCGTTCTGCCACTTTTCATGGCTTTGGACGGGATCGACCGAGATGCCGATGATCTTGACGTTGCGCTTCCTGAACTCGCCTTCGAGCCCGGCCATTGTGCCGAGTTCGGTCGTGCAAACCGGCGTAAAGTTCTTCGGATGGCTGAACAATACCGCCCAGCCGTCGCCGATCCATTCATGGAAGCTGATCGGTCCTTGCGTGGTCTCAGCGGTGAAGTCCGGTGCGATATCGTTGATGCGAAGGCTCATGACGTGTCCCTTACCCTGTGCGTGCAGATCGCAGCCGGCGTTGCCCGGCGCTGCTTTTGCCTTTCTATCACTCCGGCGTCATCCTTCAAACGCCTGTTGCGCCGGCATCAAGGCCGGCGGCGAAATATTTTCATTGCTTCTCGGCAAATGCAGCAGGAATTTTCGCTGCGCTGGTTCAGGCCTTGTTCACTGCCAGTGTCGTCGCCAGGTCTTCCATGCGCTGGGCCAGTGCGCCGAGCGCCCCGGTCAGCACGGAATCGTTCTTGTCGGCCTTGGTCAGTGCGTCGTCGCGCGTCTTGCGCAGCGTCAGCACTTCGCTTTCCATGCCCTTGACCCGCTTCTGCAGTTCCGAAAGCTCGTCCATGACCATGATGCCGGCCATCACGGTCAGCCGCTGGTCGCCGATCTCGCCAAAAGAATCCTTCAGATGCGAGACATAGCGGTCGAAGCGCTCGGCAAGATCGATCAGATGCTCTTCCTGGCCCTCGTCGCAGGCCATCCGATACTGCTTGCCGTCGATGGAAACCGTGACTTGTGCCATTGGCCTACCTGTCCAGTACCGCGCGGATGGTTTCCATAGCTGTCACCAGCCTTCGCGACACTTCCTTGTTGGCATCTTCCAGCCGTTCGGCGCGGGCCTCGGAATTGTCGAGCTCCTGCGCCAGCCGCGAGCGGTCGGCGTTCATCCGCTGCACTTCGGCCTCGGCTTCCGAATAGTCCCGCTCATGCTCAAGCTTGGCCGCGACGGCGTTTTCCAGCCCTTCGATGGCCTTACCCAGCCTGGCAATGACTTCCTTGAGGGTCGTTTCCCCGGTCATGGCTTTCGTCCTGCGCCCTGCCCATCACCGAATCATCCACGTTCAGAACGCGTTATCCCTGAAACATTACGCGTCGTGTGAACCGCACGTCAATAAAGCTGTCGCGACTGTCCCCTGCTAACGCTAATGTAAGTCGCGCACGGCCATCACAAGACCGGCAAAAGCACACCGATTTGTTGACTAAAAGGCCGCGCCTGCTATGTGTCGCGCACCCTTTTCAAGGGCTTTCCCAAGGCCCAAACCCCCATTTTGGAGGAAGCATGACCTCGCGCGAACAACATGACCGGATGGCCAATGCGATCCGTTTTCTCGCCATGGACGCCGTCGAGAAGGCAAATTCCGGCCACCCCGGACTGCCCATGGGCTGCGCCGACATCGCCACGGTGCTGTTCACCCGCTTTCTCAAATACGATCCGAAAAACCCGCATTGGCCGGACCGCGACCGCTTTATCCTGTCGGCCGGCCACGGATCGATGCTGCTTTACTCGCTGCTCTATCTGACGGGCTACGAAGACATCACCATCGACCAGATCAAGCAGTTCCGCCAATTGGGGTCGAGGACGGCGGGCCACCCGGAATACGGCCATGCCGCGGGCATTGAGACGACGACCGGCCCACTCGGCCAGGGCCTTGCCAATTCGGTCGGCTTCGCGCTCGGCGAGCGCATCATGAATGCCGCTTTCGGCAAAGATCTCGTCGACCACTACACCTATGTGCTGGCCGGCGACGGCTGCCTGATGGAAGGCGTATCCCAGGAAGCCATCGCGCTTGCCGGGCATCTGAAACTGAACAAGCTGATCGTCTTCTGGGACAACAACAACATCTCGATCGATGGCCCGGTGTCGCTCGCCGATAACACCGATCAGGTCGCCCGCTTCCAGGCGTCCGGCTGGAATGCCAGCCATATCGACGGCCAGGACCCGGAAGCGATCGCCTATGCCATCGAAGCCGCCCGCCACTCCGACAAGCCGACGATGATCGCCTGCAAGACGACCATCGGCTTCGGCGCGCCGACCAAGGCCGGCACCAACAAGGCGCATGGCTCGCCGCTCGGCGCCGAGGAAATCGCTGGCGCCAGAAAATTCTTCGGCTGGGATTATCCGCCCTTCGAGGTTCCGGCCGATATCCTCGACGCATGGCGTACCGCCGGGCGGACAGGCGTCAAGGCGCGCACCGACTGGGAAAGCCGCCTTGCCAAGGCTGATGCCAAATTGCGCAGCGAGTTCGAACGCCGCATCAGTGGCACGCTGCCGGCCAACTTCGACGCCGTCATTGGCGATTACAAGAAGAAGCTCGCCGCCGACAAGCCGAAGGTCGCCACCCGTAAGTCATCGGAAATGGCGCTGGAGGTCATCAACGGCGCCGTGCCCGAAACCATCGGCGGCTCGGCCGATTTGACCGGCTCCAACAACACCAAGACCAGCCAGACCAAGAACATCACCGCCGACGATTACGGCCAGCGCTACGTTCATTACGGCGTTCGCGAGCACGGCATGGCGGCCGCGCTCAACGGGCTGACATTGCATGGCGGCATTATCGCCTATGGCGGCACTTTCATGTGCTTTTCCGACTATGCCCGTCCGGCGATGCGGCTTGCTTCGCTGATGGGCATCCGCTCGATCTTCGTCATGACTCATGATTCCATCGGCCTTGGCGAAGACGGCCCGACCCATCAGCCGGTCGAGCATCTGGCAGCACTTCGCGCCATTCCGAACCACAATGTCTTCCGCCCCGCCGATGCGGTGGAAACCGCGGAATGCTGGCAGTTGGCCATTGAGTCGGAAAAGACGCCTTCGACATTGGCGCTGACCCGGCAGAACCTGCCGACGGTACGCAACGACTTCGTTGCGGAAAACCTCTCCAGCCGCGGCGCCTATGAACTTGCCGCCGCCAGTGGCGAGGCGGCGGTGACGATCTTCGCGTCGGGCTCCGAGGTCGAGATCGCGCTGGCCGCCCGCGAGGCCTTGGAAAAGCACGGCCACGCGACCCGCGTCGTCTCGGTGCCGTGTTTCGAATTGTTCGACAAGCAGAGCGCCGACTATCGCAGCAGGACGATCGGCAATGCGCCGCTCAAGATTGCCATCGAAGCCGGCATCCGTCAGGGCTGGGATCACTTCATCGGCACCGACGGCATCTTTGTCGGCATGACCGGCTTCGGCGCCTCCGGCACCATCGAACAGCTCTACCCGCATTTCGGCATCACAGCCGAGGCAACGGTGAAGGCGGCGGAAGCCCGTCTGCATGGCAAATGAAAGTGAGCCCCGCCCGGCAAAGGCTGGCATAGCGGTTTTGCCGGGCGGTGGAGCACTAATCGATTTAAATCCACGCCTCGGCGGCTGGATTCTTTGCCCGTCCGCCGTTATGAAGCTGCGGACTTGATCTTCGGCCTCCAACTCCCAGGGAGAGAACAATGACCGTCAGAGTTGCCATCAACGGATTCGGCCGCATCGGCCGCAACATCCTGCGCGCCATCCATGAATCCGGCCGCAAGGATATCGACGTCGTCGCGGTCAACGATCTCGGCCCGGTCGAGACCAACGCGCATCTGCTGCGCTTCGACAGCGTGCATGGCCGCTTTCCGCATGAGGTGACGGTTGACGGCGACCAGATCATCGTCGGCAAGGAGAAATTCAAGGTCACCGCGATCAAGGATCCGACGCAACTGCCCTGGAAGGAGCTTGGCATCGACATCGCGCTCGAATGCACCGGTATCTTCACCGCCCGCGACAAGGCCGTCGCCCATCTGACCGCCGGTGCCAAGCGCGTTCTCGTCTCCGCTCCGGCGGAGGGCGCCGATCTCACCGTCGTCTATGGCATCAATCACGACAAGCTGACCAAGGACCACATCGTCATCTCAAACGCCTCCTGCACCACCAACTGCCTGGCGCCGCTGGCGGCCGTGCTGAATGAGGCGGTCGGCATCGAGAAGGGCATGATGACGACGATCCATTCCTACACCGGCGACCAGCCGACGCTGGACACCATGCACAAGGACCTCTACCGCGCCCGCGCCGCCGCGCTGTCGCAGATTCCGACCTCGACCGGTGCTGCCAAGGCCATCGGCCTGGTACTGCCCGAACTCAAGGGCAAGCTCGACGGCATCTCCATCCGCGTGCCGACCCCGAACGTCTCGCTCGTCGATTTCAAGTTTATCGCCCAGCGGCCGACCACCGTCCAGGAGATCAATGACGCGGTGATCGCCGCCTCGAACGGCAAGCTGACGGGCATCCTCGCCGTTACTCGTCACCCCAATGTTTCGATCGACTTCAACCATGATCCGCATTCCTCGATCGTGGCGCTCGACCAGACCAAGGTCATGGACGGCAACTTCGTTTCGGTGCTGTCGTGGTACGACAATGAGTGGGGCTTTTCCAACCGCATGGGCGATACCGCCGTCGCCTTCGGCAAGACCATCGCCTGATCGCAGAGCCAGCTCCTTGACCTGGAGACGCCCGGCTCAGTCCGGGCGTTTTTCATTGCAGCACGAACCGCCGAGGCACGCTCCGCTGCTCGGGGGTGCCAAAACTTTCGACGATCGGCAGCGTGGGGCAAAAAGCCACGCTGCTGCCTTGCAGCGGCCATGTCTTCGCCCCACTCTCCCGTGATGCCGGAGCATATCGACTAGGGGCGACCAACGAATGGAGCATGGTATCTATCTTGTGACGCTCGTTGGCGCAGCACTTGTCGTTGCCGCCGCGTTTTCAAGCCTGATCGCCTTCCGTTTTGGCGCCCCTCTCCTGCTGCTGTTTCTCTGCATCGGCCTCGCCACCGGAACCGACGGTCTCGGCATCCATTTCGACAATGCCCGAGTTGCTTATTTTGCCGGCTCATTGGCGCTGGCGGTCATCCTTTTCGATTCCGGCTTCGGCACGCCGCTCAACGCCTTGCGGCAGGCGGCCGGGCCGGCGCTGTCGCTGGCCACATTCGGCGTCCTTTTGACCACCGGGCTCTTCGGCGCCGCCGCCTATTATCTGCTCGACCTGACCTGGCTGGAATCCTTCCTGCTCGGTGCCGCCGTCGCCTCGACCGACGCCGCGGCGGTGTTCTTCCTGCTGCGCGCCGGCGAGATCAATTTGCGCGAGCGCGTGCGGTCCACGCTCGAGGTGGAATCCGGCACAAATGACCCGATCGCCATCTTCCTGACCATCACGCTGGTCGAGGTCATCGCCGCCAATACCCACCCCGAGGCCAAGGTGCTGGTCACCGATCTTGCCGTCGGCTTCCTCGTCAATATGGGGCTCGGCGCGGTCATCGGCATTCTCGGCGGCATGGCCATCGTGCGCCTTGTCGATCGCCTCAATCTCGATCACGGCCTGCTGCCGATCTTCGTGCTGACGCTGTCGCTTATGGTGTTCGCTGCCGCCGGTGCCGTCGGCGGCTCCGGCTTCCTGGCGGTCTATCTCGCAGGCCTGATTGCCGGCAATTCCGATATCCGGGCCGTCACCATCCTCAAGCGCTTCCAGGACGGCATGTCGTGGCTGGCGCAGATCATCATGTTCCTGATCCTCGGCCTGTTCGCGACGCCTTCGCAATTTCCGGCGATCCTGGTGCCGGCAGTGCTGCTCGGCCTGTTCCTGGTATTTGTGGCACGGCCAATCGCCGTCTGGCTCTGCCTGGTGCCGTTCCGTCTGCCACGCCCGGAAGTCGCCTTCGTCTCGTGGGTTGGCCTGCGTGGTGCCGTGTCGATCCTGCTTGCCATCACGCCGCTGCTCGGCGGTCTTGAGAACGGCCGCCTCATCTTCAACACTGCTTTCATCATCGTGCTGGTCTCGCTGATCATCCAGGGATGGACCGTCGGGCCGCTGGCGCGCCGTCTCGGCCTTATCGTGCCGGCCCGCCTGGGACCGCTCGACAAGGTCGAATTGGAACTGCCGGGCTCCGCCCATCATGAGCTTCTCGCCTACCGCGTGGCACCTGGCAGCCCGGTGGCGCGCGGCGAACGCATTCCGCGCTGGGCGCGGCCGTCGCTGGTGCTGCGCGACGGACGCTCGATGCGCTTCCAGGATATGGGCCGGCTCGCGACCGGCGACCATGTCTACATCTTCGTGCCGGACCGCTATCCGCGCCTGCTCGACAAGCTGTTCGCCAGCCGTGCCGTGGTCGATCCCGAGGACGCGGATTTCTTCGGGGCCTTCGCCGTCGATCCGTCACGCCCCGCCGAGGAACTGGAGACCGCCTACGCGCCGGGCCTGACCGAAGCGGAACGCAAGCTCAGCATTGGCGACCTGGTCACTACCCGGCTCGGCGGCCACGCCGAATACGCCGACCGCGTGCTGCTCGGTCCGATCGAGCTGATCGTCCGCGACGTCGACGACAAGGGCAGGATCACCGGCCTTGGCCTGTCCTTTGAGCCGACCGCGCCGGTGGCGCGCGTTCCGGTGTTCCTCAGCGCCGGCGAAATCCGCGACCGCATCGCCGCCTTCATCCGCAACCGGCGCAAGCCGGCCGAGGCGCAGGCGGTCGAGGCGGCGGCCGAGATGGAACCGGTTCCGCAGCCCGTGGTGGAAAAGACAACTGGCGAAGGCTGACCGCTGTCCACCCGAGCCGCGGAACCCTGCCGCGAGGCTGACGAATGGCTCGGCAACTGGTGTGGCGGGTCCATGTGGTCCGACATCGCCGGAAATGATCCCGATCGGCCGGTTGCGAGGGCGTCCGGCCGATCAGTCGCCAATTCTCCGGCGCGCCATAGGGGCGCGCTTAATTGTTGCGGGCCGCTACGAACTGCGCCGCTTGTTTCAGAAGCGCAGCTTGCTCGCCAAAAGGTTCGAGCAACGCATGAGCCTGGTCAACGAGGCCATGGAGCTGGCCCCGCGCCCAGTCCGGTCCGTGCAGCGCGACCAGCGTCGCCTTGCCGGCCGCGGCATCCTTGCCGGTCGCCTTGCCCATCTGATGCGCGTCGGCGGTCAGGTCGAGCAGATCGTCGGCAAGCTGAAAGGCAAGCCCGATCGCCGAGCCGAACTCGGCCAGCCGTTCGCGGTCGCCCGACGGCGCGCCGGCAAGGATAGCGCCCGCTTCGCAGGCAAAGCGGATCAGCGCACCGGTTTTCATCGCCTGAAGCCGGATGATGCCGGCCTCGTCCGGCCGGCTTTGTTCGGCTTCGAGATCGAGCATCTGGCCGCCGACCATGCTTCCCGCCCCGGCGGCGCGGGCCAGTGCCAGCACCAGCGTTGCCCTGCGCTCGGCCGGCAGCATTGTCGCCTCGTCGGCAAGGATGTCGAAGGCAAGTGTCAGCAAGGCGTCGCCCGCAAGAATGGCGGTCGCCTCATCGAAAGCCCTGTGCACGGTCGGCTGGCCGCGGCGCAAATCATCGTCGTCCATGGCCGGCAGATCGTCATGGATGAGCGAATAGCAGTGCACGCATTCGAGCGCCGCCGCGACGCGCAGCGCCGCCTCGCCGTCGGCTGAAAACAGTGCAGCACTTTCCATGACCAGGAAGGGACGCAGTCGTTTGCCGCCGTTCAGCACGCCATGTCGCATTGCCGCCATCAGGCGTTCGGGCCGCGCGACCTCGCCCGAAAGCGTCCGTCCGTCGAGCAACCGCCTCAGCAGCGCCTCGAGCGGAACTGCCCGGGCAATAAGTGCAGCTTCGAACGCCATTTGGTCGTCTTTCGTCATGGTCGGGAGCGGTAGCCGACACTCAGACGTTGCGCAAGAAGCCAAGCGCCATTATGCCGGGGGCAGGGAGTAGCGCGGACTGGGTGGCTTGGCGGAACCGATCGTCGATCACGAAACCGAAGGGTTGGACATGGCGAGACCGAGACGCGGCAGCCGCATCGGTCTTCAACGCTGGGTCCGGCGCGGCATCGCCGTCGCCGTCGTGCTGGCGCTGGTGCCGGTGGTGCTGACCTTCCTGTACCTGCCGACATTCGTGCATCCGGTGTCGACATTGATGCTGAAGGACCTGGCGACGTTTTCTGGCTACGATCGGCGCTGGGTTTCCATCGACGATGTGGCGCCGGTGCTGGCATATTCGGTCATCATGTCGGAGGACGGGCAGTTCTGTTTCCATCGCGGCGTCGATCTGGGCGAGTTGCGCGGCGTCGTCGACGATGCGCTCGCCGGCGAGATGACACGTGGCGCCTCGACCATCACCATGCAGACGGTAAAGAATCTTTATCTATGGTCGCGGCCGGTGGGCTCGGTCCGTAAGGTCGTGGAACTGCCGCTGGCCGTCTATTTCGATGCGGTGCTGTCGAAACGGCGGATCATGGAGATCTACCTCAACATCGCCGAATGGGGACCGGGCATCTACGGTATCGAGGCCGCCGCCCAGCATCATTTCGGCGTCTCGGCAAAACAGCTGTCGCGCCGGCAGGCAGCGCTGCTTGCCGTCACCTTGCCGAATCCGATCGTGCGCAATCCGGCGAAGCCCGGGCCGGGACTGAGGCGGCTTGCCGCGTTGATCGAACGGCGCGCCGGCCGCGCCGGCGCCTATGTCGGTTGCCTGCGATAGTGTCAAAAAAAAACACGGCGACGCTGGCCAAAACGCCGTCGGGCGTGTATAGGCACCCGACTTTCTCAGATTCCGGCCCCTGATGTGGCCCTTTCACGAGGGCCGCCGGGGCGTTTTGACCATGTAGTGGAGCATATCCATGGCCGTTCCGAAACGAAAAACCTCTCCGTCGAAGCGCGGCATGCGCCGTTCTGCCGACGCACTGAAGGCCCCGACCTATGTCGAGGACAAGAACTCCGGCGAGATGCGCCGTCCGCACCATATCGACCTGAAGACCGGCATGTATCGCGGTCGCCAGGTTCTGGAGCCGAAGGAAAGCTGAGAGAGCTTTCGACGGTTTATGGGTTGCGAAACGGCCGGCCATTGGCCGGTCTTTTTGCGTTTGCGACAACTGATCGTATCAGCCGGGCCTGACATTGTTGTTTCACGCCGTCTTTGTCCGTGTTTATCGGCCGCACGAAAATTCTTGACGGCGAACGCCGGGCGCACTCTACAAAGATCAGTCCAACCGGAGCCGCCACATGTTCGGTGCCATCCCGCTGCTGATCGTGCCTTTCATCCTCTACAATCTCGGGCTTCTGGGAATATTCGGCAGCGGCGACGATCCGTGGGCCACCGAAATGTTTTCGGTCCGGATGATGTCGGGTGGCGTGTTCTCGATGACCCTCGGCGACCTCATCGTGCTGATCGCACTGATCTTCTTGTTCGTCGAAGTGGTGAAGTCGACGCGCACGACAAATGCCTCGATCATGGACCATCTTTTGTCGACCTTCGTCTTTGTGGCCTATCTGGTCGAGTTCCTGCTGGTGAAGGGCGCCGCCCATTCCGTTTTCTTCACACTGATGGTCATAGCGCTGATCGACGTGCTGGCCGGCTTTTCGGTGTCGATGCGGTCGGCCACCCGCGACATCAATATGAGTTAAGGATCCCGACTCAGCCCGGGTCAGCGGAGAAGCCAGCCGCCTCGACACCGGCGATGGCTGCCGTTTCATCATTGTCGGACGTGTCGCCGGAAATACCGATGGCGCCGATGATCGTGCCGGCGTTGTCACGGATCAGCACGCCGCCGACGACCGGCAGGACGCGCCCGCCCGACACGTCGGAGACGCCGGCGATCAGATGCGGGCGCTCCTTGGCGAAAGCTTCCACCCGGCGCGAGCCCATTCCGATAGCGAGCGCGCCATAGGCCTTGCCGGCCGACATTTGCGGACGCAGGAACGAGGCGCCGTCCTGACGCTGGAACGCGACCAGATGGGCGCCGGCGTCGAGCCCGAGACGCCAAGCGGCCTGAGCTTGAGCTCGGCACCCTTGGCAAAGGCGGCGGCGATGATTTCAAGGGCTTTGTCGAGCGTCAGTGCGGTCATGGCCGTCTCCTAAACGCGCCAGTTATCAACCGGCAGAACAGACTCCGAGTGAACTGTTTCGCGTGCGAAAGGAAGCATGCATTCTGGGAGCGCCGGCCTATTTCTTCTTGGCGCGAGGCTTCTTCACCGGGGCCGGAGGCGCATTGGCCAGGTCTTCCGCTTCCTTGGCGAGGCGCAGCGCCCGCAGCTTGTTGGTCTTGGCTTGGCGAGCGTCGCTCTCGGCGACATATTCCGCCATCGCCTTCTGGCGAACCGTGGCTGCCTCTTCCTGTTTCTTGAAACGCAAATCGGCCCGCGCACGGGCAGTGTCCTTAGAGTTCTCGACCAAGAGCGTTATCCAATCCGTAAATTATCTTCAGTCCCTTGATAGCAGAGCCAGCCCGCAATTGGGAAAATAAGTTGGTCATGGCGCCGGATCGCAGCCAACTCGCTCCGCCTTGCGGGCGACTACCGCATCGTATCCGGCCTGCAAAGTCGCGCGGACGGTGGGTCCAGATGGGGCGGGAGACGCACCCAGATGCTCGTGGCGCAACTCGTTCATGAACTTATCCCACATCGGCGGGCCGCCTTTTTCCAGAAGCTCGGCACGGATAGAGAGCTCTTCGCTGACCGGCAGCCAGACGCGGCCCCAGGCGCCGAGATGCGCCAGGATCGGCACCAGCGTAATCGCCATTTCGGTCAGGCTGTAGATCGCCTTTTGCTTGTGGGAGGGATCGTCCGCCTTGGTCAGCATGCCGAGCTCCATCAGCCGCTTCAGCCGGTCGGCGAGGATGTTGGAGGCGATGCCCTCCATCGAGCCGTTGAGCAGTTCGCGAAAGTGGCGTCTGCCGCCGAAGATGATGTCGCGAAGGATGATCAGGCTCCACCGGTCACCGAACACTTCGAGCGACAGGTTGATGGGGCATCCGGACCGACGATCGATGTTCATGCGAATCTCCAAAAACCGGTTGCATTATCGTATCGGTTTTAATATCGTGCAACTGATTGCAAAATGCAATCGGATTGGAAGCCCAAGGAGGAAATCCATGAAAAACGCCGAACACCCCGAAATCGCATCCCAGACGTTCGGCGATCCGGCCCATCCGGCGGTGTTGTTGATCATGGGCGCGATGGCTTCCATGCTTTGGTGGCCCGAAGCGTTTTGCCGGAAGCTGGCCGGCGAGGGTCGCTTCGTGATCCGCTATGACAATCGCGATACCGGCCGTTCGACCAAATACGCGCCGGGCGAGCCGCCTTATACATTCGACGACATGGTGGACGATGCCGTCCGCGTCCTTGACGACCAGGGAATCCGAAAGGCGCACGTGGTCGGCATGTCGATGGGCGGCATGATCGCGCAGCTCGTTGCGTTGAAATACCCGTCGCGTGTCACTTCGCTGACGGTGATCAGCAGCTCGCCCTTGGGCATCGATACGTCGCATTTGCCCGGAACCACCGAGGCCTATAGGAAACATTCGGCCGAAGGCGCGAAGGTCGACTGGTCTGACCGTGGCCAAGCGGTCGATTTCATGGTCAAAAACGCGCGTGCGCTCGCCGGCACCGCGCATCCGTTCGATGAGGCGCGGACGAGAGCGTTCGTGGAACAGGACTACGACCGGTCCGGCGGCTTTCTCAGCGCGACCAATCACTTCATGCTCAAGGGCGGCGAAGATCGGAGCGGCGAGGACTGGACGGGGCGACTGCACGAGATGAAGATTCCGCTCCTCGTTGTCCACGGCACCGACGATCCGATCTTTCCAGCCGAGCATGGCGCCGCTCTTGCCGACGCGGTCGCCGGTGCAAGACTGGTCCGGATCGAGGGCGGCGGCCACGAGCTGCATCCCGACGATTGGGCCGCGATCATCGATGCGATCGTCGCCCACAGCCGGGCCACGTAGCAGCGGGCCGAACCTTGACACCGGATGCCCGCGAGACGAAGCACCAAAGATAGGAGCAAAAATGTCCCTGACGATGCATCTTCATCCGCTGGCCTCCTTCTGCTGGAAACCGCTGATCGCGCTCTATGAGAACGGCACGCCATTCACATCGGTCGTTGTCGATCTCGGCAATGAACAGTCGCGCGCGGCGTTTCTGAAATTGTGGCCGCTCGGCAAGATGCCGGTGCTGCGCGATGAAGCGCTGGACCGGACCGTGCCGGAATCGACGATCGTCATCGAATATCTCAACGCGTATTATCCTGGGCCGGTCGAACTGATCCCCGCCGATCTCGATCTCGCTCGCCAGACCCGGCTTGCCGACCGCTTCTATGACTTCTATGTCCAGGAACCGATGCAGAAGATCGTTGGTGACCGGCTGCGGCCGGAGGGCAAGACCGATCCGTTCGGCGTCGAGCAGGCCCGCGCCCAGCTGCGCAGCTCCTACGCCATCATTGAACAGGACATGCAGTCGACGACATGGGCGGTGGGTGCGAGCTTCACCATGGCCGACTGCGCTGCCGCCCCCGCGCTGTTCTACGCCAACAAGGTCGAGCCGTTCGGAGACGAATATCCTGCGGTCAGGCGCTATCACGACCGGTTGCTGCAACGCCCCTCGGTTGCCCGTGTGATCGAGGAAGCGCAGCCGTATTTCAAGCTCTTCCCCTACAACAATGGCTAGAGTGGTTCATCATCCTCGCAAACGCACTACTCAGGGACAATCGGACCTGGACACCATCTCTCCCTTGACCAACACGGATACTCTAGGCCCGATGCTGCATAGTTGCTCGACGCGCTGACGATGCCTCTCAGCTTCCGGGTGAACCGAGCTGCTCCGCATCCCAGAACTGGTCAAGCCAGATGTTGAGCTTCAGGAAGCCGGCATTGCTGACCGTATAGACGCGCCTGGTGCCTTCCGGCTTGGCGTTGACCAACCCCGCATCAAGCAGCACCTTCAGGTGCTGCGAAACGGCCGGGCGGGACACCGGCAAGCCGGATGCCAATTCGTTGACGGTCTTCGGTCCGCGCCGGAGCTCTTCCAAGAGATGGCGCCGGTTGGGATCGGCAATCGCCATGAAGGCGTCGGAAAGCATCATGCCTTATTTGTGGGGCAAAGCGCCTCGAATCTCAACTGTCGGCTTCAGCTTTTCTACGCGGGTCGAGCCGCAACGCTTCCGGCGTCACCGAGCGATCGGCGGGCTGGGTCTTGAAGGCATCGCGGCCTTCGATCGGCACCGGCGCGCGACGGCTGATGCGCAGCAGCGTATAGCCAGCCAAGCTGAGATGCGCGAGCGCAGTGGCCAGGAACAGCCCCTCAGGGCGCATCCAGCCCATCAGGCCGGCGGCCACCAGCGGACCGATCATCGTGCCGAAGCCATAAAGCAGCAGCAGGCCGCCCGACACTTTGACGAAGTCCTCCGATCGCGCATGGTCATTGGCATGCGCCACCGCGATCGAATAGAGCGTGTAGGCGAAGGCGCCGTAGGCGGCGGTGCAGACGATGACGAAGACGCCGGAGCGCGGTTCGAACAGGAAGATGGCGATGGCAAACAGCGCAGCGCCGAAGGCCGCGCCCGCCAGCACGAAACGACGGTCCGTCGTGTCGGAGAGCCGCCCGGCCGGAAGCTGCATGGCAGCGCCGGCGATGACCACGAGGCTCATCATCAGCGCGATCTCGGCTGTCGAGATGCCGATGCGCGCTCCATAGACGGCACCAAGTGTACCCCAGGCGCCGTTGGCGATGCCGATCAGCACGCAAGCGATCGCCGACACCGGCGAATTGACGTAGAGCCCCTTGACGTCAAGCGACACGTCCTGCAGCGGCTTGGGGTGAGACGCCGTCGAGACCGCCGTCGGGATCAGCGACAGGCAGAACAGAATGCCGGTGATCATGAACAGCGACGCCGATCTCACATCGCCGCCGGCAACGATCATCTGACCGCCCATGATCGAGGCATAGGTGACCATCATGTAGAGGCCGAAGACGGTGCCGCGGTTTTCGTTGGTGGCCTTCTCGTTGAGCCAGCTTTCGATGACCATGAAGGCGCCGGCCATGGTGAAGCCGGTGAAGGCGCGCAGCAGGATCCAGGTATATTCGTCGATGATCAGGCCGGTGAGCAGTGCGACGATCGCTCCCGATGCGGCAAAGGCGCCGAAAGCCCTGACATGACCGGCGCGGCGCACGATGCGTGGCGCAAAGAAGCAGCCGGTGACGAAGCCGCCGGCCCAAGCCGTGCCCATCAGGCCGAGCGATGCCGTCGAGAAGCCCTCCACCTGGCCGCGCAGCGGCAACAGCAGACCGTGCAGTCCAGATGCCGCCAACAGGAACGCGGTGCCGCGCAGCAGCGAGAGGATCGGTCTGTAGCTTGCGAACATTTTTCAATCCGGCTGGGGTTTTGGGCACAAGTCTGGAGACAGCGGCATTCGGGCTTTTCGGCGGCGTGCCCGAGCTTTTGGAATTACCCGCAGTAACTACCCGCGGCGAAACAGCGCCTCTGCCGCCGACTTGGTCGAGCCCTTGGTCTTGAGCTCGGCTTCCAGCCGGGCGATCTCGTCGCGCAGGATGCCGATCCGTTCGGACAATTCATCGACGGAAAGCAGCGACAGATCCTGCCCGATCTCGTGCGGGCGCGCTTTCTTCTTGGGTTCGTCGTCGAAGATCGCCATCGTCGCTCCTCCGTGATTGCCCATTTGCCTGATTTGCCAATGAGCATACATAGGGCAAGGGTATGGATGCAAATGGCGGGCAAGAGCTGGCACGAGAAACCGGCGGAGCACGACGGGAAAATTCATGGCGAACGCACAGAAAATTCCGGCGAAGATGATGGCGATCGCCATATCGGAACCGGGCGGGCCGCGGGTGCTGAAACCGGAAACCCGCGACGTACCGGTTCCCGGTCCCGGCGAGATCCTGATCCGGGTGCGGGCCGCCGGCGTCAACCGGCCGGACGTGCAACAGCGCAAGGGCGCCTATCCGCCACCGCCGGGAGCGTCGGATCTGCCGGGGCTGGAAGCAGCAGGCGAAGTCGCTGCCCTTGGTGACGAGATATCGCGCTGGCGCGTCGGCGACCGGGTCTGTGCGCTGACGGCGGGCGGCGGCTATGCCGAATATGTCAGAGTGCACGCCGGCAGCGTGCTGCCGCTGCCCGCCGGCTTTACCTACACCGAAGCGGCGGCGCTGCCGGAAAACTACTTCACTGTTTGGCACAATGTCTTCGAGCGCGGCGGCCTGAAGAGCGGCGAGACACTGCTCGTGCATGGCGGCTCGTCGGGTATCGGCACCACGGCGATCCAGCTTGCTGCTGCTTTCGGCGCCTATGTCGTCACCACCGCCGGCAGCAAGGAGAAATGCGACGCCTGCCTCAAGCTCGGCGCCGACCGGGCGATCAACTATCGCGAGGAGGACTTCGTCGCCGCAGTCAAGGAGGCAACCGGCGGCAAGGGTGCCAATGTCATCCTCGACATGGTCGGCGGCGACTATGTGGCGCGAAACTATGAGGCTGCAGCCATGGAAGGCCGCATCGTCCAGATCGCGACGCAGGGCGGGGCAGTGGCGAGCGCCGATTTCTTCAAGATCATGGCCAAGCGGCTCGTGCACACAGGATCGCTGCTCAGGCCACGCACCGTGGAGTTCAAGGCGGCAGTTGCGGCTGCGCTGGAGGCGCAGGTTTGGCCGCTGCTCGGCACGCGCAAGGTTGCGCCGGTGATGGATACGATCTTCCCGCTCAAGGAAGCGTGGCGGGCGCATGAGCGGATGGAGGAGGGTGAGCACATCGGCAAGATTGTGCTCGATGTCGCCTGACGGCCCGCAAGCAGGCTGAACGAAAGCTTAATGGTGCAATGCAACAAACGCATTGCGGCCATGCAAAAGCGTCTGTTCAATTTTTCATCGCCGATGCCTATTTACGCGGCATCAAAACGATGGAGGACTATCATGAACCCGATCCGCGCTTTCCGTAACTGGCGCATGTACAACGAAACCGTGCGCGAACTGAACCGGCTGAATGCTCGTCAGCTCAACGACCTCGGCATCAACCGCGGCGACATCGAGAGAATCGCCCGCAAAGGGCTTTGATCTCGAGCACGATCCCGCTCGAAGACCGGGCGCCGCTTTTCGGCAACGCCGAGCCGCGGTTCGGGATCAAGCTTTAGAAGCCAGAGCCGCAGCAGACGGATTTCCGTCGCCGGTTCCGAGCCCGCCCGACCTTGGTCTGGCGGGCTTTGTCTTTTTGAAGGTTTCGACTGCATGGCGTCATCTGCCGACCCTTCGCGGTCTGCTGGTCGCGCTGCCGTGCCGTCCTTGACGCGCGCCTGCCAAAAACATTGCGAAACGGCGAGCGAGCGGTTATATAGACCGCGATTTTCCCATTTTGGTGGCTCTAAACCACCGCCCGCGCGGGAACGCGGGCGAACGAGAAGGATTTTTGTAATGGCCAATACGCTGCTGATGCCAAAGGCGACCGCTGTCTGGCTGGTTGACAACACAGCGCTTTCCTTCGAGCAGATTGCGCAGTTCTGCGGATTGCATCCGCTTGAGGTCAAGGCGATCGCCGACGGCGAGTCGGCGCAAGGCATCAAGGGCATGGACCCGATCATGACCGGCCAGCTCACTCGCGACGAGATCGCGCGCGCCGAGAAGGACGCCAACCACCGGCTGAAGCTCTCCGATCCCAAGGTGCGGGTGCCGGAATCCAAACGCAAGGGTCCGCGCTACACGCCGCTGTCGAAGCGCCAGGACCGGCCCAACGCCATCCTCTGGCTGGTGCGCAACCATCCCGAGCTCAAGGATGCGCAGATTGCCCGCCTTGTCGGCACAACGAAGTCGACGATCGACCAGATTCGCGACAGAAAGCACTGGAACTCCGCCAATCTCCAGCCGATGGATCCGGTGACGCTCGGCCTGACGTCGCAGATCGACCTCGATATGGAAATCAACCGCGCCTCGCGCGGCCGCGAGCAGGCGCAGCCGGTCGGCGATACGCTGCTGCCGGCCGCCTTGACCGAACGGCTGGTGCCGGCGCCCGAAAAGCCGAAGGACGAGGACCGCGAACTTGACGCCAACGCCGTCTTCGCCAAGCTTTCGGCGCTGAAGTCGAAGGACAAGGACGCCGACGAAGAGGAATAGGTCTGGCATCCAAAACTAAAAGCCCGCTTTCAAGCGGGCTTTTTTTGTGATCTTCCGTGTCAGCTTCGCGCCGCCCGGTCCGGCGCCATGCCGTAATCCTCGCTGCGCTCCACCGCGCGATAGAAATCAGCGAGCTGCTTGCCGCGCTCCGGCTTGAAGGTGCGGCCGGCGATGACCACCGAGGCGATGCGGTCGATGCGGAAGGCGCGGAAATCGCCGCGCATCTCACACCAGGCGACCAAGGTCCACACCTTGCCCCAGAACCACAGGCCGAGCGGGCGGATGTCGCGCGCGGTGCTGCGGCCGGCCTCATCCGAATAGTCGATGGTCAGCACCTGACGTTTCTCGATGGACCGCTCGATCAGGTCGATGGCTTCGCGGGCGGCATCGCTTACCACCCACATCGGCGTGTGGATCTCGGTACGGGCGATGCGGTCCTTTTCGGCGTCGGGCAACACGGCGCCTATCTTGACCAGCGCCTCGTCGGCGGCTCGCGCCATGGCCGCGCCGCCAAAGGCGCGCACCATGCGGGCGCCGGCGACCAGCGCGACGATCTCGTCACGCGTGAACATCAGCGGCGGAAGATCGAAACCCTCCCTCATCATGTAGCCGACACCGGCCTCGCCGTCGATCGGCACGCCGGTCGACTGCAGGTCTGCGATGTCGCGATAGATCGTCCGCTCGGAAACCTCGAGCCACGTGCCCAGCTTCTGGGCGGTGACCAGACGACCACCACGCAGATGCTGCACGATCTGGAAGAGCCTGTCGGCGCGGCGCATCGTATGGTCCCTCGGCGTCTATCGTTCCAGCCCTTCGCGCTTGCGCTGCGCGGCGACGAAGGCCGCGCCGAAGGACAGTTTCCTCGTTGTCGGCGTGTTTGCGTCGACCACCCGCCAGAACGGCGCAAAGTCGCCCAGCGCCATGCCACGCTCAAGATCCTCGTTGGCGGCCTCGGCGACGGTGCGCAGATGATAGCCGATGGTGACCGGACATGTCATCTCGGCACCGTGCTCGATGGCGAGAGCGGTGCGCAAAGCGCGGATATTCATGTCCATGCCTTCGGGGATAGAGCGGATGAATGCATGGACCTGGCGAGCTGTAGGAACCAGCATCGGCTGGCCTTCGACGACGTCGCCGATGGTGCGTGGCGACGGTGTTATGCCGTTGATGCCAGGCGTGTTCAGCCTGTCGTTCCAGCTTTTCATCGATCGTCCTCTCGGCCATCCGGCTCCGGCGGCCATTGCACTATGGCACGAGCCTCCTGACACCATACTGTCAGGAGGCTTCAGCATGCCCATTTCAGCTCGTCGCCAGGTTGCATCCAAACGCCACGCGGAAAGCTTGCCTCAATTGCCGCCATTGCGGCGGTCGCCATACATGTCCGGCCAACCAATATCCTTGCGGATGTCCGCCGGCAGGGTGTTCATGAATCGCTGGGTGCGGATCTCATTGCGGATCGTCCGGATCTTGCCGACATAGTGCTGCACGCTACGCAGAATGGTAATACCGTTCATGGCTGGTCTCCTCTCTTTCGATGCAGGCACTATCGCACACCCCTGCTGACAGCAGTCTGTCAGGAGGGTGCGTCTCTCCTGACCGGCGTTCCGATTTGTCGACCGAAGTGATCAGGCAGTGCTGAAAAGAGGCCTGCTGCACTGGAAAGACGGCGATTCCGGAGCCGCTTTGACAGCCAGCCGCGATGCTGATCAAAGGCTGCATGTCGAAACTTCTCGCGCTCGTCATCATCGCCATGATGGTCATCCAGCTCATCAAGCCGCTTGGCTGGCCCGGGCTGAAGCGGCGCAGCGATTTCTGGAAGCTGGCGCTGCTGGCGATGGCGGCGATTTCGATTACGGCGGTGCTCGGGCACTGGACGTAGTGCGGGCGGCCCGCTACGCGACGCCCGGTTCGTTGGCGAGCACCAGGCTGACCAGATGTTCCGCCCAGGCTCGGTAGCCGGCTTCCGAAGCGTGAAATCCATCCGATGCGAAGCCGGCATCGGCATCCGTGATCGGCAGCCGGGGCGCCGGTATGGCGCCGCGTTCGAGGCAAAGGCGCTCGCCCATCCGGTTCATTTTGACGGCGCGGATTTCGAGGATCTTGCCGAGCAGCGGCGGCATTGCCGGAGCCCGGGTGAACTCCAGCACCGGCGACCACACGACGCGCGCTTCCGGCCATTTGGCGCGCAGCGCGTAGAGCAGGCCGCCAAACTCGCGCTTGAAGCGCGGTACCGAATGAAAATTCTTGGTGTCGTTGGTACCGATGGCCAGCACGATATGCGTCCACGGATCGGCCGATAGATTGGGCAGCACATGATCGCGGATCTGGCCAGAGGTTGCCGAGTTGAAGCCGGCCGCCCGCCAGCGCACGGTGCGGCCGGTGCGTTGCGCAATCAGAACTGCCAGTTGCGCGGCCAATCCGTTTTCGGAATTGCCGATCCCTACCGAAGCGGCGGAGGAATCGCCAAGCACCAGAACCGAGATTGCTGGCACCAGGCCAGATATCTCGTGCATGACCGGACCTTGTGCCGGCAGCATGCGGGCGGTGCGGCGACGCACGCCAAGTCCTTGCCAGACATAAACCGGAAAGGCGAGCCAGGTGAGAAGGGTCGGAAAGCGCCGCATGGCAAGTCCCTTTTAGGGCATAGCGAACAGCACTTAGCGCATGCTGCACTGAAGGTGAACGACCTTGCAGCGACACCCTTGTCGCCTCAATGGCAACCGTCATGCGTCCCGGATTGGTCTTCATACTCGTCATGCAACCGCACCCAGTCCACCAAGCTATGGTGGGGACCGGTTTCGTTGCGGCCCTTCGGCGTCAGATCGAGATAGTGATAGGCGCCGATCAGCGGATCGCCGCCTCGCGAGCGCGAGATGAAAGTCAGGAAGATGTCGCCTTTCTCGTCGCGATAGAACACGCTAGTGCCGGGAAGATCCTTCGATTGCCGCGCGCGCCGCTCGAAATTGTAGGTCGTGTCGCCGGCCGCGATCTGCTTGTCGGTGAATGACACCTGCATGTCGAAGTTGAAGTCCGAAGCGTACGACGACACCCAGTCGAATTTCCAGCCCATGCGCTGCTTGTAGGGCAGAAGCTCGGCCAGCGGCGCCCGCGCCACCACCACAAGTGAGACGTCGTGATGCCTGAGATGCTGGTTGGCACCGTCGATGTGGTCGGCAAGGAACGAGCAGCCCTCGCAGCGATAATCGGCGCCCGGCCCGAACATGAAATGGTAGACGATCAGCTGGCTGTTGCCGTCGAACAGGTCAGGCAGTTTCTTTGGCCCTTGCTCGGTCTCGAAGACATAGTCCTTGCGGATCTTCAGCCACGGCAATTCGCGGCGTTCGGCGGCGACGCGGTCGCGAAAGCGCGTCAATTCCTTTTCGCGCGCCAGATGCGCCTTGTGCGCCTGAAACCAGTCTTCCTGCGATACGGTCTTGTTGTTTGGCATAGGTCTGCTCCTCTTTTCACGGAGGACGATCGGCAGCGAGGAATGCCGACACAGAGCTGCATTTTTAGTTGCAGGAAATCGCAGACCTTGCTGCTTTCAAACAAACCCGGGCACATGGCCCGGGTCGGAGGGAACGCAACCTGAATTCCGTCAGGCGGCTTGCTCCAGCGTCGGCTGCCATTGTCCAAGCGCTGCCAGATGGTTCATGTGGGCGCGATGGGCGAAGGCAGCCTGTGCGGCGGCGACGTTTGCCGGCTTGCCGCTCCAGGCCTTCTGCGGAGCGGCCTGCAAGGCGCGGCCGTAGGAGAAGGTCAGCTTCCACGGATGCGGGCCGATAGCGTTGATGGCATTGAGGTTGGCGGTCGCCTGCTCGTCCGTTTGTCCGCCTGACAGGAAGGCGATGCCTCCGATCGCGGCCGGCACCGTCTCGCGGAACAGTTTTATTGTCTTCTCGGCGACTTCGTCGGGGCTGCTGACCTTGCCTGATTTCTTGCCGGCCAGCACCATGTTCGGCTTCAGGATGGTGCCTTCGAGCACGACGCGAGCCGCATAGAGCTCGGTGTACAACTTTGTCAGTGTCGCCTTGCTGATCTCGTAGCAGGTGTCGATGTCGTGGGCGCCGTCCATCAGCACCTCCGGCTCGACGATCGGCACGATGCCGGCCTCCTGGCAAAGCGCGGCGTAACGGGCGAGCGCATGGGCGTTCGAGCCGATCGAGGTGGCGGAAGGCACGCCCTTGGCAACATCGATGTCGATCACCGCGCGCCATTTGGCAAAGCGGGCGCCGAGCTTGTAATAGTCGGCAAGGCGTTCGCGCAGGCCGTCCAGGCCTTCGGTGATGGTGTCGCCGGGAAAGCCGGCCAGCGGCTTGGCGCCGGCATCGACCTTGATACCGGGGAGAGCGCCTGATGCCTTGATGATGTCGACCAGCGGTGTGCCGTCGGCGGCCTTCTGGTGAATGGTCTCGTCGTAGAGGATGACGCCGGAAATGTACTTGGTCATTGCATCGCTGGCTCGGAACATCATCTCGCGATAGTCGCGGCGACTGTCGGGGGTCGACTCGACACCGATGACGTCGAAGCGCTTCTTGATGGTGCCGGAGCTCTCGTCGGCAGCCAGCAGGCCTTTGCCATTGGCCACCATCGCGGCAGCAATGTCCTCGAGACGTTCGCTCATCGTGCTTCTCCTGAAAGAATTGATCCGTGCCCAGCAGACCACCAGAGCAACGCAGGTTCAAGTCGAACAATTTCACCGGGTAGGCGCGAATCGATTGAAAGTCGCGGGCGCCCTCTTTCGCGCTGTTATTGCTGCCGCGCTCAGCGCTTCAAGATGTCGACGCCGGGCAAGGGCTTGCCTTCCATCCACTCCAGGAAAGCGCCGCCAGCCGTCGAGACATAGGTGAAGTCGTCGGCTACGCCGGCATGGTTGAGCGCCGCCACCGTATCGCCGCCGCCGGCGACCGAGATCAGTCTGCCGGCCCTGGTGCGCGCTGCCGCGTGCCTGGCCGTCGCCACCGTTGCGTGGTCGAATGGCTCGATCTCGAAGGCGCCGAGCGGCCCGTTCCAGACCAGCGTCGCGGCGCGGTCGATCCATTCGGCAATGGTTTTCACGGTCTTTGCGCCGACGTCGAGGATCATGCCGTCGGCCGGCACGTCTGCTATGGCGACGGTCTCGCTGGCGGCGCCGGCCTTGAACTCCCTGGCGACAACGCCGTCGGCGGGCAGGATGATGGCGCAGCCGGCCTCGGCCGCCTCGATCATGATCTGCTTGGCGGTGGTCGCGAGATCACGCTCGCACAAGGATTTCCCGACATCGGTGCCGCGTGCCACGAGAAACGTGTTGGCCATGCCGCCGCCGATGACCAGCGCGTCGACCTTCTTCACCAGGTTCATCAACAGGTCGATCTTGGTCGAGACCTTGGCGCCGCCGACGATGGCGACAACCGGACGGACGGGATTTCCAAGACCCTTTTCCAACGCGTCGAGCTCGGCCTGCATGGTGCGGCCGGCGAAGGAAGGCTGCACATGCGCCAACCCTTCCGTCGACGAGTGGGCGCGGTGCGCAGCGGAGAAGGCGTCGTTGACGAAAATGTCGCCGTTGGCGGCGAGCTTTTCGGTGAAGGCCGGATCGTTCTGCTCCTCGCCCTTATGGAAGCGGGTGTTCTCGAGCAGCAGCACGTCGCCATTATTCATGGCAGCAATGGCATTTCCCGCCTTGTCGCCGATGCAGTCGGCGGCAAAGCCAACCGGGCGGCCGAGCACTTCCGCCGTCGCCTTGGCGATCGGCTCGAGCGAGAATTCCGCCGCCGGTCCATCCTTGGGCCGGCCGAAATGGGCAAGCAGGATGACCTTGGCGCCCTTGCCGGAGAGCTCGGCAATGGTCGGCGCAATGCGCTCGATGCGGGTGGCGTCGGTGACCTTGCCCTCGGCGACGGGAACGTTGAGGTCGACACGCACCAGCACACGCTTGCCGCTGATATTGCCGATGTCGTCCAGTGTCTTGAAGCCGGCCATGCTGATCCCTTTCGCGAAAAATCGCGGGGACCTTACCCCGCATCGACGACGATGCAAGACCTGCCTAACGGTTCACCGAAAATATGATTCACGTATCGAGGACGAAGTGCCCACGGGAAGCGAGATGGGCAGCAATGGCGCAAAACGCACCGACATATGGCTTTACCGGTTGCGCACCACGATGCAGGCGCCGCCGACGCTTTGCAGCTTGTCACAGATTGTGTCGGCCTTGGCTCTGCTATCGGCGCCGATCCGCACGGCATAGATGCCGCGCCTGCCGATCGGTGTGCGGACCCGGCTGACCACCGGATCGTGGCCGGCAAGCAGTGCCGGGAACCGGCTTTTCACGCTCAGCCACTGGTTGAGCGCCGCGGCGCGGCGGAAATTGCCGGCCACCTGCACGCCCCAGGGCTTGATGTTGATCGACGACATCGGCACGGTTCTGGACATGATCACCGGCAGCTCGCGGCAAGCGGCAGCGAAACTCGCCTTTTTGTCGAGCGGCCGGATGACGCCGGCATACGCGGCATCGGTGAACTTGTCGGCCGGCTCGCCCATGACGTCCAGGACGTAGCTTTCGGTCTCCAACGGGAGGAATCCGCCGGAATTCAGCCAGCGCGTCACCCGGCTCTCGCCAGCATTGTAGGCTGCGGCGGCGAGGCCGAGATTGCCGAAACCGGATTTCATTTCGGCAAGGTATTTTGCCGAGGCCGGGATTGCCTGTTCGATGTCGAAGGAATTGGCGAGCCCGCGCATCTTGGCGGTGCCCGGCATGAATTGGGCGATACCCTCCGCGCCGACGGGGCTGACCGCATTGGGATCGAAACGGCTTTCCTTCCAGATCAGCCGGGCAAAGAAATCCCGGGGCAGCCCGTTCTGGTCGGCATGCGTCTCGATCAGGTTGCAAACCTGGTCGATCAGCTTCTTTTTGGCGGGCCGTGGTGGATCGGCCTGAACGGCTGTCGCCCAGATCAGCCCGCAAATGACAACCAGCGCCGCGCCCAGCAAACGCCGCATCGAACTACTCCGCCGCGGCTTTGTCGTGCTGCCCGAATCGCCGTTCGATATAGTCGGCGACCATCTTCTCGAAATCCGCGGCAATCGATGGGCCGCGCAGGGTCGCCGCCTTCTTGCCGTCGACGAATACCGGGGCGGTCGGTGTCTCGCCGGTGCCGGGCAGCGAAATGCCGATATCGGCATGTTTGGATTCGCCCGGACCGTTGACGATGCAACCCATCACCGCGACTTTGAGGTTCTCGACGCCGGGATATTGTTCACGCCACACCGGCATGTTCTTGCGCAGGTCGGCCTGGATGTTCTGGGCAAGCTCCTGGAACACGGTCGAGGTTGTGCGGCCGCAGCCCGGGCAGGCGGCGACGATTGGCACGAACTGCCGGAAGCCCATGGTCTGCAACAGCTCCTGCGATACCTGCACCTCGCGCGTGCGGTCGCCGTTCGGCTCCGGCGTCAGCGAGATGCGGATTGTGTCGCCGATGCCTTGCTGGAGCAGGATGCCCATGGCCGCGGACGAGGCGACGATGCCTTTCGAGCCCATGCCGGCCTCCGTCAGGCCGAGGTGCAGCGCATGGTCGGATCGGGTGGCAAGCTCGGTGTAGACGGCGATCAGATCCTGCACGCCGCTGACCTTGGCCGACAGGATGATTTTCTCGCGCGCAAGGCCGATCTCTTCGGCCATTCCGGCCGACAGGATCGCCGATTGCACGATTGCCTCGCGCGTCACTTCCTGCGCCGTCAGCGGAAAGCCCTGGGCCTGGTTGTCGTCCATCAGCCGGGTCAGCAGCTCCTGGTCAAGCGAACCCCAATTGACGCCGATGCGCACCGGTTTGTCGTATTTGATCGCCATCTCGACGATCGCCGCGAACTGCCGGTCTTTCTTGTCCTTGAACCCGACATTGCCGGGATTGATACGGTATTTGGCCAGTGCCTCGGCACAGGCCGGGTGGTCGGCCAGGAGCTTGTGGCCGATATAGTGGAAATCGCCGACCAGCGGCGCGTCGATGCCGAGCCGTTCCAGCCGCTCGCGGATGGCCGGTACGGCCGCAGCGCTTTCGTCGCGATCGACGGTTATGCGCACGATCTCGGAGCCGGCACGATGCAGCGCCGCCACTTGCGCGACCGTCTGGTCGACATCGGCCGTATCGGTGTTGGTCATTGACTGGACGACGACCGGCGCACCGCCGCCGACCATCACGCCGCCGACATCGACACCGACCGACCTGCGGCGTGGGAAGGGTGAGGAAAAATATCCGGTCATGCCGGCTGCCTTTAATCTTGAAGGTCCGGGCATGAGGTGGAGGAGCAAAGATGGCTTGTCAATGGCGACTGGCGCGCAGGCCCCAGCAAATCGGAAATGACAAGACGGCAGCTTGCCGCAAATCCACGAGCGTTTCCGGCAGCATAGCGATGCCACCGGAAAGATCGCGCGCCGGGCGGCGCTTCTAGTCCTGGAAGGGCTTCAGTGCGTCGTCGGTTTCGCCTTCAGTTTTTCAATCTCGTCCTTGAGCGCCAGCTTGCGCCGCTTGAGATTCACGATTTCGAGGTCGTCTACCGACGGATGGGTCATCGCATCGTCGATTTCCCGTTCGATGTCGCCGTGTTTCCGCTGCAGCTCATCAAGATGGGATGCAAGAGACATGATTGGTTCTCCCTTTCATGGTTTCCTCGGATTGCAGCCGTCATGGCACGTCCACCGCAGGCTCGCTTCTGTGACGGCATAATGACAGTGTGCCACCATCGCGCACCGATGTCGAATGCTGCGTGGTAGCATTCCACGCCAATATGAAATGTGATATGGGCTGCGCGCCGGTGCAAGAAGCCCCGGTCCCGCCCAATCAGGCCCATAGTTTGGGCGCCGCAGACGTGCAGACGGTAAAAATGTCCGATCAGGAACAGGCAGATATCCGCCTCGAATATTCCCGGCTGAAGCAGGAACACGCCGATTTCGACGCGGCCATCAATGCGATGATCGCCATGAATTGCGACCCGCTGCAGATCCAGCGCATGAAGAAAAAGAAGCTTTTCCTGAAGGACAGGCTGATGGCGCTGGAGGACAAGATCATTCCAGACATTATTGCTTGAACGAACGCCATTGCTTGAACGAACGCCGGCGCCGGCCTGCTGGAAAGGCGGCCTATGCCACGATCGAAAGCCGTGCGGCGCGCTCGCGCAACAACGCTATCAGGTCGTCGGTCTTTTCGGTCGAGGTATCGATCGGAACCACCAGGCACATCGTCGCCTCGACCCTGCCTGGCGCTGAAAAGACCGGCGCGGCCAGGCATTTGGTGTAGGCATCGACTAGGCCGGAGGTGATGCAGTAGCCGGCCGACTTGGCGACGGCGATGTCGGCTATGAAATCGTCGAGACGCAACCTGCGGCCGTCCGGCAGCACGAGATCGTCCTCGGAGACCATATCCTCAATCGCTGCCCTGTCGAAGCCGGCGAGGAGCAGCCGCCCGGAAGCTGTCCAGGGAAGCGGTATTTGCAGACCGGTCGCCGAGCTGATCCGGAATGGCCTCGTCCCCGGGCTTGAATGGACGATGGTGTAGCGGCCGCTTTGCAGCATGCACAACTCCGAGGTCTCGCCGGTCTCGCGTGACAGATGGTCGACTTCCTGGCGCCCTCGCCTGAGCAGGTCGTTGCCCCGCACATAGTCCATTCCGTAGAGATAGAGCTTCTTTCCGAAATAGACCCGATTGCCGTCTCCGGCCATTTCCAGCAGGCCTGCGTCGACCAGCGAGCGCACAAGCGTATAAGTCGTCGAACGCGGCGCGTTTACCCCCTTGGCAAGATCGCCGACGCCGATCGCGCGCTGGGTCGTGTGGAGAAACTCCAAAATCTGGAGAACCCGGTTGAGACCCTTCTCCCGAGAGCCCGAGTGCTTGTCTTCGTCCAGACTGACGTCCGGTCGAGCGGCCAAGGCATTGCCATCTTGCATTATCGATCCCTGATGTTAATCTGTCTTGTACAGAGTACAGGCGTCTCTTGTAAGGGACAATGATGTCAGTTGCAACCGATGCCTGTACTGCTGGTCCAAAGGGGAACTCAACACGAAAGGAGGTCGCCGTGAACGACACATCCAAAAGGCGTGAATTTCTGAAACTGGGAATGGCCGGGCTTGCAACGGCCGGAGTGATGACCGCCGCTACCGCGGTCGACGTTCAGAAAGCGGCGGCCCAGGCAGCGCCGGACAGCCTGCTGCGCACCGTCCTCGAGCGCGGCAAGGTAATCGTCGGCACCGGCAGCACCAACGCGCCCTGGCATTTCGAGAACGACGCCGGCGAACTGGTGGGCATGGACATCACCATGGGTCGCATTCTCGCCAAGGGGCTTTTCGACGATCCGACCAAAGTGGAATTCGTCATGCAGGATCCGGCTCAGCGCATTCCGAACGTGACCACCAACAAGGTCGACATCACCATCCAGTTCATGACCATGACCGCCCAGCGCTCGCAGCTGATCCACTTCTCCCGACCCTACTACGTCGAAGGCATCGCCTTGCTGACCCTTCCGAACGCCGAAAACAAGACCTTCGACAAGCTGCTTGCCGGCGGTTCGGCGACGCGGATTTCCATCCTGCAAAATGTCGATGCCGAGGCTAACGTACATATCGTCCTGCCGGAGTCGCAGGTGATGCAGATAGACACGCAGGCCAACGTGCTGCAGGCCTTGGAAGCGAAGCGCGTCGACGCCGCCGCGGTCGATCTGTCAACGGTGCGCTGGCTCGCCTCGCGCAATCCGGATAAGTACTTCGATGCCGGCAAGAGCTGGTTCTCGATGCTTTATGGTGCCGCGCTGCGGCAGGGCGACCTCGACTGGCTGACCTTCGTCAACCAGACCTTCACCATCGCCATGTTCGGCCATGAAACGGCACTCTACGACGCTGCGTTCAAGGATTATTTCGGACAGGAGCCGCCGGCGCGCCATCCCGGTTTTCCGGTCATTTGATGCAAGCAGGCGGAAGGACAACGTCCTTCCGCCTTCTCTCATCACAGCCCTCCATGACGAGGACGCATGGGTTATACTCTCAACTTCAACCTTATCTGGCGGCATTTCGACAAGCTCTGGGGCGGACTGCTGCTAAGCCTCGAACTGGCCGTCATCTCGATTGCGATCGGCATCGTCATCGGGCTCGTTCTGGCGGTCTGGTACGTGTCGGCCGGACGTGCGGTGCGGACCATCATCGCGGGGTATGTCGAGTTCATCCGCAACGTGCCGCTGATCCTGCTCGTCTATCTGGTCTTCTACGGCTTGCCGACGGTGGTCGACATTGCCTACAGCGCGCAAACCTCATTCATTGCCACGCTGTCGCTCTACAGCGGCGCCTACCTGGTCGAGGTGTTTCGCTCGGGGCTCGAGGCGGTGCCGCGCGGTCAGCTCGACGCCGGCAAGGCAATCGGCCTGACGCCATGGCAAAGGCTGCTCGATGTGCGCCTGCCGACGATGCTGCGCATAACCCTGCCGGCGCTTTCCAACACATTCATATCGCTCTTCAAGGATACGTCCGTGGCGTCGGTCATCTCGGTACCCGAACTCACCTATGGCGCCCAGTGGATCAACTTCAACACCTTCCGCATTGTCGAAGTCTATCTGGTGGTGACGGCAATGTACCTGTTGACCGGCTACACGCTGCTTTTCGCGCTGCGGCTCGTCGAGCGCCGGTTCAAGGCGGCGCGCTGACATGCTGAGCCAGATCATCTACGCCTTGCCGTTCCTCGCCGAAGGCTTTGCCGTAACCTTGTGGGTGTCGCTGCTGGTCGTGGTGTTATCGCTCATCGCCGGCGTGCTGATGGGCGTCGGCCTTGTCTATGGTCCTTTTCCGCTGCGCTGGGCAGTGCGCATCTTCAGCGACACCATACGCGGCATTCCGATCCTGGTGCTGATCTTCTTCGTCTATTACGGCCTGCCCGCGGTGGGGCTGCATCTGGAATCCTTTTGGGCGGCCGTGTTCGCCCTCACCCTCTTCAAGACCGCACAGGTGGTCGAATATCTCAGGGGCGCCGTCGGCTCGATTCCCAAGGGTCAGTCCGAGGCGGCGCTGGCGATCGGACTGACCTTTCGCCAGCGGCTGGCCTACGTCATTTTTCCGCAGGCGTTCAGGCGTTTCCTGCCACCCTGGATCAATGGCGTCACCGACGCGGTAAAGGGTAGCGCGCTGGTCTCGCTGCTCGGCATCACCGACCTCATGCAGGCTATCAACCAGGTCATCGGCCGCACCTATGAGGCGATGCCACTCTACATTCTCGGTGCGCTCGTCTACTTCGCCGTCAACTACGCCCTCTCCTTGGCCAGCCGGCGCCTGGAGCGGCGTTTCTCCTTCATCCGGGAATAGCACGATGTCCAACGCCTCGCACCAGAATCCGGCACTTCTCGATGTCACCGAGGTTTCCAAAGCCTTTGGATCCGTCGAGGTCCTGCGCTCCGTCAGTCTCAAGGTGACACGCGGCGAGGTCGTGACTGTCATCGGTCCCTCCGGCAGCGGCAAGACCACGCTGCTGCGCTGCGTCAACTTCCTGGAGAGCTACGACAGCGGCTCGATCCGTATCGACGGCAAAGAAGTCGGCTATCGCGAGACGGGAACGCGCCAGCGACGCAGCGAGCGCGACCTGGCGGCGATGCGAGCCGAGACCGGAATGGTGTTCCAGAGCTTCAATCTGTTTCCGCACTTGACTGCGGCCGGCAACATCATGCTTGGCCTGCGCAAGGTGCGCGGCAAGAGCAATGCCGAGGCCCGCACCATTGCCGAGCACTGGCTCGGCCGCGTGGGCCTCGCCCACAAAGCCGACAGTCTGCCGGCCGAGCTGTCCGGCGGCCAGCAGCAGCGCGTCGGCATCGCCCGCGCCGTGGCGATGGAGCCGAAGATATTGCTTCTCGACGAGATAACCTCGGCACTCGACCCCGAACTGGTTGGCGAGGTGCTCGAGGTCGTGCGCAGCCTCGCCGAAGACGGCATGACGATGCTGATGGTCACGCACGAAATGGCTTTTGCACGCGACGCATCGAGCCGCATCGTTTTCATGGCGGATGGCGGCGTCAGTGCCGTCGGACCACCCGCCGAGATTCTGGCGGCGGGGTTCGACAATGAACGTCTTCGCAGTTTCCTGGCGCGGTTTCGCGCCTCGCATTTTTGACATCGGACGGCGAAAGCTGTCGCAAGGAGCTTTTATGACGCCTTACATCCGGCTCGCGGAATTGGGCCTGACACTGCCCGAGCCGCCGAAGCCCATCGCCAACTTCGTCACCTATGCCGAGAGCGGACGGCTGATCTTCCTCTCCGGCCAGGGGCCGTTGCGCGCCGATGGCGCGCTCTGCACCGGCAAGGTCGGAGAGGATGTCAGCGTTGAAGAGGCCTACGGGCATGCACGTCTGACCGGCCTGAACCTGCTCGCCGTCATGCATGCGGCGGCCGGCGACCTCGGCCGCATCGTGCGCGTCGTCAAGCTGCTTGGCTTTGTCAATGCGACGCCGACATTCAGCGAGCACCCCAAGGTGGTGAACGGCTGTTCCGATCTTTTCGCGGCCGTCTTTGATACGCTTGGCGGACATGCCCGTTCCGCGATCGGTGTCGGCTCGCTGCCGGGCAACATCACAGTTGAAATCGAGGCGGTCGTCGAGATCGCCGCCTGAAACCTTAAACAGGATCTACAGAGATGACGACCTATGCCGCTGACCGTTCCAATACGACAATCCGCGAACGGCTTGGCCTTCGCCCAATCATCAATGTCTCCGGCACGATGACGGCACTCGGTGCTTCGATCATCGTGCCAGAAGCGATTGCCGCAATGTCGGAAATGGCCTCGCAATGGGTCGAGATGGACGATCTGCAGCGCGCCGCAAGTAGGGTGATTGCACGCCTTACCGGCGGCGAGGCCGGCTTCATCACCGCATGCTGCGCCAGCGGCATAACCATGGCGGTTGCCGGGGCGATGACCGGAAACAGCCTTCTTGCGATCGAGCGACTGCCGGACGACACCGAGGGCCTCAAATCGGAGGTCATCATCCAGCTTGGTCACATCGTCAATTATGGCGCGCCGATCGACCAGTCGATCCGGCTTGCCGGAGCCAAGGCAGTGCCTGCCGGCACGGTCAGCGTCACCCAGGGTTATCATGTTGCCGAGGCGATCCGGGACCGGACGGCGGCAGCCCTCTACGTCGTTGCGCACCACACCGTGCAATACGGCATGCTCTCGCTTGAGGAGTTCTGCGAGATTTGCCACGCCAAGGGCGTGCCGGTGATCGTCGACGCCGCCTCGGAATACGATTTGCGTGGCTTTCTGGCGCGCGGCGCCGACATTGTTGTCTACAGCGGGCACAAATTTCTCTCAGGGCCGACAAGCGGCATCGTTGCCGGCCGCAAGGATCTGGTACGGGCCGCCTATCTCCAGAACCGGGGCGTTGCGCGCGCCATGAAGGTCGGCAAGGAGAGCATTGCCGGCACTATGGCGGCCCTGGAAGCCTGGGAGCGGCGCGACCATGCCGGCATTCGCCAGCGGGAAGAAGCCGCACTGCATCTGTGGCAAACCGCATTGCAGGACCTGCCTGGCATCGAGGCACGTATCATTCCAGATCCGACCGGAAATCCTCTCGACCGCCTGCAGGTGTTTGTTGCGCCGGAAAGCCGCTTCACCGCCGCCGGCCTCGCCTCGGCGCTTGCGGCGGGTTCACCGCCCGTGATCGTGCGCAACCACGAGGTCGAGCGCGGTCACTTCTTCCTTGATCCGTGCAATCTCCATCCCGGCGAGGCGGAGATCGTTGCCGAACGCCTGCGGGCGGTGTTGAGTGCTGCCGATCGGCCCGCGGATGCGATGAAACCCGCTCGCAAGCAGTCCGCCGGAGCGCTGCGCTGGCCGGACTAGACATCGCCAGAGCGTGGTCGAGCCAGTGCCTTCCAGCACCGGCTTCGCATCGGGCCAGTGCGCCATCACGGCAGTGTGAATGAACTTTTAGTCTTCGGGCGGAATAAACCACCCCGCCCATTGGTCTCCCAAACAGACGCCATTTCCGGCGTGCAGGAGACCGGTATGATCCACCACCACGACAATGAAGCTGACGGCATCAGCCGCCGTCATGCACTGGAATGCATGATCTGGGCCGGCACGGGAGTGCTGTGGACAATTTCGGCCGGCGTGCCGGTCTCGCTCAGCCTGCTCGGTGCGTCGCAAGCCGCCGAGGCCTTGGCCACCGGCTTCACTTTCCTCCAGATCTCCGACAGCCACATCGGCTTCGACAAGGCTGCCAACCCGCACGCCATCGACACGCTGAAGGAGGCCATCGGCAAGATCCAGGCGTTGCCGCAAAAGCCCGCTTTCATGATCCACACCGGCGACATCACCCATTTGTCGAAAGCCGCGCAGTTCGACAACGCTGCCCAGATCATCGGCGGCGCAGGCTTCGACGTGCATTATGTGCCCGGTGAGCACGACCTGATCGATGACGGCAATGGCCAGGCCTATCTCGACCGCTACGGCAAGGGCACCAAGGGCGCCGGCTGGTATTCGTTTGACCAGAACGGCGTCCATTTCATCGGGCTGGTCAACGTCGTCAACCTGAAGGCTGGCGGGCTGGGTAATCTCGGCGCCGACCAGTTGGCATGGTTGGCCGATGATCTGAAGGCGGTCACCGCCTCGACGCCAATCGTCGTCTTTGCCCACATCCCGCTATGGGCTGTTTATCCCGAATGGGGCTGGGGCACCGACGACGCGGCGCAGGCCTTGGCCCTGCTCAAGCGCTTCGGCTCTGTCACGGTACTCAACGGCCATATCCACCAGATCATGCAGAAGGTCGAAGGCAACGTTACCTTTCATACCGCGCGCTCGACCGCTTTCCCGCAACCGGCGCCAGGCACCGCAGCCTCACCCGGGCCGATGACGGTACCTGCCGGCCAGTTGCGCAGCCTGCTCGGCACAAGCAGCGTGACAGTCAAGCAAGGCGGGCAGGACCTCGCCATCATCGACAGCACGCTGGCCTGAGGGGAAATGCGATGATCCGCTTCCCATCCCGCGTCTTGGTCGTATCCCCTGTCACGTTCGGTTTGGCGGCGATCCTGATAATGGTTGCCATGCCACTGAACGCAGCAGGCCAGCCAATGGTCAAGATCGAGAACTTTGCCTTCACGCCGGCGGTGCTGACGGTAAAGCAGGGCACTACCGTGACCTTCGAGAATGACGACGACATCCCGCATCTGGTGGTCGCCAACGATGCCTCGTTTCGCTCCAAGGCGCTTGACACCGGTGACACATACGCCTTCACCTTCAGCAAAGTGGGCGACTATGCCTATTTCTGCGGGCTTCACCCGCACATGCAGGGCAGGATCACCGTCGCTCCATGAGGATTTTCGGAAGGTTCTGCCCGGGATGCCGGGCGATGCGACGGTGTTGAACCAAGAGGCCGCGACCGAGCGCTTTCGCGAGGTGGTTCTGCCCCATCTCGCGGATGCGCTTGCGCTTGCCCGCTGGCTGACCGGCAACGCCGCCGACGCGGAGGATGTGGTGCAGGAGGCCTGTTTGAAGGCGCATGCGGGCATCGCCGGCTATGCCGGCGGCAATGCGCGCGCCTGGCTGCTGGCGATCGTGCGCAACGCCTCTTACTCCTGGCTGGCGCGCAACCGGCCGCGCAGTATCGTCGCCGTCGGCGACCTGAGCGACCTCGATGACATGACGGCTGCATATGGCGCCGGCCTGCCGGATACGGATAGTCCTGAGGCAAGCCTGATCGCCAAGGCCGACACGGCCGCACTCGAGGCGGCGATCGCCGCGCTGCCGCACCAATTTCGCGAGACTGTGGTGCTGCGCGACATCAACGGCCTCAGCTATCGCGAGATCGCGACGCTGCTTGGCGTGCCGCTAGGCACGGTGATGTCGCGGCTGGCGAGAGCGCGCGGTCTGCTGATATCCCAACTTGGGAGGGCGCCATGAGCGCGCACAACGATGGACTGCCCGATGACCCGGCGGGCGTGGAACTGATGATCCATGCCTTGGTCGATGGCGAGCTCGACGCAGCGGCAGCATTGGCGGTCGAGCGGCGCATTGCCGCCGATCCGGCGCTCGCGGCCGAGCATGCCCGCATCGTGGCGCTGCAGTCCGCTGTCGGCAGGCTGGCGCTGCCACAGGTCAGCGACGCCCTCAATGCGCGCATCGCGGCGATCGGCGCGACTGGCGAGGCACAGGCTCGGCCGGCGCCGACGCGGCCGCCGCAAACCGTGCCAACCCACATGCGGCCAACCCAAACGCGGCCGGGCCGCTTCGGCGCGTTCGACTGGCGCGCAATGGCGGCATCGATCCTCGTCACCGCCGTGCTGGCCAGCGGCGTGACGCAATGGGTGATGCTCAGCGGGGCGCCCGACAGCTTTGCCGCCGCAGTCGCCAGCGGCCATCGCCGCAGCCTGCTGGCAGCCAGCCCCGTGGACGTCGTCTCGTCGGACCGGCACACGGTCAAACCCTGGCTGGATGGCAGGGTCGGCCTGTCGCCGCCGGCACCTGACCTTGCCAGTGACGGCTTCGCGTTGCTCGGCGGCCGGGTCGAGGTGATCGCCGACCAGCCAGTGCCGGCACTGGTCTACAGGCACCGCGAGCACCTGATCACTCTCGTCGCGGCGCCCGAGGAAACCGGCTCGACAACCGCGCCGGTCGATCTTTCTACCGGTGGCTTCTCGCTGGTGCACTGGAGCGACAGCGCCTTTTCCTATTGGGCGATTTCCGATACCGAACGGCCCGAGCTCGACGATTTCGTCACGCGTTTCCGGGCGGCAGCCGCCCGGTGAAGCGACCGTGCCGGCGCAGTGACAGAAACCGTGGAAGCGGCCACCCGTTTCGGGTAGTCTCTCAGTTCGAATTTGCCGCGGCGTCAATCGTCGTCAACCAACTGTCGCTCGACGCGCCGAACTCCTATATGCCGTACAAAACAATTGAGGGATAATGAATAACGAGAGTTTTGCTATCAGGGATGATTTTTCGGACGATTTGGAAGTTCGTTTGGGAAATAATGGTCTGCGGTTCGTCATCACTGATACGTTGCCTTGGACAGATGACGAGGCGATAACTGCGCATCTCGAAAGCATATCGGCGAGAGTGGACTCCTACTTGCAGATTGCAACAAGCGATCAATTTCGCCAGAGATATCCAGAAACCCCGCCAGACAAGGTTTCGATTGTGCTTCGATTCCGCTACGAGCCCGCTCCAACTGCGGAGCCGACTTTGTCTGGGATGTCAAAAAGGCTCGCAACCGATGGCATACGCTTCCGTTACGGGATGGCTTCGGAATATCGGAGAGATCGTAGCTGCGGTGAAATTTCAAACATGGGGTAATCGCGGAGCGAGTCGCCCTGAAGCCGGAAACGGTCACATATTGAAGAGCGGGTGGTTGTTCCCCGATAGGATGGAAGTACGGGC
>NZ_JAMYMO010000017.1:0-94597 GCF_040318575.1 Mesorhizobium sp. M1088 | reverse complement strand
AAACTCCCTAACTCCCGCACCGCGCCCCGGTGCCACTTTGCCCGCACGTGTTCCCCGGTGCCGCGCGCCCCAGGCCCCCCCCCCGGGGGCCCTTCCCAGGGCGCGGCACGCGCCGTCGCCCACACGGCCTCGGCGGCGGCCTTGTCGATGCGGCCGCCGAGCGCCGAGAGCGCGGCTCGGGTCTCGGCGTCGTAGACCGAAAGCCGGCCACCGCGGTGGAAATTATGCTGCCCTGGCGGTGGCCCGTCGGCAGCGTCGATCCGGTAGAGCGCAACCAGAAAGCCGGCCAGCGAACGGGCGACCTCAGTAAGATCGGCAATCAGTCCACCAGCCGCCGGTCTGCCGCCAAGCCAGCGATAGACGGACCAAGGCCATGGATAGCCTTCCCCGGGCGCGCCTTTGGCCAGCGGCACGGGTATCGGCAGAGGCAGGTGAGGCGCCAAGCGGGGCAGCCAGCGATGCTCCTTCTCGACCTGGGCGACATAGGCGGCAGCGCTCGGCAGCCGCACCGACATGCTGTCGCCCAGCCGGAACGTGCGGTTGTCCCAGCCGCCAGGCTCGACCGTCTCTACCGGCAGGTCCGCCCATTTGGGGAACTGCGCGGCAATCAGCCGGCGAACAAGTGCGGCATCTATCGGCATGCCTGGCGTTCGTTCATCGGGCGGCATCGGGCTTGCTCCGGTCTTCTGAATAGCCGGCGGTCCATCTTTTTGTCGTCGCACTCTTGCGGCGCCGGTGATTCCACTTGGCTGCAAATTCTCTAAGCCTTGCGCTCCCAGCGCCGGTCGGGCGTTTGCTGCCAGTAGGTCACGGTGTGGCCGGCCTCCTTCATTGTCTTCCAGTGCGTGCGTGCCGCCTCTAGCTGGGCTGCATCGTGGCCGTCGAACAGGAACACGGCGCGCTGGTAGCCGCCAAGCTCCGGCGGCACCGCCCCATCGACCAGGAAGCGTATCTGCGCCTGGTTCGGATTGTCAGGGCCGACGGTCAGAAGCACCGGCTGCTCGGCGGGATGGGCTTCGCGATCCGTTGCGTGGGCCAGGAACGAATCGTCCCGGAAAGTCCACAGATGCTGGTCCAGCGCGTCGCGCCGTTCCTCGGTGCCGGTCTGCACCACGGCACGCCAGCCGCGATCGATACTGCGCTCCAGGAGGCCGGGCAACGCATCCTCCAGCGTCGATTCGGTCAGGTGATAAAACAGAATCTCGGCCATGCGTTCAGTCTACATTGTCGGAGTCCCGCCCCAGCCGCTCATTGCTCGTAATGATCGCGCACCAGCCGGTCGAGCAGCCTGACGCCGAAGCCGGAAGCCCATGACTGGTTGATCTCGTTGGAAGGCGCGCCCATCGCCGTGCCGGCGATGTCGAGATGCGCCCAGGGCGTGTCCTTGACGAAGCGCTGCAGGAACTGCGCGGCGATAATGGCGCCGCCATGGCGGCCGCCGATGTTCTTCATGTCAGCATTCTTGGAATCGATCAGCTTGTCGTATTCGGCACCGAGCGGCATGCGCCACACCCGCTCCTGCGTCGCCTGTCCGGCCGCCGTCAGCCGGTCCGCCAACTCGTCATTGTTGGAGAACAGGCCGGCATAATGCTGGCCGAGCGCGACCATGATGGCGCCGGTCAGCGTCGCCAGATTGATCATGAATTTCGGCTGGAAGCGGTCGTTGCAGTACCAGAGCGCATCGGCCAGTACCAGGCGGCCCTCGGCGTCGGTATTGAGCACTTCGATAGTCTGACCCGACATCGAGGTGACAATGTCGCCGGGTCGCTGAGCGTGGCCGTCGACGGCATTTTCAACCAGCCCGACAATGCCGACGACATTGACCTTCGCCTTGCGCGCGGCCAGCGCGTGCATCAGGCCGGTGACGGCAGCAGCGCCGCCCATGTCGCCCTTCATGTCCTCCATGCCCGACGCCGGCTTGATCGAATTGCCGCCGGTGTCGAAGGTGACGCCCTTGCCGACGAAGGCGACCGGGCTTTCCTTGGCCTTGCCGCCGTCCCACCGCATGACCGCGATGCGGGCGCCACGCGGCGAACCCTGCGCTACGCCCAGCAGCGAACCCATGCCGAGCTTCTTCATCTCCTTCTCGGCCAGGATCTCGACCGTGACGCCGAGCGCCTCCAGTTCGGCGATGCGGGCGGCGAATTCCACCGGTCCCAAAACATTGGCCGGTTCATTGACCAAATCGCGCGCCAGCAAGACGCCGTCGATCACCGCCGCTTCATCGGCGAAGGCCTTCTTTGCAGCTGCCGGATCGGCGGTGTGAATAGTCACCTTGACCGGCTTTTTTGGCTCGCGCCTGTCGTCACCATTGTTCTTTTTGGTCTTGTATTTGTCGAAGGAATAGCTGCGCAGCAGGATGCCCGCTGCAAGCTGAACGGCTTGCCTGCCGCTGACGACCGCACCGGGAAGATCGAGCACGACGGCCACTTCGGTTGCCTTGCGAAAGGATGCGGCAATCGTGCCGCCGAGCTTCAGCCAGGCGTAATCATCGAGATTGGAGCCCTTGCCGGCACCGACCGCCACCAGCCGCTCGATCGATGTCCCTTCCGGTGCCAGCACTTCGACCAGGCTGGCGAATTTGCCGGTGAAGTCGGCGACCGGAAAAGCCCGCTCGAGGGTCTTTGCCGGATCGCAAGCCCTGGCGGCATCGCTGAGGCCGCCCTCGTCGGTCACCAGAACGAAAACGCTGCCTTTTTTGGGCGCGGCGAATTTGGCAAAGGCGATCGAGGGTCTCGAATTCATCATGTCCTGCTTTCGGGGAAGTGAGTTGGATTATTGCGAGAAACGTTCGTCAGTGAGCGGCGGGTTGAAACAGCTCGATAACATTGCCCGATGGATCTTCGAGCAGCGTCTGGGAACCGCCGACGCCCGTTATGATATCGTTGCGAAAGACAAGTCCAGCACTCTTGAGGCGCGCAACCTCTTCTTTCAGGTCCGGCACCACCAACAGGATGCGATTCCAACCTCCCGGCACCGGCTGCCGGCCATCCGGCATCGCCCGTGCACCCGAACTGCCGGGGCCGCTTAGAAGGAGCCGTAAAGCGCCGCGTGTCACGGAAGCAAAAGCCGGTCGCGCGTCCTGTTCAACAGCGAAGCCCAGATGTCCACAGTAGAAGTCGATCGAGGCGGCGACATCATCGACCATGTAGCGAATGCTGACTGGCGTCATGACCATTGACCTTTCGGTTCGAGCACCTTTCAACAAGGCGTGTCTATTGCGGGCGGAACAGTCGGCATAGTCCGGCTCATCATCGCTGCTTGACAATCCGCGCCGCTATCGCTCTGGCCTGAATGCGGGCGTTAGCGAAACAACCGCGAATGCTCGGCCGCATGCCGGTAAACCACAGACCGGGCAATTTCGGATCGGCATCGCCGCCGTTGAAAAGCGGAACGCCCTTGCCGTCGAGAACGCCGAGCTTGCCGAACATCTGCTCCAGACCGGTGCGATAGCCGGTCGCCGCAATGACGATATCGGGCGTGATCAACCTGCCGTCATTCAATACGATGCCGTCTTGGGTAAATTCCCGCAATGGTGGCACCACCACGATCGTGCCTGCCTTTATGGCGCGAACCGCGCCGTCATCGGCTGCGATCGCGGTGTAGTCGGCGCTCAGACGGCTGGCACCGCCTGTGGGAGCCGGCGGAAGCCCAAATTTCGTCAGGTCGCCGAAAACCAGGCGCTGGGTTGTCGCCATCACCGCATCGGCCAGCCGCACCGGCAAGCTCGCCATCAACGGTGAAAGCCTGTGGACGGCGACCTTGCCGATGCGTTTCGGCAGCAGCGACGGGCCGTTGCGGGCCGACAGCCAGATGCTTTGGGCATCTGCATTCGCAAGATGGTTGAGTGCGTCGAACCCCGAATTGCCGGCTCCGACGACCAACACCTTTTTGCCGACGTAGTCCTTCGCCTCGCCAAAATCGGCCGAATGGATAATCCGGCCTGCAAAATCCTTCATGCCTTTCCACGCGGGAACAAACGGCTGCCGGTCGCGCCCGGTTGCGACGACGACATGACGCGCCAGACGACGTCCGGCGTTCGTCCGCACGGTCCAGTGATCGCCATCGAACGTGATCTCTTCAACGGCAACGCCGAATGCGACCGGCAGACCATGCGCCTGGCTGAAATCGTTCAGATGGCGAATGACGGCCGATTTATGCGGAAAAGCCGGGGTGCCTGCGGGATAGCCGATGCCGGGCAGCGTCGAGAGATCGCGATGCGTATTGAGGTGCAGCCGCTGGTGCCGCCGATGCCAGGGTTCAGCAAGCCGGCTCTCCTTTTCCAGGACGAGCGTCGGTACGCCGGCCTTCATCAAGGCGTGGGCGGCGGCAAGGCCGGCCGCGCCGGCGCCGACCACGATCGCGCCGTCAAAGACGGTTTCCCGACCGGTTTGACCGCGCAATTTTTCCGCTTCCATGCTGGGACTCAACAGATCCTGACCCGTCTTATCACGCCGCGGCGGTCGCGACCGGCGCGACATTTGGTCGTTTTGCCGCATTTGACAAGACTTTGGCCGAAATCGCTCCCATATGCGATATCGAACCATCCACGATTCGTCGCGGCACGGCCCCGCTTCCCGCCGCAACCTGTTGTTAACCAACAATGTTCGCTCTTTCTTATCCATTGCCGCCGACACTCCGGCCCAGCGGATTTTGCGATCCGGGACAGAACCCAGATCGAACCGCCAAACTGAGCCAGTTGTGCAGCCGGCGCCGGACGACTACCTTGTTCCAAGGCATGATGCCGTTCGAAATCGCCGAGAAAAGCCTTCATGAAGGTCGTTGAACGTTACATCATGCGCCGTGCTTTCGCGGTATTCGCGCTGGCGCTCGTCTGGACGCTGGCGATCGTCTGGACGACTCAGGTGCTCGCCCGCATCGACCTCGTCACCGATAGCGGTCAGTCGGCCCTCACGTTCTTCGAAGTCGCAGCGCTGATCATCCCGACGATCGTTCCGATCGTCGTGCCGTTCGCCCTGGTGGTCGCGGTCGCCCAGATCCTCAGCGTGATGAATTCTGATTCGGAGCTGGCCGTCATCAATGCCGCCGGCGCTTCACGCTGGACCATCGTCAGGCCGATCATGCTTCTGGCACTTGCAGCCAGCGTTTTTTCCTTCGCCGTCGACAATGGCGTCGACCCTTACGCACGCCAGAAGAACCGCGAGTTGATTGCGTCGTCGCGTGCCGATCTGTTGTCGTTGATCATCCAGGAAGGCACCTTCCGCAAGATCGATGACGGCCTGTTCCTGCAGGTTGGCGAACGGCTTCCCGACAACCGTCTCGGCGGCATCTTCGTCGCCGATTCGCGCGAAGAAGGCGTCAATCTCATCTACTACGCCAAGACCGGCAGCATCATCGAACGCGGCGACGAGAAGGTGCTGATGATGAATGACGGCGTCATCCATCGCAAAACCATGACCGGCGACCTCTCGGTGATCCGGTTCACCTCCTACGCCTTCGACTTGTCCGCTTTCATGTCGGCATCATCTGACATCCTGCTTTTGCCGAAGGACCGGACGACCCAGTATCTGCTCAATCCCAGTCCGAACGACAAGATGTACCAGCAAAAGCCGAACAGGTACCTGGCCGAGCTCAACCAGCGTTTTTCCGAGTGGTCCTATTCGCTCGTCTTCGCGCTGATCGCGCTCGCCGTTGCCGGAGATGCGCGCTCGCATCGCGAGGCGCGTGTGCACCCGCTGATCACGGCAATCGCGATCGCGCTGTTCGTGCGCTGGCTCGGGTTCTTTGCCGCCGGCAAGGCCGACAAGGTGCCGCAATATGCCTATATGGTCTACGGCGTCCCGATCGTGGCATCGGCGATCGCCATCTGGTTCATTGTTTCCAACCGGACCATGGAACTGCCGGTTGCCTGGGCCGATTGGATAACCAATCTTGCCGGCCGCTTCAGTGACGGCTGGAGCGCCATCAAGCTCCGTTTTGCCGGGCGTGGCGCATCCGGACAGGGAGCCGGCTGATGGGCTGGACTCTGGGTCGGTACTTCTTCTTTCGCTATGTGACGATCACCATCTGGTTCTTCATCGGCCTCTTGGCGCTGGTGTTCCTGATCGATTTCACCGAGCTTTCCGGCCGCACGACTGGCGTGCCGGGCTTCACCTACGCAACTGCGTTCGCCATTTCGGGGCTCAGGATGCCGATGATCATGCTGCAGACGGTGCCGTTCGTCGGCCTGTTCTCGGCGATGGCGACGTTGGTGTCGCTCAACCGCAAATACGAATTGGTCATTGCCCGTTCCGCCGGGGTTTCCGCATGGCAATTCCTGCTGCCGTGCTGCATCGGGGCGCTGCTGTTTGGAGCCTTGTCGGTCGGCGTCATCAATCCGGTAGCCGCGCACGCCTATTCCTGGTCCGAGGAGATCGAGACCCAGCTCCGTTCGGGCAAGTCGAACAGCGTCTCGGCCGATGCTGCGCCCTGGATCAGGCAGAAAACCAACGCCGGCGATACCATCATCGGCGCGCGCGCCATTCTTAATCAAGGCCTGGAGATGGCCGACGCGGTCTTCTTCAGCTTCAGCCCGCAAGGCGACATCATCGAGCGCAAGGATGCGGCGCGCGCCTTTTTGCGGGACGGCTACTGGGAATTGCAGGACGTCAAGGTGTTCCGGGACGGTACCATCCAGTCGTTACCCAGCGATCGGCTGCCGACCAATCTCAAGCCGGAATTCGTGCAAGAGCGATTGGCGCGCCCTGAGACCATTCCCTTCTACGATCTGCCCGGCAAGATCGAAGTGGCCCGCTCCTTCGGCCTCAAGGCAAATGCCTTCGCCATGCAGTTCAATTCCCTGATTGCGCTGCCGTTCCTGCTTGTCGCGATGACGCTGATTGCGGCAACGGTATCAATGCGATTTGCGAGGATGGGGCAGTCGGCAACGATGATTCTGGGTGGCATCGTGGCCGGGTTTCTGCTTTATGTCGTTTCGGTGCTGGTCAAGGCATTCGGCGTAGCGGGATTCGTACCCACGGCCGTAGCGGCTTGGGTCCCGGTTGTCGTGGCTATGTTCTTCGGGGTGACATTCCTGCTATACAAGGAAGACGGCTAGTGAGGGAGGCGGTTTTGCGCAGCCATAGGCACGCCGGTTTGGCACGCCTCTCTGCGGCGAGCGCCTTGGCATGCCTGCTTGCCAGCGCCGCCCCGGTTGCTCCGGCTTTCGCCCAGGACGTCAGTGAGCTGGCAACGAAGGTTCCGAGCGGCACGCAGATGCTGTTGGCAGCCGATACGCTGGTCTACGACAACGACAAGCAGACAGTGACGGCCGTCGGTGGCGTCCAGATCGACTACGGCGGCAACCGTCTCGTCGCCCAGCGGGTCGAATACAACCGCAACACCAAACGCCTCGTCGCCAGCGGCAATGTCGAACTCGTCAATAGCGACGGCACCAAAATCTATTCGCAACATGCCGACATCACTGACGATTTCGCCGACGGCTTCGTCAACGCGCTGCGGGTCGAGACCATAGACAAGGCGTATTTCGCCGCCGAAAGCGCGGAGCGCATGGGCGGCGTGCTGACGACGTTCCACAATGGCGTCTACACCGCCTGCGAGCCGTGCGAGGACAAGCCCGACAAAGCGCCGACCTGGCGTATCAAGGCCAGGAAGATCATCTGGAACGGCGAGAAGAAGACGGTTCGCTTCGAGAACTCGAATTTCGAGTTCTTCGGCTTTCCGCTGGCCTATCTGCCGGCTTTCGAGATCGCCGACCCAACGGTCAAGCGCAAGAGCGGCTTCCTGATCCCCGGCGTCGCCTACAAGAGCGATCTCGGCGTCGGTGTTAAAGTCCCCTATTATTTCGCGCTCTCGCCGACCTACGATCTCACTGTCACTGGCAGCGGCTATACCAAGCAAGGTTTCCTCGGTGAGGCCGAGTGGAGGCAGCGCTTCAACAACGGTCAGTACAGCCTGAAGATTGCGGGCATCCGGCAGGAGAATCCCGACGCCTTCATCGACGACAATGGCCACAACGTGAATTCGGGTACCGAAGGCGACCCGAACAGGTTCCGCGGCATGATGGGCACCCAGGGCCAGTTCGCCATCAACCCGCGCTGGGACTTCGGCTGGGACATCCTGCTGCAGAGCGACAAGAATTTCGCGCGCACCTACGACATCGATGGCTTCAACGATAGCGTGCACCGCTCCGAGGTGTACCTGACGGGGCTCAACGATCGCAATTACTTCGACGTGCGCGCCATGCACTTCGAGGTTCAGGAAGACACGCTCGCCAGCGATCCGACTGCACGCGCCGCCAAGCAGCCCTGGGTGCTGCCCTCGCTCGACTACGCCTATATCCCCGACATGCCGGTGGCCGGCGGGCAGCTGTCGTTCGACGTCAACGCGCGGGTCATTGACCGCGACAGGCTCGATACGGCTCTTGCAAATTCGGGCATCCCTTCGTCCGTCAACAACGTCCGCGGCATCGACGGTCAATCCGGGCGCCTTACCGCGGAAGCCGAATGGAAGCGCACCTTCACCACCGATGGCGGGCTGCTGCTGACACCGCTCCTGGCGCTGCGCGGCGACGCCGGCTACGTCAACGCCTCCTCGGCCTCGCTCGACGCCGTCAACCAGATGGCGACCAATCTCGGCGTCGAGGACGATATGCGTTCATCGCTTGCCCGCTACATGGCGACCGCCGGCCTTGAGATGCGCTGGCCGGTGCTGTTTTCGATGACCAGTTCCAGCCATGTCTTCGAACCGATGGCGCAGGTATTCATGCGTCCGAACGAGCAATATGTCGGCGGGCTGGCGGTCCCCAACGAGGACGCCCAGAGCTTCGTCTTCGACGCCACGACGCTGTTCGAGCGCGACAAATTCTCGGGCTATGACCGCATGGAAGGCGGCACACGCGCCAATGTCGGGCTGCGCTATTCCGGCGCATATGACAATGGCTGGGGCACCAATGCGGTGTTCGGCCAATCCTACCAGCTGGGCGGCCAGAACTCGTTCGGCACGCCGGACCTGGTCAATGTCGGCGCCTATTCAGGCCTTGAAACTGCAACCTCCGACTATGTCGGCCTTGTCGGCTTCAACAGCCCCAGCGGGTTTTCCGGCTCGGTCAGCGGCCGTTTCGACGAGCAAAGCTTCGAGATCCGCCGCGCTGAGGTAAAGGCCGCCTTTTCAGGCCTGCCGGTATCGCTGAGCGCCAAATACGCCTTCATCCAGGCGCAGCCACTCTATGGCTTCTCAACCGATCGCCATGAGGTTACGCTCGGCGCCTCGACACATCTTGCCGAGAATTGGCGCGTCTTTGGCACCGGCACATATGATCTGGAGCAGAGCGTTCTGGTCAAGGACGGGGTCGGCTTTGCCTATAGTGATTCGTGCTTTACCTATTTGATGACGTTTTCGGAAAGACGTGACCTGAACACCAAGGAAGTATCGCAGAACGTCGGCTTCAACCTGTCGTTCCGCACGCTCGGCGATTTCGGCTCGTCGCAACGCTCCATCGACACCATTCAATAACGGGCAGCGGTCGGCAACGGGGCGGCTGGCGGACGACATTGTTTCGCCGCATAGAGCAGGCACGAATTTTGACGGCCTGAACTGGGATAGGTTTCGGCTGAATCGGGATGGAATTGGGATGCTTTCGATGAGGAAATACCTCTTTTCGGCAGGGTTCGCGCTGCTGGTGGCGTTCTCGACCACCGCGGTGACGCGGCCAGTTTTCGCCACCGAGATCAAATACGTCGTCAACAATATACCGATCACCACCGGCGACATCCAGCATCGGGCCGCTTTCCTGCGCCTGCAGCACAGAAAGGGCGATGCCGGCCAGGAAATGATCGACCAGACGCTGCGCCTGGCCGAAGCCCGGCGGCTCGGCATCCGCATCAGCGACGAGCAGGTCGATGCCGCTTATCAGCGTTTCGCCACCAGCAACAAGATGCCGCTCAAGCAGCTTGACGGCGCGATGGCGCAATCCGGCGTCACCAAGGAGCATTTCAAGGACTTTATCCGGGCGCAGATGGCCTGGAACCAGGCGCTGACGGCGCGTCACCGTTCTAGCGACGGCGGCGGCGCCATGAGCGAGCAGGACCTCGTCAAGCGCATGCTCGAAAAAGGCGGCAGCAAACCGAGCGCCACAGAGTACATGCTGCAGCAGGTCATCTTCGTGGTGCCGGCGGCCGAGCGCAGCGCGACGCTGGCCAAGCGCAAACGCGAAGCCGACGCTATGCGCGCCCGCTTCAACGGCTGCAACACCACGCGCGAATTCGCCAAGGGCCTGATCGATGTCACCGTTCGCGATCTCGGCCGGGTGCTGGCGCCGCAATTGCCGGCGGACTGGGCCGAGCAGATAAAGGCTACAAAGGTCGGCGGCGCCACCACGACGCGCGAAACCGACCGCGGTGTCGAATTCATCGGCATCTGCTCGTCGCGCGAAGTGTCAGACGACAAAGCCGCGCAGATGGTGTTCCAGAGTGAAGGTTCGAGCGACAAGAACGCCGACGAACTCTCGAAGAAATATGTCGAGGAGTTGCGGAAGAAAGCCCGCATAATCGAGCGCTGAAGTCGAAGCGCCGTGGCTGACGCAGAGCTTCCGCTGGCGTTGAGCGTCGGCGATCCGTCCGGCGTGGGGCCGGACATCGCCATCGCTGCTTGGCAGGCCCGCGAAAGCGCTGGCGTTCCGTCATTTTATCTCCTTGCCGATCCGGCACTGATTGCCGCGCGGGCGCACAGGCTCGGCACCGATATCGCGATTGCCGAGACGACGCCGGCGTTAGCGCCGGGGGTGTTTTCGCGCGCGCTGCCGGTGGTGGCGCTTGCTGCCCGTTTCGTCGACAGTCCCGGCCGCCCGGATCCAGCCAACGCCGCCGGCATCATCGAGGCGATCGACTGCGCAGTTGCCGATTGCCTGGCCGGCCGCGCTGCCGCGGTCGTCACCTGCCCCATTGCCAAGAAGCCGCTCTACGACGCCGGCTTTCGCTTTCCCGGCCACACCGAATATCTGGCGCATCTGGCATCGCTTCACACCGGCACCGAAGTGACGCCTGTGATGCTGCTTGCCGGACCGGACCTGCGCACCGTGCCGGTCACCATCCACATCGCGCTGGCCGAGGTGCCGAAAGCGCTGACGACGGACCTTATCGTCGCCACCGGCCGCATCACCGCCGCCGACCTTGCGAACCGCTTCGGAATTGCCAAGCCGCGGCTCGCCATTGCCGGCCTCAACCCGCATGCCGGCGAAGGCGGCACCATGGGCACCGAAGACGAGCGGATCGTGCGCCCGGCGGTCGACCGGCTGAGGCAGGAAGGGATCGACGCTTTCGGGCCGTTGCCGGCCGACACGCTGTTTCATGCTCGCGCCCGCGCCGGCTACGACGTGGCGCTCTGTATGTATCACGACCAGGCGCTGATCCCGGCCAAGGCGCTGGCGTTTGACGAGGCGGTCAACGTCACACTCGGCCTGCCCTTCGTCCGCACCTCGCCCGACCACGGCACCGCCTTCGACATCGCCGGCAAGGGCATCGCCCGTGCCGGCAGCCTGATTGCAGCGCTGAAACTCGCTCGCGTTCTTGCCGATACCGGGAAAAGGCCGTAGGCCCTGAGCCCAATCAGCCATATTCGATGGCCTTAACCCGATGAGCCCGCCTGATGAGCCCAGCCCGATGAGCATAGACGGCCTGCCGCCACTGCGCGAGGTGATCGAGCGCCATGGGCTGCAGGCGAAAAAGGCGCTGGGCCAGAATTTTCTGCTCGACCTTAACCTGACAAGCAAGATTGCGCGAACCGCCGGCGACCTGAGCGACGTTACGGTTATCGAGGTCGGTCCCGGTCCGGGCGGGCTGACCCGGGCCCTGCTCCTCAACGGCGCCCGGCGGGTCGTCGCCATCGAGCGCGATGAGCGCTGCCTGGCGGCCTTGGCCGAGATCGCGAACCACTATCCGGGCCGGCTAGAGATCGTAGCCGGCGATGCGCTGAAAGCTGATTTTGCAGCGCTTGCAAAAGGAGTGCCGGGAGGCGGCGGGCCGGCGAAAATCGTTGCCAACCTGCCCTACAATATCGGCACCGAATTGCTGATCCGCTGGCTGACCGTTACCGAGTGGCCGCCCTTCTACACATCGATGACACTGATGTTCCAGCGCGAGGTCGCCGAACGCCTTGCAGCCAGCCCCGGCAGCGATGCCTATGGTCGGCTCGGCGTGCTGGCAGGCTGGCGGACGGAGGCGAGGATTGCCTTCGACGTGCCGCCGCAGGCGTTCACGCCGCCACCCAAGGTGACGTCCTCGGTCGTGCATCTGGTGCCGCGCGCCAGCCCCTTGCCGGCAGAGGTGAAACGGCTCAGCCGCGTCACCGAAGCGGCGTTTGGCCAGCGCCGGAAAATGCTGCGGCAGAGCGTGAAAAGCCTCGGCGGCGAGGCGCTGCTTGCCCGTGCCGGCATCGATCCGACCAGGCGCGCCGAGACCCTGAGCGTCGAGGAGTTCGTTCGCCTGACCAACGCGGTGTGATGCCGGGACGCGTCTGCGTGGAATTTCCGCTCTCACGGCATAGATAGCCGGACAAAACTGCCCGGAGACAAGCAATGGCCGCCTATGTCATTTCCGACGTCACGATCCGCGACGCAGAGGCGATCGAAGCTTATCGCATCCGCGCGGCTGCCCCCATCGCCCAGCACGGCGGGCGCTATCTGGTACGCGGTGGCAAGGTGGAAATGTTGGAAGGCGACTGGTCTCCCGGGCCGCTGATCATCGTCGAATTCCCCGACATGGACACGGCGCGGCGCTGGTATCGCTCGGCCGAATACGCCGCTGCATTGGAGCTGCGCGACGCCGCGCTCAGCCGCAATCTGATCCTGGTCGAGGGGATAGCGCGTTGATCAATCCGTCTTCTCGTCGAGCAGCCCCGAGACGAAATCGAACAGGCCGGGCCGGCGATCGCGTCTGAGCCGTTCGGCGGTGACGATGCCGCGCACCTCGGCGAAAGCGCGGTCGAGATCGTCGTTGACGATGACGAAATCATATTCCTTCCAGTGCTCGATCTCGTTGCGGGCGTTCTTGAGCCGCGTCTCGATCACCGCTTCCTGGTCCTCGGCGCGACGCTTCAGCCGCGCCTTCAATTCCTTCATCGATGGCGGCAGGATGAATATCGAGACGATGTCGGCGCGCATCTTCTCCTTGAGCTGCTGAGCGCCTTGCCAGTCGATGTCGAACAGCATGTCGCGGCCTTCGGCCAGCGCCTGTTCAGCCGGCTCGCGCGGCGTCGCGTAGCAATTGCCGTGCACCTCCGCCCATTCGAGCAGCGCATCGGAATCGCGCAGCCGCTCGAACTCGCGCATGGTACGGAAATGGTAATGGACGCCCTCGATCTCGCTGCCGCGGCGTGGCCGCGTGGTGACCGAGACCGACAATTCCAGGCTGGAATCGCTCTCCAGCAGATTGCGCGCAATCGTCGACTTGCCGGCGCCTGACGGCGACGACAAGACCAGCATCAGCCCGCGGCGCCGAATGCGGGAACCCACATCCCTAGCGGTCATGGGGCTTGGCAGTCATGTGGCTTGGCATCGGGATCATTCCAGATTCTGGACCTGTTCGCGAAACTGGTCGACGACCGCCTTCAGTTCCAGCCCGATGGCGGTGACCGCGGCAGCATTCGACTTGGAACACAGCGTATTCGATTCGCGGTTGAATTCCTGTGCCAGGAAATCGAGCTTGCGGCCGATGGCGCCGCCGCCGCCGAGCAGCGCCCGGCCTGACGCCACATGTGTCTTCAGCCGGTCGATCTCCTCGCGTATGTCGGCTTTGGTGGCCAGGAACGCCGCTTCCATATGCAGCCGGCTGGCGTCCAGGTTGGCAGACGCGTCCATCAACAGGCGGATCTGCTCGGCGAGCCTTTCGCGGATCGTGGCCGGTTCGCGTGATGGATCGGCCTCGGCCCGCAGCGTCAGCGCCTCGATGGCATCGATATGGCCGGACAGCAGGGAACGAAGTGCCGCACCTTCGCCCTGGCGCGCCTGGTGCAGCCCGTTCAGTGCTGCTTCCAGCGCCGACAGTATTGCGGTATCGAGCGCACTGCGCGCCTCTTCGGTTTCGATGGTTTCGGGAATGTCGAGGACGCCGCGCAGCGCAAGCAGGCCGTCGGCCGCCGCAGGGGCTACTCCGAACTGCTCCTGCAGCCGCTTGGCCAAGCCCGCCAGATCCTTCAGGAAAGCCTCGTTGACCACGGGTTGCGCTTGCGCGCCGGCGGCGCGGCCAATGGTCAGCGTCATCTGGAAATTGCCGCGCGCAAAACGCTTCTGCACCGTCTGCCGGACGGCCGGCTCCAACCGGTCGAAACCTTGCGGCAGCCGCAGCCTGACCTCGACGCTTTTGCCGTTGACGGACTTGGCTTCCCAGGCAATCGAAGTGCCGTCGTGTTCGGCGACACTGCGCGCAAAACCGGTCATGCTCTGCAAGTTCATGTAGCCGTGCGTCCCTTTGCCGAATGCCCCTCAAGCCGGAGCGATTTTCTCCGGACAGGACCATGTGAATTTCAATGCCATGGCAGCCCTTGCACATCCACCCGGACATGCACAGGGCCAAACTGATGGCGTCCGGCCCTACTGGGCGGCGGTGGGGCCTGCATCGTCAACGATGGCTCCCGCCGGCGTGTCGGCTCCGGTATTGGTTGCTCCGGCCTTGGCGGCGTCCTGCGCCTGCTTTTTCAGCAGTGCCCGGTAGCGAGCGACATTCTCGTTATGCTCATCGAGCGTCGAGGCAAAGACGTGCCCGCCGCTGCCGTCGGCGACGAAGTAGAGATCGCTGGTCTTCGACGGATTGGCGACAGCCTCCAGCGCCGCACGGCCGGGATTGGCGATCGGCGTCGGCGGTAACCCGTTGATCAGATAGGTGTTGTAGGGCGTCGGCTTCTGGATGTCCGACTGATAGATCGGGCGGTCGATGGGTTTGCCCTTGCCGCCGAACAGGCCGTAGATGATGGTCGGGTCCGACTGCAGCCGCATACCCTTGGCCAGCCGGTTGAGGAAGACGGCGGCTACGCGCGAGCGTTCATCGCCCTTGCCGGTCTCCTTCTCGACGATAGAGGCCAGGGTGACAAAATCCTCAACGTTGGCGATCGGCAGATCCGGCGCTCGGCGTTGCCAGACCTCGTCGACCAGCTTCTTCTGGTCGGCCAGAAGCTTGTCGACCATCTGCTGGCGTGTTGCGCCGCGGGTGAAACGCAGCGTGTCGGTGGCGAGGCTGCCCTCAGGTGGAGTGGTCGACGGCATATCGCCGGTCAGCGCGTCCTGCTCGGCGATCCGTTGCAGCGCCTGCTCGACCGTCAGCCCCTCGGGGATGGTCAGCGAATACATCACCGACTTGCCGCTCTTCAGCAGTTCCATGATATCGTGCATCGACGCCTGCGGCTTGATCTCGTATTCGCCGGCCTTCAGGGCGGAATCATTGCCGAAGGCGCGCACGCCAAGGCGGAAAATGCGGGCGTCGCTGATCAGCCCTCGCCGCTCAAGCTGGTCGGCGATCTCCTGGACGCCGGTATTCGGCTTGACCAGGAAAGTGTCGCCATTGGCCGACGGGCCGGGCTCGTTGAACTCCTGCTTGCCGAAATACAGCGCAACACCTGCCGCCAGCACCATCAGCATCACCGAAGAGATGACGAAGTTCATGAACACGACGAACTGGCTGCGCGAGGCACGCGAGCGCTTCGGCGGCGGCGTGCCGGCCTCGGGCCGCAACGCCTCGCTGGCCGTCTTCGGCACGATCGGGCCGGGCGTGGGCGTTGCTGGCCGTTGCCCGAATTCCCCGTTATCGGCCGGATTTGTGTTCATAGCGCCCTACCATTTGATCTTGCGACGAATCCCCTCGGGCAGAGTAGGGGCGAATATGGCAAAATTGACGGCAGACGGAAACCGGCAGAGCGGTCAGCCATTGTAGCGCTGGAAGACGAGCGAGGCGTTGGTGCCACCGAAGCCGAAGGAGTTGGACAGCGCCACGTCTATCTGCCGGGCCCGCGGCTTGTGCGGCACCAGGTCGATCGCCGTTTCGCGCTCCGGATTGTCAAGATTGATGGTCGGCGGCGCGATGTTGTCGCGAATGGCGAGGATCGAAAAGATCGCCTCGGCAGCACCAGCCGCGCCCAGCAGGTGGCCAATCGACGATTTGGTCGACGACATCGATATCTTCGAGGCGGCGTTGCCGACCAGCCGCTCGACGGCGCCGAGTTCGATCGTATCGGCCATGGTCGAGGTGCCGTGCGCGTTGATGTAGTCGACATCGGCCGGCGTCAGCTTCGCCCGGTTCAGCGCCGCGGTCATGCAACGGAAAGCGCCGTCGCCGTCCTCGGCAGGCGCGGTGATGTGATAGGCGTCACCGGTCAGACCGTAGCCGGTGACCTCGGCATAGATCTTGGCGCCGCGGGCCTTGGCGTGTTCGAGCTCCTCGAGCACGACAACACCGGCGCCCTCGCCCATGACGAAGCCGTCGCGATCGCGATCATAGGGGCGTGAGGCCGTTTGTGGCGCATCGTTGCGCTCGGTGGAGAGCGCGCGGCAAGCGGCGAACCCCGCGACCGACAGTCTCGTCACCGGCGCTTCGGCGCCGCCTGCGACCATAACGTCGGCATCGCCCCAGATGATCAGCCGGGCGGCATCGCCGATGGCGTGCGCACCGGTCGAGCAAGCGGTGACGACGGCATGGTTGGGGCCTTTCAGCCCATGCCGGATCGAGACCTGACCGGAGACGAGGTTGATGATCTGGCCAGGGATGAAGAATGGGCTGATGCGGCGCGGACCGCGTTCCTTGAGGATCATCGCATTCTCGGCGATGCCTTCGATGCCGCCGATGCCCGAACCGATCAGCACGCCGCTGGCGCACTGTTCCTCATGCGTCTTCGGCTGCCAGCCGGAATCCTTGAGTGCCTCGTCGGCGGCCGCGATCCCGTACAGAATGAAGTCGCCGATCTTGCGCAGTTCCTTCGGCTCGAGAACGGCTTCAGGATTGAAAGTGGCATTGGAGCCGTCACCGCGCGGAATGACGTGGGCGACCTTGCAGGCAAGATCTTCCACCTCGAATTCGGTGATGCGCTTGGCTGCGCTGCGGCCGGTCAGAAGCTCCTTCCAGCTGTGCTCGAAGCCCATGCCGAACGGCGAAAGCAGCCCAAGGCCCGTGACGACGACACGCCTCATCGCAGGTCCTCCCCGGTGATGACTGCAAATAGCGTCAGGCGGAGGCCTTGTCGATGTATTTCACCGCATCGCCAACAGTCAGGATGGTCTCGGCGGCGTCGTCCGGGATTTCGACACCGAACTCTTCTTCGAACGCCATGACAAGTTCGACCGTGTCGAGGCTGTCCGCGCCCAGATCATCGATGAAGCTCGCCTGCTCCGTCACCTTGTCGGCATCGACGCCAAGGTGCTCGATGACGATCTTCTTGACGCGCTCTGCGGTGTCACTCATTTGGGCATCCTCGTCTTTTGGTTGTCTGTCTTCGTTAGCGGGCAGAATGCCGCTAATCAAGCTGAAAGATGGTCCTGCCGGAAACGCAGCGGAACAGGACCGGTTTTTGCCCGAACCGCCGGGTTGCGGGCGGCATTACACGAAAAATCCCGTGCATCCAAGACGGAATGAAGCGTTTTGCCAAGTGTTAGATCATTGCCATGCCGCCATTCACATGAATGGTCTGGCCGGTGACGTAGGCTGCCTCGTTGGAAGCGAGGTAGGCGACGGCTGAGGCGACTTCGGCGCCCGTGCCCATGCGCCGGGTCGGGATCGCCGCCATGATCGCCTCTTTCTGCTTGTCGTTGAGCTTGGCGGTCATCGCCGATTCGATGAAGCCCGGGGCGACGCAGTTGACGGTGATATTGCGGGTGGCGATCTCCTGCGCCAGCGATTTGGAAAAGCCGATCATACCGGCTTTGGAGGCGCAATAGTTGGTCTGGCCGGGATTACCCATGACGCCAACCACTGAAGTGATGTTGATGATGCGGCCATGGCGGCGCCGCATCATCGGATGGGTAAGCTCGCGGGTCAGCCGGAACACGGCGGTCAGGTTGACCTCGAGCACGCTATCCCAGTCGGCGTCAGCCATGCGCACGAACAACCCGTCCTTGGTGATGCCGGCATTGTTGACGAGGATGTCGACGCCTTCGAGGTCAGCTTCCGCCTTCTGGCCGAGCGCCTTGACGTCGTCGCGGTTGGAAAGATTGGCCGGGAAAAGCTTGACCCGGTCGCCCAGTTCGGCGGCCAGCGCCTCCAATTTCTCGATACGTGTGCCATGCAGGCCGACGATGGCGCCCTGGCCGTGCAGCACGCGGGCGATCGCCTCGCCGATACCTCCCGATGCGCCGGTGACGAGCGCCTTGCGGCCGGTCAATTCGAACATGCTTTATCCTCTTCCCAAATCGTACTGGCCAATCATACGGGCCGGTGAGTTCGGCTATCTGTAAACGTTGCCGCGGTGGCCTATGGTTACCACCAGAATGACGAGCCGGTTATCCTGCACATCGCAAATGATGCGATAATCCCCGACGCGATATCTCCAAAAGGTTGCGAGCGGGCCCTTCAGCGGTTTGCCGAGTTCACGCGAGTTGTCGAGAACGGCAATGCGGTTTTCAATAAAATCACGGATACGGTGACGTGTCTGCGGATCCAGTTTTTCGACAAATTTTCGCGCCGAGTGGGCGTATTCAAGCGTCCAGGCCACGCCAGAAGTCCTCGGCTCTCATGACGTCTTCTTCACCACGCCTGATCCGCTCAACGACTTCGGCAGCCAGGTAGTAATCCTCCAAGTCCTCCAGACCACGTTCAATGAGCTCGCGCAGATAGTAGGCCTTGCTGCGACCAGTCTTGGCCGCGAGAAAATCCAGGCGCTGCTCGACTTCAGGAGAAAGGCGGATCGATGTGGGCATGCCGCACCTTGTTGCGATACATGTATTCATGTAGCGGCAAGCACTGATGAATTCAAGCTACGTGGTCACCCAAGGCGGCAAGCGCCATCTCGACCTCCGCCGCCGATCCGATGCTGCTGGTGGCAATGTCGCGGTTGATGCGGCGGGCCAGCCCCGACAGCACCTTGCCGGCGCCCACTTCGTAAAGCGTCACAACGCCGTTGCTGCCGAACCACTCCACCGTTTCGCGCCAGCGCACGCGCCCGATCACCTGTTCGACGAGTCGGCGGGCGATCTCGTCGGGATCGCTCGTCGGGGTCACCGTAACATTGGAGACCAGCGGCACGACCGGCGCACTCTTCGTCACGGCGGCCAGCGCCTCCCGCATGATCTCGGCCGCAGGCTTCATCAATGCCGAATGGAAGGGCGCCGAGACCTGCAGCATCAGCGCCCGCTTGGCGCCCTTCTCCGTGCATAGCCTCGCCGCCAGTTCGACCGCTGGCCTGGCGCCGGAGATCACCAGCTGGCCGCCGCCATTGTCATTGGCGATCTGGCAAACCAAGGCTTGTGCGGGATCTTTGGCGGCGCCCTGGGCGGCCTCTGCGCAAGCGGCTTCGACGTCGGCCTGTTCCAGCCCGATGATCGCCGCCATGGCGCCCTCGCCGGCCGGCACAGCCGCCTGCATGGCATTGCCGCGGATGCGCAACAGCCGGGCGGCGTCGGCGACCGAAACGAACCCTGCGGCCGCAAGTGCCGAATATTCGCCGAGCGAGTGGCCGGCGACATAGGTGACCTTGCCGTTCAGGGAGAAGCCGCGCGCCTCCAGCGCCCGGATTGCGGCAAGCGACACCGCCATCAGCGCCGGCTGGGCGTTGGCGGTCAGCGTCAGCGTCTCTTCCGGGCCTTCCCAGATCAGCTTCGATAGGTTTTCGCCGAGCGCGTCGTCAACTTCCTCGAAGATCCGCCGCGATTCCACAAAGGTATCGGCGAGGTCCTTGCCCATGCCGACAGCCTGGCTGCCCTGCCCCGGAAAGGTGAATGCGATGGCCATCGGCGGCTCCCAGCTGCTGGTTCACGTTGCCTGTGACGCAAGGCGTGCGGCCAAGTCAAGTCCAACCTTGATCGCGTAATATCGGCCGAGTGCCTGTTTCGGCAGGCTTTTTGGCGATCACTCATGATGAAAACCGCTCACGATTTGTTTGCTGGCTCTTCTTATTTCCGCCACAGGCGCTAGGCTTTGCGTGACAGTTCGATGACAATCGAGTGACGCTTTTGTTGCGGGCCGGGGAACTATTGAAGTGGCAAAGACCAAGCAGAGCGCAGCCGAGGCGGCGCCCCAGTTTCTTGAAGGCGATCCGTCGACCGGCTATCTGCCGGCGCGCAAATGGCCTGTCATCCGCTATGGCCTTATCAGCTTGCTGGCTGCGGCCATCCTTGTGTTTGCCATCGAACTGATCGTGCGCGGCAACTTTGCCGGCACCATTGATTTCTTTCTGCAGCCTTTCAAACCCGGCTGGACCACGATCATCATTTTTGCGCTGATCCTCATCGGCCTCGACGCCGTGCTCGGCCGCAGTCATCAGAGCCTGATGATCGTCGCGCCGCTGACATTGTCGCTGGCGTTCGTCGGCCACCAGAAGTCGCTGTATCTCGGCGATCCGCTCTATCCGACCGATTTCCTTTATTCCCGGCAGATCGTGGCACTGATGCCGCTTCTGGTACGCGATCGCCCGGGAACCGCCATTGCCCTGGCGATCGGCATCGTCGGCGGGCTGTCGCTGCTCGTCTATGGCTGGCGGCTATGGCGCCGCCGCGTTCCGGCGCTCAGCCACAAGGGCCGCCTTGCCCGGCTGACGCTGACAGTACCGCTGATCGCCTTCTTCGTTTCCATCATGGACTATGCCACTTTCTCGTGGACGCGCGACCGGCTGCAGATCATCCCGATCATGTGGGACCAGAAGGAAAACTATGCCTCGAACGGTTTTGCGCTCGCCTTCGCGCTTAACGTTCCGATGGCGCATGTCTCGGCGCCGCCCGGCTATTCCGACAAGGCGATCGAAGCGATCGGCAAACCGCAGGTGACCGCCTCGGTACCTGCCGAGAAGCCCGACATCATCGTCGTCATGAGCGAATCCTTCTGGGATCCGACCAAGCTACCCGGCGTCACCATCACACCCGACCCTATCCCCAATGTGCGGGCACTGCGCACGGGTTACATGTTCTCGCCCGAGTTCGGCGGCATGACGGCCAACATCGAGTTCGAGGCCCTGACCGGCTTTTCCAACGCCTTCCTGCCGGCGGGCAGCATTCCCTACCAGCAATATGTGCGGACACCGACTCCCTCGCTGGCGACCTTCCTGAAAAGTCAGGGCTACCGGGCGCGCGCCATCCATCCCGGCACTAACTGGTTCTGGAACCGGGGGGCCGTCTATGCCGATTTCGGCTTCAACGACTTCAAGTCCGAGGAGACGTTGCCGCCCATGCAGAAGCGCGGACCGCTCGCGTCGGACGCTGCGATGACCGACGAGATCATCCACGAAGCCGATACCAGCGCCGAGCCGGTGTTCTTTTTCGCCGTCAGCCTGCAGAACCACGGGCCGTATGAGCCGTATCGCTATAACAATCCGACCCACAAGGTGCAGGCGCCGATCAGCCAATGGGCGCGTGAATCGCTGTTGAGCTATGCCGAAGGCTCTTCCGACGCGGACCGCGGCCTCGAGCGGCTGATCGAATGGGCGAAGAAACGCGAGCGGCCGACCGTCATCGCGTTCTTCGGCGACCATCTGCCGCCGCTTGGGCCGGTCTACGTCGAGACCGGCTTCCTGAAGGACAATGTTGCGCCGCGCAAGGAGGCGGCCGACCAGATGCTGCTGCACCACCAGACGCCGCTGATCGTCTGGTCGAATCGCAGCGGCCCGGCCGAGGATCTAGGCGCCGTCAGCCCGTCCTTCCTGCCCTACCATATCCTGAAGACAGCCGGCATCAGCCATCCCTATTACACCGGCTTCCTCGGACAGTTGCGAGAGCGCTACCGCGTTATCGACCGCAATTTGCTTTTGGCACCGGGGGGCGACGCCACCCCCGATTGGTCGCGTCAGAAAGAGATCGATCCGGCAATCCGCGACTTCCGTCTGCTGCAATACGACATGATGTTCGGCAAGCGCCATGCGGCGCCCGATTTCTTCCCTGAAACCACAGGCAAAGTGGCTGCACACACGAGTTGAGCAGCGGCGGCGGGAGAGCGGCCGACGTCGTTCAGTTCGTCAAGTGCAGCTGCGAAATCGAGCTTCCGATTTTCAGGAAGACGCTTTCGAGCTGACTGACGTCGTTGGTCGGGTAATAGTCCGACGGCGACGATGCGCAGGCCTCGTAGAGCTTGCGGTTGGCTGCGGTGTCGGCCTGCAGCAGCACTGTGAAGATCTGCACGTCCTGCTTCTTCAATGTGTTGCATACATTGGTTGTCCAATCGTCGACATTGCGCGCAGCCGCGGTCTGGTCGCTGGATCCAAACCGACCCGAGGCCAGGAATCCGTAGGAGCCATAGTCCGACTTCTGTGGCGTATCCTTCGCGCCATAGACAACATTCTCGCCGTCGGTGAGCAGCAGCACCGTTTTGGTCGTGCCTGACGCCCTGAACGGCGCGCCGTCGCTGTAAGGCGGTTCCGGCGAGAGCACCCGCATCCCCCATGACAAGCCTTCCGAAACATTGGTCCCCGAGCCGTTCCATTCGATCATCTCACCGACGGCCTTCCGCAATTTGTCGAAATCATCGGTCAGCGGCACTATCGGCGTCGGACAGGCCCGGTTTGGGCCGATAGTCAGTGGGCCTCTCTTGTCGTTGATCAGCTTCATCGTCGAAACACTGTACTTCGCCATGTCGCTGGTGAGGCCGGGAAGCAGGGTGACGACGGTATCGTCGAGATAGGAATTGTTGTAGCCGGTCGCTGAATTGCCGTAGGAGCTGTTTGGATTTCTAGCGTTACCTGGATCGTCCGGCGCGAAATAAGGTACGAACAGGGTGTCCGGTTTGTTTTGGTCGGGCGAAATGTCGGAAACATTGTTGGTTCCTGGCCGCGCTTCGACACAGCCTCTCCATTCGACGCCCAATTGCTTGAACAGATCCATATGGTTGACGCGCTTGCCGCCGACCGAGGGGAAATTGGCGCCGTTGTTCGGCGATTTGCCGGCCATGTCGATCCAGGCCGGATCGTAGTCCTCGCCCTTGACGTTGACCGCGGTGACGAACGGCACCACCGCGACACGTACGCTGCGCGTCGGCGACTTCGCCGCTTCGAGCATATCGATCAGGGCCGTTGCCGCCGTCCGCAATGCGCCGATGCGATCGTTGCTGGCCATCGACCCGGTATTGTCGAGCACCAGCACGACTTCGAGCTGATTGGTCGATTCGACGGCGCCGGCATCGACGGTGATGCGCCTGTCGTTGCCGAACAGGAAGGCGAAGTTCAAATTGACGTCCGCCGTGGCGACAGCTTTGGTCTGGATGTAATTGAGGCCCCTTTCCACGGTAAGCGTCGCTTCGGCGTTCCTCAACTCGCTGTGGCCGGCGACATTGGTCTGGAAGTAGCGGTCGAAGACGTCCTTGCGCGAAGCCTCGATGTCGCCGAGATGCGAAGATGCAAGGTTCGCGGCATCGAGCGCATTCTGCAAGCTGACCTTGGCCCTCATCAAGGTGGACACGTCCACGGCAAAGGCGACGGCGGTCAGAACCGCAGGCAGCCCGAACGCCAGCATCAGGGCAAAGTTGCCGCTCTTCGAACGGCAGAATTTGTCGAAAAGCATTTTTGTCCCCAAACCGCCTGCTGCCGAACTCGCGCAGACTGTTTGCTTTTGCATCCGCATGATGAACGAGGGGTTGCCGCCACGCCCGCCGGTGCTGGAACTTCGCATGGTGGTTAAGGTCCGGTTTCAGGAATCCGTAAGCCTTGCCGTCGAGGCCCGTGGCGCTCTGGGACGTTAGGGCCGTTTGCTCCGTGGTTTGGCCTTGCTTTGCGGTCAAATTCCTGTATAGACGCCCGCAATCTGCCGGTCCTTGCTGGGGGCTGAACGGAGGGCCGGAGGTTTTTCGAAACCTTCGCGTGAAGCCAGAAGCGCTTCCGCCTCCCGTGTCTCCGCTCTCGACCGTCTCGTCATGCTCCTTTCTTCCCCGCCTTCGCAAGGATTGCGGGTCAGAGAAGTTGCAGAGGCTTTTGCCGCCGGGAACCGGGAGAGAAACGAAGAAAGGCACAAACACTATGGCTCTATACGAACATGTGTTTCTTGCCCGGCAGGACCTCTCGCAGCAGCAGGTCGATGCGCTTGTCGAACAGTACAAGGGCGTCATCACCGCGAATGGCGGGTCCGTCGGCCGGGTCGAGAACTGGGGACTGAAGTCCCTCACCTACCGGGTCAACAAGAACCGGAAGGCATATTATACACTCATGGACATCACCTGCCCGCCGGCCGCGCTCAACGAGATGGAGCGCCAGATGGGCCTGTCCGAGGACGTGCTGCGTTTCCTGACCATCAAGGTCGATGCGCATGAGGAAGGTCCGTCGGCAATGATGCAGAAGCGCGAAGAGCGCTCGGAACGCGGCGGCTTCGGCGACCGCGACCGTGGCGATCGTGGCCCGCGCTCATTCGGCGACCGCGATCGCGGTGACCGTGGTGATCGTCCGCCGCGCAGCTTCGGCGATGGCGGTGCCGATCGTGGCCCGCGCCGTCCGCGCGAAGGCTTTGAAGGAGCCGCAGAATAATGGTCGACATCAACCAGATCCCAACCCGGCGCCCCTTCCACCGTCGCCGCAAGACCTGCCCGTTCTCCGGCGCCAATGCGCCGAAGATCGACTACAAGGACGTGCGGCTTCTGCAGCGCTACATCTCCGAGCGCGGCAAGATCGTTCCATCGCGTATCACCGCCGTAAGCCAGAAGAAGCAGCGCGAACTCGCCAAGGCGATCAAGCGCGCCCGCTTCCTCGGCCTGCTGCCCTACGTGGTCCGCTAACACTGATTAGTTGACCATGATCTTATCCGAAAACCGGTTTCCACTTTTCGGGATCATGGTCTAGCCAGCGGGCGGTTCGCCGCCCGCTTTTCACCGGCCACGACGGGCGTAGCCGGATCGAACACCAAATCCCGGGTTGGATTTCAACAAGAGATCCTAACTGCCGCGACAGGCAGGACAGCGACACAGGCGACGACGCCCCAGCTTCCTGACCTGTTCCAGACAACTCGGCGCCGATCCTGAGGACAGCGCCCAAGCGAAGGAACAAAACCATGGAAGTCATTCTTCTCGAACGCGTTTCCCGCCTCGGCCAGATGGGCGATACCGTCAAGGTCAAGGACGGGTTTGCCCGCAATTTCCTGCTGCCGCAAGGCAAGGCGCTGCGCGCCAACGAAACTAACAAGAAGAAGTTCGAGGGACAGAGGGCCCAGCTTGAAGCCCGCAACCTGGAGCGCAAGTCCGAAGCCGCGCAGATTGCAGAAAAGCTCGACGGCAAGAGCTTCATCGCCGTGCGCTCGGCCGGCGAAACCGGTCAGCTTTATGGTTCGGTCTCGACGCGCGACATCGCCGAGCTGGTGACGGCGGAAGGTTTTTCGGTCAACCGCAACCAGATCCTGCTCAACCAGCCAATCAAGACCATCGGCGTCACCAATGTGGCGATCGCGCTGCACCCGGAAGTCGAGGTTACCATCACGCTCAACATTGCCCGCACGGCCGACGAAGCCGAGCGCCAGGCCAAGGGCGAAACGCTGACCACCGCCGAAGCCATCTACGGCGAGGACATCAACGATAATGCGCGGCCGGAAAACTTCTTCGATCCGAATGCGGAGTTCGAAGGCGGCGAAGACAACGGCTGATCGTCATTCGTCGGCATTCGCCGGCTAATCGCTGTTCTGGACCAATGCCCGGGCCTCGTACCCGGGCATTTTTATGCCAAATGGAACTTTTCGAACCCCTATATCTTGATGCAGAATAGGACAGCATGTCTGGCCGAGAGGGGACAATTGGTCATGAATATTCTGCTGAAACGCGTTCTCGACCGCCTGGTCCGCACAGGCAATCTCAAGGTGACAGGGCCGCAAGGCTCGATGGTGACTTTCGGTGACGGCAGCGGCGAGCCGGTGCACATGCACATCAAGACAAGGCATGCCGAGCGCGCAATAACCTTCGATCCGATGCTGGCGGTGCCGGAAGCCTACATGGACGGTGAACTCGACATTCTCGAGGGCGGCGTGCTGGGGGTGATGCGGATTGCCTTCCAGAACATGGGCAGCGGCGGTATCGATGCCACCTGGTCGAAGGCGATCGAAGGTCTGCGCCACGCCTTCCGGCGCCTGCAGCAGATCAACACGGCGTCGCGGGCGCGCCGCAACGTGCAGCGCCATTACGATCTGTCGGGCGACCTCTACCGTCTCTTCCTCGATGAGGACATGCAATATTCCTGCGCCTATTTCGAGCAGCCGGACATGACTCTCGACGAGGCCCAAGCGGCCAAGAAGCGCCATATCGCCGCCAAGCTCAGGCTGAAGGCCGGCCAGACGGTTCTTGATATCGGCTCCGGCTGGGGTGGGCTTGGGCTCTATCTAGCCAAGGCGTTCGACGTCGACGTACAGGGCGTGACGCTGTCGACCGAGCAGCACGGCGTCGCCACCGACCGCGCCCATGCGCAAGGCCTGCAAAACCGGGTGCATTTCGACATCAAGGACTATCGCGAACTCAATGAACGTTTCGACCGCATCGTCTCCGTCGGCATGTTCGAGCATGTCGGGGTCAATCATTTCCGCACCTTCTTCGACAAGTCGGCGACGCTGCTGAAGCCGGACGGCGTCATGCTGCTGCACACGATCGGCCGCTCCGGCGTGCCGTGGGCAACCAGCGCCTTCATCCGCAAGTACATCTTCCCGGGCGGCTACATCCCGTCGCTATCCGAAGTGATGCCGGCCATCGAAAAATCGGGGCTCGTCGTCACCGACATCGAGGTTCTGCGGCTGCATTATGCCGAGACGCTGAAGCATTGGGGCGAGCGCTTCGCGGCCAACCGCGACAAGGCCAGGGCGATTTATGACGAGCGCTTCTGCCGCATGTGGGAGTTCTATCTTGGCGCCTCGGAAGCTGCCTTCCGCTGGCAGGATCTGGTGATCTTCCAGATCCAGATTGCCAAGAAGAACGACACGCTGCCGATGACGCGCGACTACATGGCCAGTTGCGAGAAGGCGCTGGAGATGCGCGATCTTGGACGTCGCGAAAAGGCTCCGGTTGCCAAGCCCACTCGCCGCCGCAAGGTGGCGGATCCGGAGTAGACTGCCGGCATCACGCCATCGCCACTTGCCATTGCCGGCCGGCACTCTGAAAAGGGTCCCGTCAAACGCGGGATCTTTTTTCATGACCTACCTCCTCTACGTCGCCGCCGCACTTGCCGAGATCGCCGGCTGCTTTTCGTTCTGGGCGTGGTGGCGGCTGGACAAGTCGCCGCTGTGGTTGGCGCCCGGTCTCGTCTCGCTCGTGCTATTCGCGTGGCTGCTGGCGCTGGTCGACACCAGCGCGGCGGGCCGGGCCTACGCCGCCTATGGCGGCATCTACATTGCCGCCTCGCTGGCCTGGCTGTGGCTGGCGGAAGGCGTGCACCCCGACCGCTGGGATCTTGCCGGTGCCGCGATCTGCATCGTTGGCGCCTCGGTCATTCTGCTCGCACCTCGGACTGCCTAAGCGATGGAACTGCCCGTCCCGCTTAGACAAGGCGTCGACCGCCTTCTCGAACAGGTGCCTTTGCCAATGCTTAAGCAAGCGGCAAAGACGCTGTCGGACCGCTACCGCGCAGAGTTGCGCGACGGTCGCCTGCACATGGCCGAAGACGTGGCGGTGAAGGCCTATCTGGCAACGCGGCTACCGGCGACCTATGCGGCCGTTCGCGCCAGCCTCGATGCGGTGGGCGAGTCTCGGCCCGACTATGCTCCGAAGACCTTGCTCGATGTCGGCGCCGGCCCTGGCACGGTGCTTTGGGCCACAATCAATCTCTGGCCGGATCTCGAACAGGCGGTGCTACTCGAGGCCGGCGCCGCGGTACGAAGGGTCGGCGAAGCACTTGCCGCGGATGCGATCACGGCCAGGACCGCCTGGCGGACCGGCGACATCACCATCGACCTGGTCGATCTGGAGCCGGCCGAGCTGGTGACTTCAGCCTATGTGCTGGATGAGATCGTGCCGGCATCGCTGGCAAAACTCATCGACCGGCTCTGGCAGCTGACCGCAGACACGCTGCTGGTGGTCGAGCCGGGCACGCCGGCCGGCTGGCAGCGTATTCTTGCCGTGCGGCGGCAGTTGATCGAGGCGGGCGCGCACGTGCTTGCGCCCTGCCCGCATGAGGCGCCCTGCCCGCTCGTTGCCCCCGACTGGTGCCATTTCGCCCGCCGCGTCGCCCGCTCGCGCCTGCACCGTCTGGCCAAGGATGCCGAGGTGCCGTGGGAGGACGAGAAATTCATCTTTGTCGCGGCCTCCCGCCATCCGGCCGCTCCGCCTCGAGCGCGAGTGATCGCACCGCCGAAGTCGGGGTCCGGCAAGGTCTTGCTGAAGCTTTGCGAACAGGAAGGGGGTGCTGCCGAGCGACTGTTCACCAAGCGCGACGGCGAGACGTTCAAGGCCGCGCGGCGACTGGATTGGGGTGATGCCTTGCCGGAATGACCCGGCAGCTATTTTCCTGTTTTGTTCTCGCCCGAGAACGGCTAGGCTCGCCATCTTGATTCGAGTCAATCGAGATTCTTTCCACCGAAAGATCCTGGCTGTGAATCGCGGGCATCAAAGTTGGTTGGTTGGGGACTGATGCAGATAAGTCATCACCGACTTGTCTCGTTCTGATATCGAAAGACGGGGATCAGGACCGGGGACATCATGGCAGAGGCAGCACGAAAATTCGGCGTGGCGGAAACACCGCTCTATCGCGAGGCGCCGAACAATATCGAGGCCGAGCAGGCGCTGCTCGGCGCCATACTGGTCAACAACGATGCCTTCTACCGCGTCTCCGACTTCCTGAAGCCCGGCCATTTCTACGAGCCGCTGCATAGAAAGATCTTCGAGGTCGCGGCCGAGCTCATCCGCATGGGCAAGATTGCGACGCCGATCACGCTGAAGACCTTCCTGCCGGCCGACGAGAAGGTCGGCGACATGACGGTGGCGCAATATGTCGTGCGGTTGGCGGTCGAGGCCGTCACCGTCGTCAACGCCACCGACTATGGCCGCGCCATCTACGATCTGGCGACGCGGCGCGCGCTGATCACTGTCGGCGAGGACATGGTCAACATCGCCTATGACGCGCCGGTCGACATGTCGCCCTCCGACCAGATCGAGGATGCCGAGCGGCGCCTGTTCGAATTGGCCGAAACCGGCCGCTACGATGGCGGCTTCGAGAGCTTCACCGATGCCGTCAAGACCGCCGTCGACATGGCCAATGCGGCTTATATGCGCGACGGGCATTTGTCGGGCGTTGCTACCGGCTTGCGCGATCTCGACCGCCGCATGGGCGGCCTGCAGTCGTCCGACCTGATCATCATTGCCGGCCGCCCCGGCATGGGCAAGACTTCGCTCGCCACCAATATCGCCTTCAACATCGCCGAGGCCTATGTCCCGGCGCAGCAGGCGGACGGCTCGTTCAAGGCGGCCAATGGCGGCGTCGTCGGCTTCTTTTCGCTCGAAATGTCATCCGAACAGCTGGCCACCCGCATTATTTCCGAACAGACGGAAATCCCGTCGTCGAAAATCCGGCGCGGCGAGATCAGCGAGATGGATTTCGAAAAGCTGGTCGCCTGCTCGCAGACAATGCAGAAAATCCCGCTGTTCATCGACCAGACGGGCGGCATTTCCATCGCTCAGCTGTCGGCCCGCGCGCGTCGCCTGAAGCGCCAGCGCGGCCTCGACGTCATCGTTATCGACTATATCCAGCTGATGCAGGGATCGAGCGCGAAATCCTCGCAAAACCGCGTCCAGGAAATCACCGAGATCACCACCGGCCTCAAGGCACTAGCCAAGGAGCTGGCGGTGCCGATCATCGCGCTGTCGCAGCTGTCGCGCCAGGTCGAGAGCCGCGACGACAAGCGCCCGCAGCTTTCGGATCTGCGCGAATCGGGCTCCATCGAGCAGGACGCCGACGTGGTGCTGTTCGTCTACCGCGAGGAATATTATCTGAAGAACCGCGAGCCGAAGCCGGGCACCGACGAATACATCAAATGGGAACACGAGATGAACGAGATGCGCGGCAAGGCCGAGGTCATCGTCGCCAAACAGCGCCACGGCCCAACGGGATCGGTCAGCCTCGCCTTCCAGGGCGAGTTCACCCGCTTCTCGGACCTTGCGGAAGAGCATCATATTGCGGAGAGGTTTGAGTAAGCGTTTGGCAGATGTCGCAACAAGAATGCGGGAGTACGGCGTTCCTTCACGCCCCCCTCTGTCCTGCCGGACATCTCCCCCACGAGGGGGGAGATTGGAGATGTCCGGCAGGACAGAGGGGGGCGCTGTCCCGCCGACCTGTCTTTCAATTGTCGCAGGCCGCGCCTGATGGCCAAATCCCGCGTCCAGTTCATCTGCCAGAATTGCGGCTCCGTGCATCAGCGCTGGGCCGGCAAATGCGATGCCTGCGGCGAGTGGAACACGCTGGTCGAAGAAGGCACGGCAGGCGGCATCGGCTCGGGCCCGGCCAACATGCGCAACGCCCGCAAGGGCCGCGCGGTGGTGCTGACCAGCCTGTCCGGCGATATCGAGGACGCGCCGCGCATCGTCTCCGGCATCGGCGAGCTCGACCGCGCCACCGGCGGCGGCTTCGTGCGCGGCTCGGCGCTGCTGGTCGGCGGCGATCCCGGCATCGGCAAGTCGACGCTGCTCACCCAGGCCGCGGCCGCGCTGGCGGCAAAGGGCCACCGCATCGTCTATGTCTCGGGCGAAGAGGCGGTCGCGCAGATCAGGCTGCGCGCCCAGCGGCTCGGCGTCGCCGACACCCCGGTCGAGCTCGCCGCCGAAACCAATGTCGAGGACATCCTCGCCACCATCGCCGATGGTAAGCGGCCGGATCTGGTCATTCTCGATTCGATCCAGACGCTGTGGACCGATATGGCCGATTCGGCGCCCGGCACGGTGACCCAGGTGCGTGCCGCCGCCCAGGCGATGATCCGCTACGCAAAATCCACAGGGGCGGCGATCGTTCTGGTCGGCCACGTCACCAAGGAGGGCCAGATCGCCGGACCGCGCGTCGTCGAGCACATGGTCGACGCGGTGCTCTATTTCGAGGGCGAAGGCGGCCACCACTACCGCATCCTGCGCACGGTCAAGAATCGCTTCGGGCCGACCGATGAGATCGGTGTCTTCGAAATGTCGGACAAGGGCTTGCGGGAAGTCGCCAACCCGTCCGAGCTTTTCCTCGGTGAGCGCCATGCGAAGTCGCCGGGTGCCGCGGTTTTCGCCGGCATGGAAGGCACACGGCCCTTGCTGGTCGAGATCCAGGCGCTGGTGGCGCCATCGACGCTGGGCACACCGCGCCGCGCCGTCGTCGGCTGGGACGGTGCCCGGCTGTCGATGATCCTGGCGGTTCTGGAAGCCCATTGCGGCGTCCGCTTCGGCACGCACGACGTCTATCTCAACGTTGCCGGCGGCTACCGCATTTCGGAGCCGGCGGCCGACCTGGCAGTGGCGGCGGCACTGGTTTCCTCGCTCACCGGTCTTGCCCTTCCCGCCGATTGCGTCTATTTCGGCGAAATCAGCCTGTCGGGTGCGGTGAGGCCGGTTGCGCATGCGCAGCAGCGCCTCAAGGAAGCCGAAAAGCTGGGTTTCGGACGCGCGGTTCTGCCCTTGGGCAGCGAGGAACTTGTTGGTGGTAATGCGGTCGGGGGGATCGGAGCCAGCGCTTTCCAGCCCACCGAGCTTGCCGATCTCGTGGCGCGAATAGCCGGCTCTCGGCGCAGCCGCGCCGACGAGCAAGAGTGATGCGGCTCGTCGGGCCGTGAAAAAGAGATCGGAGTGGGGCGAAAAACATGCCGATTACGCTGCTTGACGGAATTCTCGTCGGCTTCACCCTGGTCTCGGCGATGCTCGCTATGGTTCGCGGCTTTTCGCGCGAGATCCTGTCGATCATCTCCTGGGCAGCCGCCGCGGCCGCCGCCTTCTTCTTCTACAAGCCGGTGCTGCCTTACATTCAGCCCTATGTCGACAACGAAAAGGCCGCCATGGCGGCGGCCGCCGGTATCGTCTTCATTGTCGCGCTGATCGTCGTTTCGGTCATCACCATGAAGCTCGCCGACTGGATCATCGATTCCAGGATCGGCGCGCTCGATCGTACACTTGGCTTCCTCTATGGCGCGGCGCGCGGCATCCTGGTCGTCGCTGTCGCGCTGCTTTTCTTCAATTGGCTGGCCGGCGCCAAGGCTCCAGGCTGGATTGCCAACGCCAAGTCAAAGCCATTGCTCGAATCGATCGGCGCCAAGCTCGAAAGCCTGCTGCCCGAGGATCCGGAAAACGCCATCCTCAACAAGCTCAATCCGAATCAGCCGGCCACCGAGACGCCTCTGGCCCCCGATGCGCCTGCAGCGGAAGCCCCTGCCGCCGGCGACGACGCCACTGCTCCGGCACCCGACGACAGCGATGCGCCGCCGGCCGACAATGCGCCCGCGACGCCGGCACCTGCAAACCCGGCGCCGGCAAACTGATTTCGACAGACTTGCGAGGCTCAAGACTGTCGATCATGTGAACGCCGCACGACGTGCGTTGCTTTCGATGCGCTATGACCTTATATGGCGACTTTAGCGGAGCTTGAGCCCCAATGGCAGCCTCAGTGGCAGACGCAGACGACGTGCTTTCCGCCGAAGCCGACGACCATTTCCACGACGAATGCGGCGTGTTCGGCATTTTCGGCCGGCAGGACGCCGCAGCCATCGTAACGCTCGGTCTGCATGCGTTGCAGCATCGAGGCCAGGAAGCGGCCGGCATCGTTTCCTATGACGGCACCCAATTCCATGTCGAACGCCATGTCGGCCTGATCGGCGACACCTTTACTAAGCAGCGTGTCATCGACAGCCTGCAAGGCAACCGTGCCATCGGCCACACACGCTACGCCACCACCGGCGGCGCCGGTCTGCGCAATATCCAGCCTTTCTTCGCCGAACTTGCCGATGGCGGCTTTGCCGTCGCCCATAACGGCAATCTCACCAACGCTATGACCGTTCAGCGCGCCCTGCAGAAGCAGGGCGCCATCTTCTCTTCCACCTCCGACACCGAAACGCTCCTGCACCTGGTTGCCACCAGCAAGGAGCGCGACCTGAATTCGCGCTTCATCGATGCGGTGCGCCAGGTCGAAGGCGCCTTCTCGCTGGTGGCGATGACGTCCAAGAAGATGATCGGGTGCCGCGACCCGCTCGGCATCCGCCCGCTGGTGCTCGGCGATCTCGACGGCGCCTGGATTCTCGCCTCCGAGACCTGCGCGCTCGATATTATCGGTGCGCGTTTCGTGCGCGACCTGAAGCCCGGCGAAATGGTCGTCGTCACCAGCAAGGGCATCGAAAGCCTGTTCCCGTTCGAGCCGCAGAAGACCCGCTTCTGCATCTTCGAATATGTCTATTTCGCGCGGCCGGATTCGTCGGTCGAAGGCCGCAACGTCTATGAAGTGCGCAAGCGCATCGGCGCCGAGCTGGCGCAGGAAAGTCCGGTCGAAGCCGACATCGTCGTGCCGGTGCCGGATTCGGGCACGCCGGCGGCGATCGGCTTTTCGCAGGCCGCGGGCATTCCGTTCGAGCTCGGCATCATCCGCAATCACTATGTTGGCCGCACCTTCATCCAGCCCGGCGATTCGATCCGCCACATGGGTGTCAAGCTCAAGCACAACGCCAATCGCCGCATGATCGAAGGCAAGCGTGTGGTGCTGGTCGACGATTCGATCGTGCGCGGCACCACCAGCCAGAAGATCGTCCAGATGGTGCGCGATGCCGGCGCCAAGGAAGTGCATATGCGCATCGCTTCGCCACCGACGCGCGCCTCCTGCTTTTACGGCGTCGACACACCGGAAAAGTCGAAGCTGCTGGCGTCGCGCATGTCGGTGGAGGAGATGGCCGAGTTCATCCGCGTCGATTCGCTCGGCTTCCTGTCGATCGACGGGCTCTACCGCGCCGTCGGCGAGGCCGGCCGCGACAACGAGCAGCCGCAATTCTGCGACGCCTGCTTCACCGGCCAGTATCCGACCCGGCTTGCCGACTTCGAAGGCTCCGACAATGTGCGCACGCTGTCGCTCTTGGCTGCAGGCGGGTCGTAGGCCTTGCCGGTCCGTTTGTCTCCCTCCCCTTAGCCCCTCACGGCGGTTTCACCTTGCCTGTCGGAATCCATCGTATGAGCCTTGACCTCTCCGGCCGCGTTGCGGTCGTCACCGGCGCCTCGCGCGGCATCGGCTATTTCATCGCCAGGGAGCTTGCCGCGGCCGGTGCGCATGTGATTGCGGTTGCCCGCACCGTCGGCGGGTTGGAAGAACTCGACGACCAGATCAAGGCAGGTGGCGGACAGGCGACGCTGGTACCGCTCGATCTTGCCGACATGGCGGGGATCGACCGGCTGGGCGGCGCCATCCACGAGCGCTGGGGCAAGCTCGACATACTGGTCGCCAACGCCGCCGTGCTCGGCGTCATCGCCCCGATCGGCCATGTCGAGGCCAAGACCTTCGAGAAGGTGATGACCATCAACGTCACCGCAACATGGCGGCTGATCCGCTCGGTCGACCCGCTGCTCAGGCTTTCCGATGCCGGCCGTGCTATCGTGCTGAGCTCCAGCCTTGCCCACTCCGCACGCGCCTTCTGGGCGCCTTATGCGGCGTCGAAGGCGGCGGTCGAGGCCATGACGCGTTCATGGGCGCATGAGACCGAAAACCTGCCGCTCAGGGTCAATGCCGCCGATCCCGGGGCAACGCGCACCGCGATGCGGGCGCAGGCCGTACCCGGCGAGGATCCTGAAACACTGCCGCACCCTTCGGAGATCGCCAAGCGAATCGTGCCGCTGGCCAGCCCTACGCTCAAGGAGACCGGGCTGATCTTCCAGGCCAAGCACAATCGCTTTGTCGCCTACCGGCAGCCGGAGTAACCACACATCGCATTTTGCCGGAAGAATTGCGCCGGCACCAACGTTGTCCGGGTGCCACAATTCGAGAAACGGAGGACCATTTGCGGAGACTGCTTCTCTTGACTGCCACCGCGCTGCTTGCAGTGATCGGCGCCGCGTCGTCGCAGGAGGCAACGATGAGCTTTTTCGTCACCAGCGTCGGCTCTGGCAAAGGCGCCGATCTCGGCGGTCTCGCCGGCGCCGACGCCCATTGTAGTTCACTGGCCGAAGCCGCGGGCGTTACCGGCAAGACATGGCGCGCCTATCTCTCGACCACCGATACCGATGCACGCGACCGTATCGGCAAAGGCCCGTGGTTCAACGCCGAGGGCGTCAAGATCGCCGATGATGTCGCTTCCCTGCATAGCGATGCCAACGCCATCACCAAACAGACGGCACTCGACGAAAAGGGCCAAATGGTCAACGGCCGCGGCGACACGCCCAACCGGCACGACGTGTTGACCGGCTCCAAGCCGGATGGCACGAAAATTGCCGACCAGACCTGCGGCGACTGGACGCTGAGCGGAGCAGAAGGTGTGGCCATGATGGGTCATCACGATCGTACCGGCCTCGATGGCTCGGCAGCCGCCAAATCGTGGAATTCCTCGCATGCGTCACGCGGTGGCTGCAGCCAGGAAGCGCTGAAGGGCACCGGCGGCGACGGCCTGTTCTATTGTTTTGCGGTGAACTGAACCAAAACGACCCGACATCACGTGGCTGTGATACCGTGGCTTAACGCCGCGCTTTGGCCTAGCTTTCGCCGCTGGGCCGGAGTTGCTAGGATCGTGCGACTCCCAAAACAAGCAGAGCGAGGAAATACTCATGGCGGCACCGAGCGTAGCGTTAGTCTGGTATCTGGTGATCGCTGGCCCGCAAGGCGGCATGGTCGTGCTGCCCAGCACATTCGACACCCGCGAACAGTGCGCCTTCGCCATAACCGAATACCAGAAGCAACCGACGCCGGCCGGCTGGTCGGTGCAGTGCGTGCCGAGCGCCTCGCCCTTCGCCGACGAGGGCGACGCCGAGGAGCCGTCGGCGCAGTAGGACAGCGTGATCTCCCCACTTGAGGGGGAGATCGTCAGCGTCGCGCGCTTACCGTCAGCTCCGGCTTCTGGCTGATGGTCTGCAACACGACGCAGTAGCGCTCGGTCAGCTTGAGCAGCGCATCGATGCGCTCCTGCGGCTCGTCGGTGTCGAGGCCAAATGTCAGCCGGATGGCGCGGAAGCCAACCGGCGCATCCTTTGCCACGCCAAGCGTGCCGCGAAAGTCCAGGTCGCCTTCGGCTTCCACCGTGGCGGCCCCAAGCTTGAATTCCAGCGCCGTCGCTACCGCCTTCAGCGTGACGCCGGCGCAAGCCACCAGTGCCTCCAGCAGCATGTCGCCGGAGCAGAGTTCGAGCCCGGTGCCGCCGGTCGCCGGATGCAGCCCGGCAATGGCGATCGCCCTGCCTGTCTCGACCTTGCAGGCGATCGATTGGTCGTCGATCGAGCCTTTGGCGCGGAGAGTAATCAGCGCGCGCGAGGCGTCGTCGCGATAGGCCACCTTCAGCGGCGCCTGCACGGCCTTCAATGCGATCGCATCCATTTTGTCGTCTCCCATAATTGCCCTGGCTTCGCTGCTTTACGGCTATGCCGCCTGCCCCAAACGCAAGTCCGCGCTGGCGTAGCGCTTGGCAGGGTTTCGCCGGTATAGCCTGACGATACGGGGAGCATCCAACGCCATCACACCGTCTCTCGCAACACATTCGTAAGGCCGCCGGACATATGGCCGATATCGCCATCGTGAAAACCCGCGAACGGGTTCTTGCGGGAATCCTGTTCAGCGGGGCTGCCTACCTGCTGTTTTCGATGCAGGACGCCTCAAGCTGACACTATGGTGTCAGGAAGGGGCAGCGTAGGCTGGTGAGATGACGGGATCGCTGGACATGCCATGCACAGTGGAAAGCGCCCGCGAACGTACCCTCGGCATCATCCTGGTCTCGGCATCGGCGGCCGTCTTCGGCCTCACCGGCGTGCTGACCAAATCGATCCATGCCGACCCGCTGACCATTACCTGCTGGCGCGGCTTCGTCGGCTCGATCCTGATCAGCCTCTATGTGCTATGGCGCCACCAGCGCTCCGGCGGTCGCGACAGCCTGCGGCTCGGCTGGCGCGGCTGGCTGCTGGCGATCGAGGGCGCGCTCGCCAGCATCGCCTTCATCTCGGCGTTCAAGTTCACCTTTGTCGCCAATGTCGCGATCATCTATGCCACCGCCCCCTTCGTCACCGCGCTGCTGGCCCTCCTGTTGGTCCGCGAGCCGTTCCGGCTGCAGACGCTTGCCGCCGCCGCTGTGTCATTATGCGGTGTGGCAATCATGGTCTGGTCCGGCTTCGGCACCGGCCATTTGTTCGGCGACGGGCTGGCGCTGCTGATGACGATCGGCAGCGCGCTCTACATGATCATGGTGCGCGCCTTCCGCGACACGCCGGTGGTGTGGGCGGGTGCGGTGTCGGCATTCCTTTTGTTCGTGCTCGGCTGGTTCGTCGCCGATCCGCTGGCTGTCTCGGCCAGGGACGCTGTGCTTCTAGCCACCTTCGGCGCCTCGTTCGCGCTGGCTTCGATCCTGTGGACGGAGGGCACCCGGCTTATTCCGGCGGCCGAGTCCGGATTGCTGGGTTCAGCTGAAGTGCCATTCGCGATCCTGTTTGCCTTCCTGTTCCTGGCGGAGATCCCGCCGGCAGCCAGCATGGTCGGTGGCGCCATCGTGCTTTGCGCGGTGTTCGCTCACGCCGGCCGCGACTGGCTGATGGCCAGGCAGCGCGCAGCGGATGCATGACCAATCCTCGCCGCGTCCGAGCGCGAGTTGGTGGTCCGATCACGAGAAATCCGGTCCTGAAAATTAATTTGAAAAGTCATGGAACCATCATAGGGCTCAGGCATTATGGCTGCGACGGGCCACCCCAAGTCCCCCCAAACCCCTCGGCCCGTCCTACTCAGAAGCCGACCGCAAGGTCGGCTTTTTCTTTGCTGGCTCAATTGGCCAAGGCCAGGTTGCCGCTGAACAACGCTGCCAGATCCTGCGCCGGCCGGTCGGCATCCTCACGCAAGCGGACGGCGAATTCGGCGACCGGCACCGGCGGCAGATCAAGATCGCTCGGCGCCTCGACGATGCCGGAATGAGCGAAGCGCGCCGTCCTCAACGTCAAGGCGATGCCGGCGTGCACCGCCGTACGCAGGCCGGCAAGGCTGGCACTGCCGGCAGCAATGCGGTAGCGACGGCCGGCCGCATCGAGTGCACTGGTCGCCGCTTCGCGAAACCCGCAATGGGGATCGAGCAGCGCCAGGGGCAGTTCGTCGTGGCGGGTGGCCAGCCCGTTCTGTGAGCAAAGCCAGATCATTGGTTCCTTGAGCACACCGACTTCGTCCCGTGTCGGCACCTGCCGCATGGCAATGGCCAGATCAAGGGTGCCGGCCTGCAAAGCCTGCGCCAGTTCGGCGGAACGGCCGACGCGCAGTTCGATCCTGACGCGCGGATGGCTGACAGCAAAAGCCCTGAGAAGCTGCGGCAAGCCGCTGTCGGCGAAATCCTGCGTGGTGCCGATGGCGACGCGCCCGTCGGCGTGCGCGCCTTTGAGGGCCAGCCACGCCTCGCGGTGCGCGGCAAGGATGCGACGCGCGTGAACGATCAGATCCTCGCCTGCCGGCGTCAGGCCGCGCCCTCGCCCCTGCGGCACCAGCAGCGGTTCGCCGACAACATCCTCCAGCCGCTGCATCTGCGCGGTCACTGCGGACGGCGAGCGACCGACGATCGACGCGGCCCGCGCCAGGGAACCGCCATCGACGAAAGCGAGGAAAGTCTTGAGGAGGTCGGGATCGAACAACTGCATAATTCGATGCTATCAAAGTGTTTATCAAAAACAATTCTATTTTTTTGATCAAAGGACGATGGCATGATTTTCTCGACGGCGAAGAGGCGCCGCTTGAAACCGAGGAGAAGAAACATGCCGATCATCAATGTCAGCGTTACCGGCAAGCCCGATGCCGCTTTGTCCGCCGCCATTGCCAGGGAAGTGACCGAACTGACAGCCACGCATCTGCGCAAGGACGCGACGATCACAGCTGTTGCCATTTCCTATCACGACCCCGAGCACTGGTTCGCCGGCGGCAAGTCGCTGGCCGAGCATGGCACCAACACGGCCTGGCTCGACATCAAGGTTGTCGACGGTACCAACACCAAGCTCGAACTGGAGGCGTATCTGCAGGCAATTTTCGCGGCATTCGGCCGGCTGCTGGGTAAGGTGCATGAGGAAAGCTACGCCCTCGTGCATGAAGTGCCTGCGGCCGCCTATGGCTTTGGCGGCAAGACGCAGGAATTCCGCTTCATCAGCGGAAGGATGAAAGCGGCGTAGCTGCGATAAGCAGCCGAGCCGAATCAACATAGGCGAATCAACATAGGCGAATCAAACATGGGAGAGAGGGAAAAATGGAGCCGCATTGACGTTGATCCAACTTCGGCTAGGTTCTCACCCGAAGCGGCCGGTGAAGAGCCGCGACGTGAGATCGTTGGGAGATGCGGCGATGATCCTGACACTGGCGCTGCTTGCGGGTCTTGTCGCGGCCTGGCTGCTGATCGGCGTGGTGGAGAAGTTCCGCCTCGGCCTGCGTTTGAGCCAGGCGCTGCTCTACGTGCCGTTCAAGCTCGCCTACCGGATCAGCGACGACCGCATCAAGATTGCGCGCAGGTCGGTGGCCCCGGTCATCTATGTCATCTGGCATCAGTCACGCATCGAGCCGGCGCTGATGCTGTCGCTGCTGCCGGAGGATACGCTGCACATCCTCGACCAGGCTTCGGCCAGATCGCCGTGGCTGGAGCCGTGGCGCGAGCTCGGCCGCACCATCGCCTTCAACGCCGAGCATGTCTTCGTCAGCCGCAGATTGGTGCGGGTGCTGAAGGGCAAGGGCCGGCTCGCCGTTTACCTGCCGGATGCGGTCGAGCCAGACGTCAAGTCGTTTCGGTTGTTTCGCGCCATCACCCGTATCGCCATGCAGGCCGACGCCCGTATCGTGCCGGTCTTCGTTGCCGGCGCACGCAGCCTGCCGGCCTCGCTGACGCCGGCGGACAAGGCGCCGCGCCATTGGTTTCCGCAGCTGTCGATCAGCGCGCTGGAGCCGATGACCATCGCCGAGCTGGTGGCGCGGAACCCAGATCAGGCCTCCAACACCAATGCGCTGTTTGATCGCTTCGCCGAGGCCAGGCTTTTCGGCAGTGATCTCGACCGAGGGCTGTTCCTCGCCATGCGCGATGCGGCCGATCGTGTTGGCGCTTCGCACCCAATAATCGAGGACGTCATTGGCGGTGCCCTGAGCTACCGGAAAGTGTTCATCGGCGCCAGGGTTTTGGGCCGACGGTTCGAGGCAATAACAGCGCCGGGCGAAGCGGTTGGGCTGCTCCTGCCCAACGCCAATGGCGTCGTGCTGTCGTTCGTCGGACTTCTGTCGGTTGCGCGGGTGGCAGCAATGATCAACTATACCGCCGGCCCGGCCAGCGTCACCGCCGCCGTCCGCACGGCAATGATCCGCACCGTGGTCTCCTCACGCGCCTTTGTCGAAAAGGCCAACCTCGCCGACATCGTCGAGGCGGTGGAAAAGGGCGGGGCGAAACTGCTGTGGCTGGAGGATGTCCGCGCAAGCGTGACCGTGCTGGACAAGGCCGCAGCCGCCTTGCTGTGGCGCCGGCCGTTGCAGCGCCAGGATGCGGCCAAGCCGGCGGTGATCCTGTTCACCTCCGGCTCGGAAGGCACGCCCAAGGCCGTGGTGCTGTCGCACCGGAATCTTCTTGCCAATGCGATGCAGGCGGAAGCCCGCATCACCATCTCGCCGGCCGATATCCTGCTCAACGTGCTGCCGGTGTTCCACTCGTTCGGGCTGACCGGCGGCACCATCCTGCCGCTGGTCACCGGAGTAAAGCTGTTCCTCTACCCGTCACCGCTCCACTACAAACTTATTCCGGAGGTGGCGCGCAAGGTCCGGCCGACGGTGATGTTCGGCACCGACACGTTCCTCGCCAACTATGCCCGCACCGCCAAGGACGGCGATTTTTCCAGCCTGCGCTTCGTCGTGGCCGGTGCCGAGGCGGTGAAGCCGGAGACGCGCCGGGTTTACCGCGAGCGCTTCCAGGCCGAGATCATCGAAGGTTTTGGCTTGACCGAGGCCGCACCAGTGGTTGCCGTCAACACCGCCATCCACGGCCGCGACGGAACGGTCGGGCGGCTGCTGCCGGCCATGCGCATGAAACTCGAACCGGTCGAAGGCATCAGCGACGCCGGCCGGCTGTGGCTCGACGGGCCGAACCTGATGATGGGCTACATGACCGGCGACCGGCCGGGCGAGTTGCAGCCGTTCGAAGGCTGGCACGACACCGGCGATATCGTTTCGGTCGATCGCGAAGGCTTCATCACCATTCGCGGCCGCGCCAAGCGCTTCGCCAAGATAGCCGGCGAGATGGTATCGCTTGGCGCGGTCGAGATGCTGGTGCAGTCGCTGTGGCCGGAAGAGCATCACGCCGTGGTGGCAGTGCCGGACAAGCGGCGCGGCGAGCGCCTCGTTCTGGTCACCACGGCCGACAATGCCGATCCCGACGAATTGCGGGAATTCGGCAAAAAAGCCGGGGCGGCCGAACTGATGGTGCCGAACGACATCGTCAAGGTCGAGGAGATCCCGGTACTGGGCTCCGGCAAGACCGACTATGTCTCGACTAGAAAGCTGGCGCTCGAGAGGCTGGGACTGAGCGCAGCCGCCTGAGGCTTGCTGTCGAAAATTCTAAAGCGCGTCGCGTTCGACCGGCCTTGTGCGACGCGCTTTAGATTCTTGTTTTTATGCATGTCGTTATCGCAAAACCGCTGCACACTTTTGCGCGAATGCATTAGAGGACTACCACCGACAACAGCAGAATGACGCCGACGGCCATCATCAGCAGGCCCGGCCAGTTCTGCGACAGGCCGAGAAAACGGAGCCCGCGTCGTCGCGGCTCCAGAGTCGGACCTGGTGTTGCGAGATTGGGCGTCGGACTGTCCGGCGCGGTGGAGACAGCGGCCGGCTCACTAAGCCGCCCGCGCATGATGGCCGCAATCGCCATATACACGAGGCCGGCGACAGTCAGTAACGCGCCGATGAGGATGACAGCCATTTCTCCTCGTTTTCCGATGGTTCTGCGCCCGATGCGGCAGCTTGCGCTACGTTGACGACGTATCACGAGCAGCCGCTCAGGCGGACCTACCAACACAAACGGTCTAGCCGCCCAGCAAGTTCCGAAAACGGGGTTTTTGAGGTGCGTTCCACAGCGCCGCGTGCTCTGCGAGCCTTTTTGGAATCATGCACTGCCAGGCGCAACGCGAACTGGCACCAAATCCGTCAGCCAATATCCGAGGACGGCACCTTCTCGCCTTCGCGCTTGGCGCGTCTCGAATAGGCCCGCACGCTGAACGGCAAGAAGACCAGATAGCCGGCAACCGAGGCCGTCAGCGTATACCAGGGATAGGTCATCAAAAGCAGGACGTAGAGGACGACTGCGAGGATGATCGGCAGCACCCTGTCGCCCGGTATCCTGACGCTCTTGCCGGAATAGACGGGCAGTCTGCTGACCAGCAGGAACGCCACCAATATTGTAAAGCCGGTGGCAATGAAGGCTGCCAGGCGGCTGGGTTCAAGCCCAAGCCTGAGGAAGAACAGATAGAGCGGCAGCATTACAAGCACCGCACCCGCCGGCGCCGGCACGCCGACGAAATATTCGGTTTGCCACTGCGGACGGTCGAGCTCTTCGTCGAGCACGTTGAAACGGGCAAGCCTCATCCCACAGGCGATGGTGAACAGCAGCGCGGCGATCCAGCCCGGCGAACCTGCCCTGTCGAGCAGAAAGGCATAGAGCACCAGCGCCGGTGCCACGCCGAAATTGACGATATCGGCCAGCGAATCCATCTGGGCGCCGAATTTGGAAGTCGCCTTCAGCATTCGCGCCAGACGGCCGTCGATACCATCCAGGAAGGCGGCGAGCAGCACCATCACCACCGCTGGCTCGAAGCGGCCCTCGAAGCCGAAGCGAATACCGGACAGGCCGGCGCAGATGGCAAGCACCGTGACCAGATTGGGCAGCACCATGCGCATCGGGATTTCGCGAATGCGCGGGCCACCGCCGCCATGCGCCTCGAATTTCTTGAACGGCGGCGCCACCGGTCAGGAGACCCGCACGAGCGGCGTTGCAGCAACGCCGCCGAATTCCGCCAGCACCGTCTCACCGCCAACCGCGGTCTGGCCGACGGCGACACGCGGCGTCGCGGTCGAGGGCAGGAACACATCGACGCGCGAGCCAAAGCGGATCAGCCCGAAGCGCTCGCCGGTGCCGATGGCGCCGCCGGGCTCGGCCCAGCAGACGATGCGCCGCGCCACCAGGCCGGCAATCTGTACCGCGGCGACCGTTCCATTGGGGCTTTCGATGACCAGCCCGTTGCGCTCGTTCTCGGTGCTTGCCTTGTCGAGTTCGGCATTGAGGAATTTTCCTGGCCGATGCTCGATCCTGGAAATGCGGCCGCGCACCGGGGAGCGGTTCACGTGGCAGGAAAAGACGTTCATGAACACCGAGATGCGGGTCATTTCACCGCCGCCGAGGCCAAGCTCGCGCGGCGGCACGGCCGGGCCAACCGCCGAGACGATGCCGTCGGCCGGGCTGACAACCAGCCGGTCGTCGATCGGCGTGACACGCTCGGGATCGCGGAAGAAATAGGCGCACCAGGCCGTCAGGATGAGACCGATCCAGAACAGGGTCGAGGAGAAATAGCCAAGAAAGAGCGTCGCCGCGCCGAACGCAGCAATAAAGGGATAACCCTCGCGATGGATCGGAACGAACGCATTCTTGATCGTGTCAACGAGGCTCATGGGATGAGGGCAACCTTGGTTCCAAGTCCGGCCTCAATAGCGGAAACACCCCGCGGTCGCAACGCGACAATGAGAACGCTCGGGGGGTGGCGGTCGCCGCCGTTTCGGGATGCCGTTAGCAGCATCCGGACTGCCGAAGTGATCAACCGGAAATGTTCATTGCGATTGTCGGAACGCAGCACTCTCGCCCGTCCTTGGCAAGACAGCGCCTCTCATCGGCCTTTCGGCCATGACGATTTGCGCAAAAACCCGGAGGTTCTCGGCCCATGCAGAAATCAGTAGCCAGGCAAGTGCAAGTGGTGATGAACGGCTTGGCCTTCGGCGAGTCACCGCGCTGGCACGACGGCCGGCTGTGGCTCTGCAACTGGGGCACGGGCCAGATCATCGCCGTTGACGCCCTAGGCAACAGCGAGATCGTGCTCACCGTGCCGGCCACCCTGCCCTATTCCATTGACTGGCTTCCGGACGGGCGCCTGCTTGTCGTGTCCGGCCGCGAAGGGCTGATCCTCAGGCAGGAGGCAGACGGGACATTGGTCACCCATGCCGATCTGAGACAACTATCAAAGAGCCCGTGGAACGAGATCGTGGTCGATGGGCGCGGCAACATATACGTCAATGGCGGTGGGCCTGCTCCGGCCCTCGGCCAGCATTTCGGTCCCGGCACCATCGTGCAAGTTGCACCGGATGGCTCGGTTCAGCAGGTGGCTGAGAACCTCGCGTTTGCCAATGGCATGGCGGTGACGCCCGACAACAAGACGCTGGTCGTTGCCGAGTCCCACGCAAACCGGCTGACCGCCTTCGACATCGCTGCCGATGGTGGCCTTTCCAACCGCAGGATCTGGGCCAATCTCGGCAACGGTTTTCCCGACGGCATCTGCCTCGATGCCGAAGGTGCGGCCTGGTATGCCGACGTTCCGAACCGGCATTGCGTGCGGGTGCGCGAGGGCGGCGCGATGCTCGAAAGCGTCGATGTCGACCGCGGCTGCTTTGCCTGCATGCTCGGCGGCAGCGAGGGAAAAACGCTGTTCATCGTCGCCGCCGAATGGCGCGGCTTCGAACATATGATCAGCGATGCCCGTACCGGCCAAGTGCTCAGCGTCGACGCTACTGCGCCGGGCGCCGGCTGGCCGTAGAGAGCTTACATCCCGGGAATCCGCTGATAGTTGGCAATATCGGCCTTGACGCCAAGTCGCGAAATGGTCTCCTGAGGATTGAAGCCGCTGCGCTCATGCGCAGCCTTGATGATCGGCACGACCTTGTCGACGGCGGCCTGCCCTTCCCATTCGACAATGGTCACGAGGTTGAACTCGCCCGGCCCCGAGAATTGCTCGAGCAGGAAATCCTGGACGAACCCTTGCTGCTGGCGCAGCAATTCATGCGTCATCCGGACCTTGGCAAGAATCTCCTCGCGGGCGTTGGCCGGAACGACAAACTTGTCCACCCGGAATACGCTGCCGCCAGTACCTGCCTGATTTATCCCATTCATATCGATTGTCTCCGTTTTTGAACGACGCATTTTGCTGCGATCCAAAACGGCCTACGATCTCAACTTAAGTTGAGGTCAAGCACGAATTTTCAGCTCACCTCCGAGGTGCGGCGGCGGACGACGACGCCGAACTCGTCGCTTTCGCGGGCAATGCGCAGCCGCTCCTCGGCCTCGCTTGCCTCGCGCTGGCGGTCCCACATCGATGCATAAAGGCCGCGCTTGGCTATCAAGGCGACATGGGTGCCGCGCTCGGCGATCTGGCCATCCTGCAGGACGATGATCTCATCGGCCGAAATCACTGTGGACAGCCGATGGGCGATGACGAGGGTGGTGCGGCCCTGGCTGACCAGGTCGAGTGCCGCCTGGATCTCCTGCTCGGTGTGGCTGTCCAGCGCCGAGGTCGCCTCGTCGAGCATCAGGATCGGCGGTGCCTTCAAAATGGTGCGGGCAATCGCCACCCGCTGCTTCTCGCCGCCGGACAGTTTTAATCCGCGCTCGCCGACCATTGAGCGATAGCCGTCGGGCAGCCGCTCGATGAACGGTCCGATCTGGGCCAGTTCTGCCGCCTTGCGCACATCCTCCTCGCTGGCGCCGACGCGGCCGTAGCGGATATTGTAGGCGATGGTGTCGTTAAACAGCACCGTGTCCTGCGGCACCATGCCGATGGCAGCGCGCAAGCTCTCCTGCGTCACGTCGCGAATGTCCTGGCCGTCGATCAGAATCTGGCCGCGCTGGATGTCGTAGAAGCGAAACAAGAGCCGCGAAATGGTCGACTTGCCGGCTCCGGAGGGGCCGACGATGGCCACCGTCTTGCCAGCTGGCACCTCGAAGCTGATGCCCTTCAGGATCTTGCGGTTGGGGTCGTAGGAAAAATGTACGTCGCGGAACTCGACCCTGCCGGCATCGACGACCAGCGGATTGGCGCCCGGCCGATCGACGATCTCACGCTTGACGTCGAGCAGATCGAACATGTTTTCGATGTCGGTCAGGCCCTGGCGAATTTCGCGGTAGATCATGCCGATGAAATTCAGCGGCACCGAAAGCTGCATGAGCATGGCGTTGACGAAGACGAAATCGCCGACGCTCTGTGTGCCCGCCTTCACCTCGAGCGCCGACATCACCATGACGACGGTCATGCCGATACCGAAGATCACACCTTGGCCGAAGTTCAGCCAGCCAAGCGAGGTCCAGGTCCTGGTCGCCGCCAACTCGTAGCGCGCCGTGGACCGGTCGAACCGCTCGGCCTCCATGGTTTCGTTATTGAAATATTTGACTGTTTCGTAGTTGAGCAGCGAGTCGATCGCCTTCGTGCTGGCTTCATTGTCGCTTTCGTTCATCTCACGGCGGATCGAAATACGCCAATCGCTCGCCCTGACGGTGAACCAGACATAGAGCCAGACCGTGACCGCGATCACCAAGACGTATAGCCAGCCATAGGTGACGGCGAAGATGCCGGCGGTGAGCGCGAATTCGACGATTGTCGGCGCCGTCGCCAGCATGGTGAAGCGGACGATCGTCTCGATGCCCTTGGTGCCGCGCTCAATGACGCGCGACAGTCCGCCGGTGCGCCGTTCGAGGTGGAAGCGCAGCGACAGTTCGTGCATGTGCACGAAGGTGCGGAAGGCGAGCCGGCGGACCGCATGCTGGCCGACCCGTGCAAACAGGGCATCGCGTAACTGGTTGAAGCCGAGCTGCACCAGCCGCACCGCATTGTAGGCGACGACCAGCATGACCGGCGCCAGCAGCAGGGCCGGCAGCGGCGGCGGCGATTTGCTATCGCCGGCCAGTGCGTCGGTCGCCCATTTGAAGAAATAGGGTCCGGCCACCAGGGTCAGCTTGGCGACCACCAGCAGTACGGTGGCCCATACCACTCGGGCCCTCAGGTCGGCGCGGTCGGCCGGCCACATATAGGGCCAGAGATTGCGCAACGTTCTGAAGGTCGAGCCAGAATCTGCGGAAACGGTTTTCTCGGCCATTCTTGTTTACCTTATGATTTTAGCGGCCGGAGCAGCAGGAATCGACCAGCGCGGCCAGCGATGCCGAAACATCGGCGAGCGCGGCGCGGTCGAGCTCATAGCGGGAGCGCTGGCGGTCAGGCTCGAAGCGGATCAGCCCGGCCTCGACCAGGATCTTCAAATGCTGGGAAACGGTGGACTGCGCCAGGTCGAGATGCTCGACGACCTCGCGACAGCAGCAGGAACGGCTTGCGGAAAGGTGTTTGAGAATTTCGATCCGCGCTGGATGCGAAAGGGCCGCGAGCCGGACAGCGACAGCGCGGCTATCCGGCATGCAGTTGGCCGGCGTGCAGTTGGCCGGCGGGCGTTCATCTGCCGCGCGGCTTCGGTCCGTTACGAGGGGGGATTCGGTCATCGTCCATCGGCGATAAACGATGACTGGCCCTGCCGCAAGCTATCCTGATGGGCAGAAGGCTATTCGGCCTTGACTGGCGCCGTCGTCATCTGGTCGCCCATTGCCTTGAGATCGGCGGGCTCGCCTTCCTTCGATTTCTCCGGCACCTTGAACACCTGCCCCGGCCAGATGCGGTTCGGATTGCTGATCTGGTCCTGGTTGGCGAGATAGATGGTCGAGTAGCGCATGCCCTGGCCATAGACCCGCCGCGAAATCCGCCACAGCGTGTCATGGCGGCGGATGATGACTGCACCATCGGCATGTTCGAGCTTTGGCGCCACTGTCTCGGGCGTTTCGCCCGGAGGCGTTGCGACAGCCATTTCGGCCGGGGCCTCGGTTGCAGGAGTGGGGACAGTTGCGGGCGTTTCGGTGGCCGTTGCCGGTGCGCCTTCGGTCGCCGGAGCATTCGGCTCGGCTGGTTTTATCCCGGCAGGCTTCTGCTCGGCCGGCGCCACGGCCGCAACCGCCTCACCAGGCTCGCGCTCGAACGGCACAGCCGCACGGGCAACCACCGTCACGCCGTCGGCATCGAGCGCATCGACGTGGATGGTGTAGGTGCCGACCGGGATGTCGCGTGTCGCTTCGACCAGGAAGTGGCGGTCGGGCGAGGTCTTCGCGTCACCGAGCAGGATATCGTTGGCATACGCACGCACCTTGCGGCCGGGATCGGCGACGCCGGCAACGAAAATCTTGTTGCCGTCGATTTCGACAGCTTCGACGACGATCTTCCGCTCCGCCGCGGAAGTAGCGGGCGCTGCCGGTGTGGCGGGCGCTGCCGGAGCCGGCGCGGCTTCAACAGCGGCCGGCGCGGCAGGAGCAGACGCTGCTGGAACGTCAGCCGCCGGGGCGGCTGGCACCGGCGCTGCGGCAGCCGGCAATTCGATGCCCGTGGCGGGTGGCTGAACGGCCGCCTGTTCGCCGACAGGCGGCGAGGCGTCAGATTTCGCCTGAGGGGCCGGAACAGTGAGCAGTTCGGACGGCTTGCCCGGCTCCTCGACCATTGCCAGCACCTGGCCGGTGGAATTCTGGGGGATCGAAACGACGGCGGTCTGCGCCGAGGCGGTCACGACATTGCCAGCCGTCGAGCGCAGTGTGATCGTGTAGTCGCCGGGCTTCAGCGGATCGTCGAGAATAATGGCAAAGGCGCCGTCGGGACCGGCGACCGTCGAGCCGAGCACAGCCGAACCGTTGAGAATCTCGACCTTGGCGTTGGGCGCCGCATTGCCGGCGACGACGATCGAGCCGTTGCTTTCGACGCGCACGATGTCGAAGGTCGGCACGATTGCACCTGCTGTGGCCGGCGCGGCGGGCGCTGCCGCATCGGTGGACGCGGCAGACGCAGGCGGCAGCCGGTCCTCGGTCGCCGGAGCGGCCGGTTTCGAAGCCGGCGGCGTCAGCGCCGCGACCTCCGCAGGCCGGGTAGAATTGAGATACGGGTCGAGTGCGCCCGATACATAGGCGGTTCCCGCTGCTGCGACAGAGCCGCCAGCCGCGAACAAAAACGCCTTCAATGGATTAATTGCCATGTTTCCCTGCCCCTTAGCCACCTAATTTCGGTCTAGCCTGTTTTGCCAAAGCCGACAAGAAAAAGCCCGCCCCGGGGCTTGACCATGCCTATAGTCCCTATCACCAATCATAACATGAACACGATTCGATCTGTCTGCGTCTATTGCGGCTCGTCCCCGGGCCGAGATGAGACCTATATCAAGGCCGGACACCTGCTTGGCCGCTCGATCGGCAAGTCCGGCCTGCGTCTGATTTATGGCGGCGGCACTAAAGGGATCATGGGTGCCGTCGCTGAAGGGGCATTAAAGGCCGGTGGCAAGGTAACCGGCATAATTCCACGCTTTCTGATCAACCGGGAGGCGACCGAAACCGCGCTTAACCGGCTCGACGAGCTCGTCATCACCGACAACATGCACGAGCGCAAGCACAGGATGTTTGAGAAATCCGACGCCTTTGTGGCGTTGCCCGGCGGCATCGGCACGGTCGAGGAGATCGTCGAGATCATGACTTGGGCGCAGCTCGGCCATCACCGCAAGCCGATCGTCTTCGGCAACGTCGGAGGGTTCTGGGATCCGATGCTGGCGTTGCTCGACCACATGGCAACGGAGGGCTTCATCCACACGGCGCAACGGGTCAAGCCGCTGGTGGTCGAGGATCCGGAAGCAATCGTCGCCGCTATCATGGTGGCGGGATCCTCCGTCGATGCACCGACGGAGGGTGTGCAGTCGGTGATTGATAAGATGTAGAGTGAATGGTGAATGGTGAATGGTGAATGGTGAATGGTGAATGGTGAATGGTGAAGTAGAAGACTTTCCAAACCGGCGCCTGTCCATTCACTATTCACTATTCACTCCTTGCCTACTGCCTTCCTCAAGTCTCCGATGACCGCACGCTTGTCCTGACGCCGCCAGGCGAGATGGATCGAGACGGTGCGTTCAAACCACGGCAGATCGCGAAACACGGTCTGAGGCGGCGCGGCACTCCGCAGGCTGGCCTGCACCGTCGCCAGCCCAAGCCCGGCGCTGACCAGGCCCAACGACGTCAACGGATCGGTCGTCTCATAGGCAATGTCGGGCAGGAAGCCCGCCTTCGCGCAGGCGGCGAGAAATTGGCTGCGGTTGGTGTCGTCAGGCTGGCGCACCACCGTGATCCAGGTGCGTCCGTCCAGTTGCTGCGGCAGTATCTCCGCGATTTCTGCCAATGGATCGCCTTCCGGCATCGCCAGAACCAGCGGCTCGCGCATAATGAGCATGGCGGCGATGTCGGGATCGTCGGCAGGAGGAGGCGTGTAGACGAGGCCCAGATCGAGCGATCGTTCGCGCAGCGCTTCGATCTGGGCGGCGGAACGCTGATCCTTCAGTTGAAGATGAAATTCGGGCCGGTCGCGGCGAAACTGGCGCAGCATCCGAGCGACAAGCCCGGCATGGACCGCACCTTCCACATAACCGATGGCGAGACGGCCGACCGTACCGCTGGCGAGATTGCGGCCGAGCTCCTCCAGCCGTCTTGCATGGGCCAGCAGCGTACGCGCCTCGGCAAGAAAAGCGCGGCCCTCGGCATTGAGATGAACACGCTGCCTCGCCCTCTCGAACAGTGCGACGCCCAGCTGCTCCTCCAGCTGAATGATCTGACGGCTGAGCGGCGACTGCGAGATGTGCAGCAATTCGGCGGCACGCCCGACGTTGCCGGTTTCGGCCACCGTGATGAAATAGCGAAGCTGGCGCAGGTCGAACATTGTTGCTTCGATGCTCAAGTCCCGTGAGGTCTCAAATTTAGCCTAATCAGTCTTGGACTGTCTGGCCAGCAGAAGCGAATATTTCCGCCATTCCAACGGCCAACATCAGGAGATTCCGATGCAGTTCTTTGCCCTTCTTGCGCGCAACACCGAAAAGTTCACCGACGCCGATTTCGCGCCGCTGCTGCCTGGCGAGGCCGAGCAGCGCCGCACGCTCTATGCCGAAGGCGCCGTGCGTCAGGTGTGGAATCGGGGCGACATTCCCGGCAGCGGCATGATGTTCGAAGCCGGCAGCGATGCCGACGTGCGCCACCATCTTGCAACTTTGCCGCTGGTCAAGGCCGGCATGATGGATATTGCCGCCGTCGTGCCGCTGCAGCCATATCCCGGCTTCGGGCCGAAGCGCTGAGCGCTCGTGAAAGACGCGGCTGCCGGCATTAAGACCGGCCAGCCGCCTTTCTTCGTTACGCGGCTCGAGCTGATGCGGAAACGGTCTTGCGCGCCGAAGAAAACATCGACCAGGAGTACATCGCCAGTGCCGCCCAGATCAGCCCGAAGGCTATGGCCTGAACACTGCCGAAAGGTTCGCCGAAAATCAGCACCGCGATCAAAAAGACGATCGTCGGCGCGATATATTGCATGATGCCGATGGTGGAGAGGCGCAGCAGCCTGGCGCCGAACGCAAACAACAGCAGAGGCACGGCGGTGACCGGACCGCAGCCGATCAGCAAGGCGGTGTCGTTCAGCGAGCTCGAGACGAAATGATCCTGTCCTGTGGCGATCAGGAAGATGATGTAGCCGAGTGCCGGCACCGACAGCAGCAGCACTTCAAGCAGGAAGCCCTGGCTCGGGCCGATTGGCAGCGTCTTGCGGAAGAAGCCATAGGCGGCAAAGGAAAAGGCCAGCACCAGCGACACCCAGGGCAGTTTGCCAGCGTCGATGGTCAGCACCGCGACCGCGATTGCCGCCAGCACCACCGCCGCGATCTGCAGACGGTCGAGCCGCTCGCCGAGGAGCAGCGCGCCGACAACGACGCTGACCAGCGGGTTGATGTAATAGCCGAGCGCGGTCTCGATGGTGCGTTCGACCGCGATCGCCCAGACATAGATGCCCCAGTTGACCGAGATCAGCGCCGCCGTCAGCACCGCCATCGAAATGATGCGCGGCGAACGAACTGCCGCTTTGAAATCGGCAGTGCGACCGGCCCAGACCAGGACAGCGGCCGCGATCGGCACCGACCAGACGATGCGGTGGGCGATAACTTCGGCCAGCGGCAGATGCGCGACAGCCTTCATGTAGAAGGGCAGCAGCCCCCAAAGCAGGTAGGCGCCGAGCGCCAGCAGGAAGCCGCGACGAGCTTTGGTGTCGGCCTCGATGTGAAGTGCTTGGGTAGTCATGGCCCAAGGCTATGCGCCAGCGGCTTGCCCAAAACCATCGCAAATTGCTGATGGATCAATGGAGTCTTGCTGATGGTTCAACACGACCGCTAAATGTCGAACAATTGCCGCTGTCTGCGAGAGTGATTGCAGGCCCGGCACGACACGGTCTCAAGGCGGAGCAGGCTTCTCCTTGAGTTCGAAAAAGACGTTGTCGGGCGAACCTTCATCGTGCCGAAAGCCCGTCAGTTCCGCCGCAAGATCGAGGGGAAGGTCAAAAACAAGATCGACCTCTGTACCTTTGCTATCTTCTTCATCCTGCTTTGAAAAACACTGTTGCTTCAGCGCTTCGAAAGACGCAGGGAGATCACCCGTGACATGCAAGTCCCGCACGGTCTTGTCGCCGCTGTGCCAGACTTTCCAGATGTTCCTTCCGTCGCGCCAGAGCTCGGCGCGCGCGAACATTACATGCTCTTCTATGTGCGCGATCACGATTTCCCGCTCTTGCGAAATCGCGGCCAGATATTGCTGAGGCGGGTTCGGAAAGCTGCAGGGATCGAGGATGATGATCGCCCAGTTCTTTTCGCTGGCATAGGCGTTCACAGGCGCTTCGAAAATCTCCGATGGATCGCCAATCTCGCGTCCGAACAACGCCGCAGCTTCCTTTATCCCGTAACCGCGAAAGCCCAGCCAACTTATCGAAAAGCCCATTTCTTACTCCGCCGCCGCCAAGCCCGCCATGTCGCGGTTCTTCATCAGCTTATAGACGATCGAATCCATCAGCGCCTGGAAGGAAGCATCGATGATGTTTTCGGAGACGCCGACCGTCCACCAGCGCGCACCGGTGCCGTCATGCGATTCAATCAGCACGCGGGTGATCGCCTCGGTGCCGCCGTTGAGGATACGCACCTTGAAGTCGGCCAGTTCGAGATCGGCGATCTCGCTCTGGAATTTGCCGAGATCCTTGCGCAGCGCAATGTCGAGCGCGTTGACCGGGCCGTGGCCTTCGGCCACCGACATCTTCTCCTCGCCCTCGACCAGCACTTTCACGATCGCCTCCGAGACCGTCTTCAGCTGGCCGTTGGCGTCGAACCGGCGCTCGACCATGCAGCGGAAAGAAGTGACGCGGAAGAATTCCGGCAGGCCGTGCAGCATCTTGCGCGCCAAAAGCTCAAAGCTGGCGTCGGCACCTTCGTAGGCATAGCCCTCGGCCTCGCGCTCCTTGACCACGGCGATCAGCGCGTCGAGGCGATGGTCGTCCCGGGGCATGTCGATGCCACGCCGTTTCAGCTCAGCCAGGAAATTGGCCTTGCCGCCCTGGTCCGAAACCATGACGCGGCGGCGGTTGCCGACGGTCTCTGGCGGCACATGCTCGTAGGTCGCCGGCTCCTTTGCCAGCGCCGAGGCATGGATGCCGGCCTTGGTAGCAAAAGCGGAGGCACCGACATAGGGCGCCTGCGCTTCGGGCGCACGGTTCAGCAACTCGTCGAAGGCGCGGGACAGGCGCGATATACCGGTCAGCGCCTCTGCCGAAATGCCTGTAGCAAAGCGGCGGGAAAAGGCCGGCTTCAATGCCAATGTCGGCACGATCGAGATCAGGTTGGCGTTGCCGCAGCGCTCGCCGATGCCATTCAGCGTGCCCTGGATCTGGCGGACGCCGGCCTCCACGGCGGCAAGCGAATTCGCCACCGCCTGGCCGGTGTCGTCATGGGCGTGGATGCCGAGATGGTCGCCCGGTATGCCAGTGGCGATCACCTTTTCGACGATGGCGCGCACCTCGGAGGGCTGCGTGCCGCCATTGGTGTCGCACAGCACCACCCAGCGCGCGCCGGCATCGTAGGCCGTCCTGGCGCAGGCCAGCGCATAATCGGGGTTGGCCTTGAAGCCGTCGAAGAAATGCTCGCAGTCGACCATCGCCTCCTTGCCGGCAGTGAGCGCCGCCTCGACCGAGGCCTTGATCGCCTCGAGGTTCTCCTCGTTGGTGCAGCCGAGCGCGACGCGGACATGGTAGTCCCAACTCTTGGCGACGAAGCAGATGGCGTCCGACTTCGACTGGACCAGCGCGCCAAGCCCAGGATCGTTCGAGATCGACACTCCTGCCCGTTTGGTCATGCCAAAGGCAACGAACTTGGCATCGGCCGTGCGACGCTCGGCAAAGAAGGCGGTGTCGGTTGGATTGGCGCCGGGGTAGCCACCCTCGACGTAGTCGATGCCGAACTCGTCGAGCAGCTTGGCGATGGCGATCTTGTCCTCAACGGAGAAGTCGATACCCGGCGTCTGCTGACCATCGCGCAGCGTGGTGTCGAACAGATAAAGGCGCTCGCGAGCCATGGTCATTTCCCGGCAAACATGTCCGTTGCGCGGATCAGCCTGTCGAGGATGCCCGGCTCCGAATAGGCGTGGCCGGCGCCTTCGATCAGATGGAAATCCGCTTTCGGCCACGCCTTGTGCAGCGCCCAGGCGTAGCGCGCCGGGCACGGCATGTCGTAGCGGCCGTGAACGATGGTACCCGGGATATCCTTAAGCTTCCATGCATCGCGCAGCAGCTGTCCCTCTTCCAGCCAGCCGGCATGGACGAAATAGTGGTTCTCGATGCGGGCGAAAGCCAAGGCATAATCATCCTGGCCGAAGGGACCGCTGGTTTCCGGTTCCGGCAGCAGCGTGATCGTCTCGCCCTCCCACAGGCTCCAGGCGCGGGCGGCCTCGACCTGCGCCACAGGATCGCTGCCGACCAGCCGTTTGCGGTAGGCGGCCATCATGTCGCCGCGCTCGGCCTCCGGGATCGGCGCCAGAAACCGCTCCCACTTGTCGGGGAACATCTCCGACACGCCGAACTGGTAGTACCATTCGAGTTCGGCGCGGGTCAGCGTGTAGATGCCGCGCACGACCAGTTCGCTGACCCGCTCGGGGTGGGTCTCGGCAAAGGCCAGCGCCAGCGTCGAACCCCACGAACCGCCGAACACCAGCCATTTGTCGAAGCCGCACATTTTTCGCAGGCGCTCGATGTCGGCGACCAGGTGCCAGGTGGTGTTGGCTTCAAGCGAGGCATTAGGCGTCGATTTTCCGCAGCCGCGCTGGTCGAACAGGATGATATCGTACAGCTTCGGATCGAACAGCCGCCGGTGCTTTGGCGAAATGGTGCCGCCCGGCCCGCCATGCAGGAAGACAGCCGGCTTGGCCCCTCTGGTGCCGGAGCGCTCCCAATAGACCTGATGGCCATCGCCAACGTCGAGCATGCCGGACTCTAAAGCCTCGATCTCGGGATAGAGGGTACGGAATTCGCTGCTCATAATTTCAGGCCCTGCTGCGGCCAGTTGGCCGTCTCGTGATCGGGATGCTGGAAGGAGATGATGGATTCCTGTCGCGCGTAGAAATCCGGGTCGTCATGGATCGGCGCGTCGAAGATCGTCTCGACCCAAGGCAGCCTGGCGGCGTAGTTAACCTGGATCTGCGGCGCCAGATCGGAACGGTCGTCGAAGGCGCCGATGGCGATCTCCAGCGCGCCGGGCTGGCGGTAGGTCAGCGGTGTGCCGCAGCGGGTGCAGAAGCCGCGATCGATGTTGACCGACGACTGAAAGTAACTCGGCTCCTCGCGCACCCATTCGACGCCGTCGCTCGGCACTGTCACCAGCGCGCCGAAAAACGACCCGAACTGTTTCTGGCACATGCGGCAATGACAAATGGACGGGCGGCCGAGCGCGCCGTGGATGCGGAAGCGCACGGCGCCGCACTGGCAGCCGCCGGTACGAACGGTTTCGGTCATGATTTTTCCTCCGGCGGCCATTGTTCGGTGTCGTGGTCGGGATGTTGGTAGGAGACGAGATCGGCGAGATAGGAGGCCGGCGAGACGTCGGCCATCGTTTCCTCACCTGGCAATTCGTGGACGTGATCCACGTACGGGAGCTTGGCTTCGACACCCCATTGGATGGTCGGCGCAATCTCCTCGGGGTGGTCGAATGTGGCGATGGCGAGGGCCACCCCGTCGGGCGCTTCGAAGGTCAGCGGCGTGCCGCATTCGGCACAGAAACCGCGCAAAGCCGCGTTGGACGAGCGGAAGCGTTTGGGCTCACCGCGCGTCCAGTCCAGCCTTGCGCCGCGCACCGAGACCAGCGGCAGGTAGAAATTGCCGCTCGCCTTCTGGCACATGCGGCAATGGCATACGGAAGCATCGCCGAGAGCTCCTTCGACGCGGAAGCGCACCGCGCCGCACTGGCAGCCGCCTGTATAGACTGGTCTGTTGTCGAGGCTCATCGCGCACTACTCCGCGGCATGGCAAACCGCCTCGATATTGTTGCCGTCGGGATCGAAAACAAAAGCGCCATAATAGTTCGGATGGTAGTGCGGGCGCAGGCCCGGCCGGCCATTGTCCTTGCCGCCGGCGGCAATCGCCGCGGCGTGAAAGGCAACGACCTCGGCGCGGCTGCGAGCCGTGAAGGCGACATGCTGATGATCCTTCGGCTTGTCCTTGCCGGCATGCAGCCAAAACACCGGCCGGTCGCGGCCGTAGCCGCCGACCTTGGCGCCGCCGGTATATTCCTGCGGCACCATGTAGAGCAGCGAGGCGCCGAGCGGCGCCATCGCCTTGTCGTAAAAAGCCTTCGACGCGTCGAAATCCGAAACGGTGATGCCGAGATGATCGATCATCTTTTTACCTCCCAGGTGGTGATGCGTTCGCCGGTGACGGGGTCCTTGCCGTCCTTCAACTGGATGCCTTGCGTCAGCAACTCGTCGCGGATGCGGTCGGCCTCGGCCCAGTTCTTGGCGGCGATCAGCGCGAGGCGTTTGGCGATCGCCTTGGCAATGGCGTCTTCATCCACCTTGGCTGTTGCGATGTCGAAGCCGAGGAACAGAAGCGATGCCTTCAGTGAAGCGGCAGCATCGTTGTCTTCGGCGGCTGCGTTGCCGCTACCTGCGTTGAAATCAACAGCATCACCAGCCAACTGCGTCAGCAACTGGAATGCGGCGTAGGTGGCAAGGTCATCCGACAGCGCTTCGATCACATCCGCCGGCACCGGCTTTGCCGTCGGCGGCGCCAGATCGGCCGCCCGCTTCCATTTGCGCAGCGTATTCTCCGCCTCTTCCAGCTTGCGCACGGAAAAGTCGATCGGCTCGCGATAGTGCGTCATCAGCATCGCCAGCCTGAGCACCTCGCCCGGCCATTTGCGGCCGCCAAAGGTATCCGTCTCCAGCAATTCGGTGATCGAATAGAAATTGCCCAGGCTCTTGGACATCTTCTGGCCCTCGACCTGCAGGAAACCGTTGTGCATCCAAATCTTGGCCATCGTTTCGGTGCCGTGGGCGCAACGCGATTGCGCGATCTCGTTCTCGTGGTGCGGAAAGATCAGGTCGAGACCACCGCCATGGATATCGAACACCTCGCCGAGATAGGCGGCCGACATCGCCGAGCACTCGATGTGCCAGCCCGGCCGACCCCTGCCCCACGGGCTGTCCCAGCCCGGCTCCTCGGGCGAAGACAATTTCCACAGCACGAAATCCTGCGGGTTCTTCTTGTGCTCATCGACGGCGACGCGGGCGCCGGCCTGCTGCTCATCGAGATTGCGCTTCGACAACTGCCCATAATCCGGCATGGAAGCGGTGTCGAACAAGACTTCTCCAGCCGCGACATAGGCATGGCCGCGTTCGATCAAGCGTTGAATCAAGAAGATCATGTCGACCTTGCCGTCGGGCCTGGGCTCGACGAACTCGGTGGCGCGCGGCTCGACCGTCGGTTCCAGGCAACCGAGCGCCGCGACGTCCTTGTGGAACTGACCGGCGGTCTTTTCGGTGACCCGCCTGATCGCTTCGTTCAGCGACAGCTTGCCCGATGCAATTTCGCCGCCGAAATCGCGCAGCGCGCGAGCGTTGATCTTGTCGTCGACGTCCGTAATGTTGCGGACGTAAGTGACGTGCGCTTGCCCGTAGAGATGGCGCAGCAAGCGGAACAGCACGTCGAAGACGATCACCGGCCGCGCATTGCCGATATGGGCGAAGTCATAGACCGTCGGGCCGCAGACATACATGCGCACGTTGCGCGGATCGATCGGGAAGAAATCCTCCTTGCTCCGCGTTAGCGTGTTGTAGAGGCGCAGGCTCTTCGATGCGTCAGACATACGTGCGTTCCCGGTGCGTTACTTTGGCATGACCTTCTGGGATCGTGCTCTGGATGGAGTCGGTTACGCCGAGGCGCAAATCGGCTCCAGCCTGCTGGCCGGGGCGTTTGTCCAATCTGGGAGGAGATGAGGCGAAAACGTCCAGGACCAGCGCGAGGCTAGCCAATAATGCAAATGCCACAAATGGCGAAAGACGTTCTCATGGCCGGCTTTATCGCCTTGCCCGGTGTTGCCGTCAAGTCGCTACCTTCGCCAAAAATATCGTTGGCTCACAGGAATTGAGCCACTGAAACATTTTATTAAACAGGTCGGCACTGTGATGAAACATTCGCCGGCTAGATCAGCAAGCGTCACGATTTGGTCGGATTCGGCCAGCAAACGCAGACACGAAGACGTTACCAGGGAAGAGAACAATGCCTAAGCAAGAATCCAACCGCGCCAAGCAACCGGCGCTCGCCAGCCATTACCGGGCGATCGGCCCGGCAGCAATCGTCGCAGCTCTTCTGCACACCGCGAAGAAGAAGAAGCCGGCGCAAAAAATCGTTTCGCCGCGCGCTGCCTGAGAATGCCGTCGGGAAAGATTTGAGGCGCTCACGGCGAACCAGTAATAGTAGCTTTTGCTAAAATAAACTCATCTGACTGTCGTTCGCGCCGGACTTCTGGCGCTTGACCTTGTCGGGCTCAAGCTCGACGACGCCCTTCTCCTGAATCTCCGGCCCGGTATTGGCGACCTTGTTGACGAGGTCGGAAATCGGGATCGCTTCGAAGAAATCGAGCTGGGCGGGTCTCAGCAGATCGGCCACGTCGCGCGGCTCGAGCGTGCGGCAATCCAACCAGCGCGCGAAATCCTCGGGGTGGATCACTACCGGCATGCGGTCGTGGATATGGGCAGTATCGGCATTGGCGTGGGCGGTCAGAATAGCGCCGGTGTCCATTTCCGAGCCGCCCGGCTCAGCATAGGTCTCAATCAGCCCGGCGAAGGCGACAAGCCCGCCATGCCTTGGCCGCACCCAATAGGGCTGCCCTCTTCTGCCACCGGTTTGGTGCCATTCGTAGAATCCCGAAGCCGGTACCAGGGCGCGGCGATGGCGCATGGCAGCGCGAAACGACGCCTTTTCCGAAGCCCCCTCAGAACGCGCGTTGAACAGCAGCGGGAAGTTACGCGTATCCTTGACCCAGGCCGGGATCAGGCCCCAGCGCACCAGCATCGAGCGGCGGTCGGGCAGGTTCGAGCCCGGCGCCTGTGGCAATCCGGCGAACGCCATCAGCACCGGCTGCGTCGGCGCGATGTTGTAGCGGGCCGGAAACTCCTCAAGTTCCGCTAGGCTGAGAAAGGCGGCGGTCTGGTCCGGAGTGGCCGTCAAAGCAAAGCGTCCGCACATGAATTCAGCTCTCGAATTGGTGGCATGTGAAAGTGGCCATGGAATCCGCCTTTCGCAACCGCTAAAGCTGTTCGCCGGCGGCCGGTCCACAACGGGCTATGCCAATCGAGCGATCCGAAGCCCATGGAAGCACGCAAGATCATTCCGGCAGTCTCGGTCTGCGTCGTGCGCGAGAACACGGTGCTGCTGGTCAAGCGGGCCAGGCCGCCCTCGCAAGGTCTCCATGCCTTTCCCGGCGGCAAGGTCGAAGCCGGCGAGACGCTGGAACAGGCAGCACGGCGCGAATTGCTGGAAGAGACCGGATTGCAGGCGCGCAGCTACCGGCCGCTGCGGGAAATCCACATCGACGGCAGCGGCGACGGGCATCCGGTCGACTACTGGCTGACGGTGTTTGGGGCCGAGTATGCTGGCGGCGAGGCGGTGGCCAGCGACGATGCCGAGACCGCGGCTTTCTATACGCTGGCCGAAATGACAGCGATGCCGCTCGCCGATGCAGTGTTTGAAATTGCCGACGATCTACTCGGTCCCGACAAAGACGGCGAGATCTGAGCCAGAGAATCGCCTTGCAGGCGACAAATTGTTTCAGCACAAGGACCCATGAGCCGCACGTCTTCGTTTCTCGCCGCATGCCTCGCCGTCAGTGTGGTTGTCGGTGCGCGCCCGGCGATTGCCGCCGAAGCACCGTTCGAGCCCGGGCTGATGCGGCTGGCGGAAGTGCTCGGCTCGCTGCATTTCCTGCGTAATCTGTGTGGCGAGAAGGGCGATCGGTGGCGAGCCGAGATGGAAAAACTGATCGCATCGGAAAATCCGAACCCGGAGCGGCGCGCCCGCTTCATCGCCAGCTTCAACCGCGGTTACCGGTCGTTCGGCGGCACTTATACGCAATGCACCGCCTCGGCGACGGAAGCCATCAGCCGCTACATGAAGGAAGGCGAGACGCTGTCTCGCGACATCGCCTCGCGCTACGGAAACTGACGGCGGCAGCCGCTTTGCGGAAAAGCCGCATCAAGGGTCGGCGCCGTTGCGGCGGACGCGTTCGACGCTTCTCCGCTTGCCTCGAGTGAGGTCTTGGTGCAAACCTGATGTTGCACTTTTGCAACTATGTTAACGAAACGTTAGCGCGCAGATGTGAAATTAACTCAAACTGAAGGTTTCCGTCCCCTTGGCCTGCCTAATCGGCTAAGTTTGAAACGGATCGGACGCAGGTTTGCTGGACGCGACGGAAATTGTAGACGACGACCAAAAAAATGTCGCATTTACAAATACTTACTGCGCCTGCGTGTAAAAGGGACAACTCAAGCTTGATCCCTGTCCAACGGATCACCGCTTGAAAGGGTGGACATCGCAATGGAACATGGCGTCAACGACATCGACGCGCTGGTCAGGGAAGAAAAGCGCCTGACCGCCGTGGAAAGCCACAGCGAAGCCTGGGCAGAAGGATTGTCGGCCGGGATCGAGCCGGAAATCATCGCCGAGGCGGCCCTCGAAACGGCATTCGGCGAAATGCTGCGCACCAATGGCGAGACCTCGGCGCTTGCCCTGCTCGATCGCATGCGTGAAAAGGTGATTGCCGGGGCCTTCGAGCCCGAAAGACTGCGTCACTGACCCCGGTTCTTTGACGACGGCGCGCCGCCGGACATCATGTCCGGGCACATGGATGGGCTGGAACCAGGGAGTAGCAGGCGGTGAATTTTTCGATATCAGGCAAGCCGCGCGGCCTGGTCCTCAGCATTTGGTTCACCGCTTCCTGCGCGATGATTCCTTCTGCACTGTTTCTTGCGAGCAGTCCCTCTCAAGCTCTCAGCGAGATCAAGCGCGAAGACCTTCCCTCACCGGTCACGCCGCCGCCCGACGCTGACATGTCGCCGCCCGGAAGTACCGTGCCGATGCCCGGCCCGCTCGGCACGACGCCACCACCGGCCAGCCAGCCGACGCCATCCGACGAGCCGGAACAAACCGAACCGAAAGGGCCGGCCAACGATGGCGGCATGGCCAATCCGCATGTCGATCCGGACGCGCCCGTGCCCGAAGTCGTCTACGACCTGGCCAAGTTGCCGGAACCGGTCAGGCGCATGCACGATCTGATAGTCGAGGCCTGCAAAAGCGGCGACATCGAAAAACTTCGCCCGCTGATCGGCAAGGGCGACACGATGACCCAATTGTCGCTGGGGGACATCGAGGGCGACCCGATCGCCTTCCTGAAGGGCCTTTCGGGCGATACGGAAGGCCAGGAGATCCTCGCCATCCTGGAAGAAGTGCTCAGTGCCGGTTTTGTCCATGTCGATGCCGGCACGCCGCAGGATCTCTATGTCTGGCCCTATTTCTTCGCCCTGCCACTGGACAAGCTCGACGCCAGACAACGGGTCGAGCTGTTCAAGATCGTCACCGCCAGCGACTATGACGACATGAAGCAGTTCGGTGCCTACATTTTCTACCGCGTCGGCATCACGCCGACCGGACAATGGACGTTCTTCGTCGCCGGCGACTAGCGCGCCAGCGCCTCGGAAAATTCCACCGCCCTGCCCTGGCTTGGCGTGACGATCTCGCCTTCCCACATCACGCGCCGGCCGCGCACGATGGTGCCGACGGGCCAGCCGGTCACCTGCCTGCCGTCATAAGGCGTCCAGCCGGCCTTGGAGCCTTGCTGGGCGTTGGCGATGGTGTCGCGGCGCTTCAGATCGACGATGGTCAGATCGGCATCGTAGCCGGCGGCAATACGGCCTTTCCTGGCGATGCCGAAAATACGCTGCGGGCCGTGGCTGGTCAGGTCGACAAAGCGCTGCAACGTCAGCCGGCCGGCGTTGACATGATCCAACATGATCGGCACCAACGTCTGCACCCCGGTCATGCCGGACGGCGACGCCGGATAAGGCTTTGCCTTCTCGGCCAGCGTGTGCGGCGCATGGTCGGAGCCGAGCACATCAACGATGCCTTGCGCAACGCCGTACCAGACCCCGTCGCGATGGCGCGTGGCGCGCACCGGCGGGTTCATCTGGATCAGGGTGCCCAACTGCGCATAATCGTCGGCGCTCAGCGTCAGATGATGCGGCGTCGCCTCGCAGGTCGCGACATCCTTGTGCTGTTCGAGGAAGCCTATCTCCTCGGCGGTCGAGATGTGCAGCACATGGATCCGGGCGCTGACCTGGCGCGCGATTCGCACAAGGCGCTCCGTGCAGCGCAACGCAGCGATCTCGTCGCGCCACACCGGATGTGAGGACGGATCGCCCGCGATGCGCTCGCCAAGCCGCTCGCGCAGCCGGAACTCGTCCTCGGAGTGAAAGGCGGCGCGGCGGCGTGTGTTCCTCAGGATCGAGGCAACGCCTTCGTCGTCCTCGACCAGCAGGTCGCCGGTGGACGAGCCCATGAAAACTTTTATGCCGGCCGCACCAGGCAGCCGCTCGAGATCGCCAGCGTCTTTTGCATTGTCGCGGGTCCCGCCAACCCAGAAGGCAAAGTCGCAATGCATGCGGCCGGTGGCACGCCGCACCTTGTCGGCAAGGGTTGCCTCACTGGTGGTCAGCGGATTGGTGTTCGGCATCTCGAAGACGGCGGTGACGCCGCCGAGCACCGCTGCCCGCGAGCCCGTTTCCAGATCTTCCTTGTGCTCCAGGCCCGGCTCGCGGAAATGCACCTGGCTGTCGACGACGCCCGGCAGGATGTGCAGCCCACGGCAGTCGATCGTCTCACCGGCCGACGCCTGGCGGAGGTCGCCGATGGCAGCGATGCGCCCACCATTGATGCCGACGTCGCGAAAACCCTGGCCGTCGTGATTGACCACGGTGCCGCCTGTCAGGATGAGATCGTAGATGGGGGCCATACGGATCCGGTCTCTTGCGGGGGAAGTTCCAGCGGCTTACGTAATGGCCGATAGTTTTGCAAGATCAGGCTCGTTTTCCCACCATGCCCTTTGCCCCGCTCAGAGATCGCGCACTCGTTTCCGTGTCCGGGCCGGATGCCGAGCACTTCTTACAGAACATCGTGACCACCGACCTCGACGTGCTCGGCAGCAGCGAAGCAAAGCCCGGCGCGCTGCTAACGCCGCAAGGCAAGATCCTTTTCGACTTCCTGATCTCGCGCGCCGGCGAAAATGCTTTCCGACTTGAATGCCGTACCGAGACCGCCGATGATTTCATGCGCCGGCTGACGCTCTACAAATTGCGCGCCAAAGTCGAAATTGCCAAGCTGGATCAGCCGGTTGTGGCCGTCGCATGGGGAAGCGATTCAACCACTTCGCAATTTGAATCAGCACCGTTTGCTGATGCGCGGTTTGTCGATACTGCCGTCAAGCGCTTCTACGATGACACCGCAGATGGCGGCGACCTTGCTGCATGGCAAGCCTTTCGCATCGCCCATGGCATTGCCGAAAGCGGTGCGGACTACCAGCTCGGCGACGCTTTTCCGCATGACGTGTTGCTCGACGAGATCGGCGGTGTCGGCTTCAAGAAAGGCTGCTACGTCGGCCAGGAGGTCGTCTCGCGCATGCAGCATCGCGGCACTGCCAGGCGTCGGGTGTTGATTGTCTCGGCCGAACGCACCCTGCCCACTTCGCGCGCAGAGTTGACCGTGGAGGGGCGACCGGTCGGCACGCTTGGCTCGACCGCGGCCAGGACAGGCCTTGCCATTGCCCGCATCGACCGGGTCAAGGCAGCGCTCGACGCCGGCCTGCCGATCCTTGCGGAGGACGTCGCCGTGTCGCTCGCTATCCCGTCCTGGGCGAAATTCAGCTTTCCGCGGGAAGCCATTGGCGCGGAGGACGCCTGATGGCTGCCGATCGCGCCGGGGCGCCGCCGCGCGCCTGGCAGCGCATGCTGTCCGGCCGACGGCTCGATCTGCTCGATCCCTCGCCGCTCGACATCGAGATCTCCGATATTGCCCATGGCCTTGCCCGCGTCGCACGCTGGAACGGCCAGACCAGAGGCGAGCACGCCTTTTCTGTCGCCCAGCATTCGCTGCTGGTCGAAACGCTTGTCGGCGAGCTGATGCCGGATGCCGACGCCGACGCGCGGTTGGCGGCGCTGCTGCACGACGCGCCGGAATATGTCATCGGCGACATGATCTCGCCGTTCAAATCCGTCATGGGCGGCAGCTACAGGGATTGCGAGATCAGGCTGCAGCGCGCCATCCATCTGCGCTTTTCACTGCCGGCCGAACTCGACGCGGGACTGCGCAAGGAGATCAAGCGAGCGGATCAGATCGCCGCTTATTTCGAAGCAACGCTGCTTGCGGGTTTTTCGACGGCAGAGGCGACGGAGTTCTTCGGCCGGCCGCGCGGCTTCAATGCCGAGCGCTTCGACGTCACGCCGCGCTCGGTGACTTGGGCGCAGAATGCCTTTCTCAAACGCTTTGCGGCGATCGAAAAGTCGCGACGCCAGACTGCCGTTCCAGCCGGCTGAAAACGGTAAATTAACCGGCAGGGACAACAGTGCCATGGTTAACCATGGTCCATAGGCTTGCCTCATGCCCGTTGCCGGTATCAAGGCTGGTTCGTCCGTCCGCCGACAGAGGGCCAAAGGCGTTGGTCAGCCGCAACCTATTGAAGACGAGCTGCGCGAACAGAACGAGCGTTTTTCGGCAGCGGTCGAGAACATGTCGCATGGCCTGTGCATGTTCGATGCCGATGAACGGATGATCATCTGCAACGGGAACTACATCAGTATCTTTCGCCTCGACGCCGAAGTGGTGCGGCCCGGCATCCGGTTTTTCGACATCCTCCAGCACAGCGTGGATATCGGCATCGCCTCGCAAAGCGCTGAGCAACTCTATGCCATCCGCAAGCCCTATATCGACCAGGCAAAACCTTCCACCTATGAGGAAACGCTTGCAGACGGGCGTATCGTCAACATTTCGCACCGGCCGCTGGCGTCAGGCGGTTGGGTATCGATCTACGAGGACATCACCGAGCAACGGCGCGCCGAGCAGGAGTTGAAGGAGCAGCATCGCCGTTTCGACGCGGCACTTGCCAACATGTCGCAAGGCCTTTTGATGTACGATGCGGATGGCAAGCTGATCGTGCGCAACGAACGTTTCCTGGAACTTTATCATGTCAGGCCGGCCGACTTCCCGCTTGGTATGAGCCACCGTGATGCGTTCAAGCGGCTGCTGGAACTGGGCATTTATACAAAGCTCGACCCCGACAGCGAAATCTCGCAAATCGAAGCCTGCCTGCGGGCGGGGAAAACACACGTAACGCATCGCCATCTCGCTGACGGCAGGACGCTGCTGGTTGCGCGCCGGCCGATGAGCGGCGGCGGCTGGGTCGCGACGTTCGACGACGTCACCGAGCGCAGGCGCGTGGAAGAGCGCATGACCCATCTTGCGCACCACGACACACTGACCAACCTGCCCAATCGCTCGATGCTTCGCGAACGGCTCGACCAAGCCCTGAGTGAGACGAGAGACGGATCGCTGGCGATATTCTCGCTCGACCTCGATCATTTCAAGGCGGTCAACGACAGCTGGGGCCACCCCGCCGGCGACTGGCTGCTGAAATGCGTGGCCGAACGGCTGCAACGGTGCCTGCGCAATGAAACGGACGTTGTCGCCCGCTTCGGCGGCGACGAATTCGTCATCATCCAGTTCAATCTCAAAAGCCCGGGCGACGCGGAAAAGCTGGCCAAACGCATCGTCGAGATCATCGGAAAGCCGTTTCGCGACAAAAGACACGACATGCGTGTCGGCATCAGTCTCGGCATTGCGCTGTTTCCGAATGACGGCAAGGACGCCGACACTTTGCTGAAAAATGCCGATATGGCGCTCTATCGGGCAAAGAGCGAAGGGCGCAACCTGTACCGCTTCTTCGAACCAGCCATGGACGCGATGGTGCGGGCACGCCGGGCGCTCGAAATCGATCTCAGGGCAGCGCTGTCGCGCCGGGAATTCGAGCTGGATTTCCAGCCGATCATGAACATCGCCTCCGGCGAAATCGTCGGTGCCGAAGCCTTGATGCGCTGGCGTTCGCCGGTGCGCGGCCTGGTACGGCCGGACGACTTCATTCCGGCCGCCGAGGAGACCGGGCTGATCGTGCCGCTTGGAGAATGGGCGCTGCGAAAAGCCTGCACGACCGCGGCAGGCTGGGCGGCTTGGCGCATCGCCGTCAATGTCTCCGCCGTACAGATCAAAAGCGGTACCTTTGCCCGCAGCGTTATCTCGGCCCTGGCGTTCTCGGGCGTGCCGGCCAACCGGCTTGAACTGGAAATCACCGAAACGGTGCTGATGGACGAGAGCGATCTGGTGCTCAAGACACTCAGGCAGCTACGCGATCTGGGCGTCCGCATCGCGCTGGATGATTTCGGCACCGGCTATTCGTCGCTGGGCTACCTCAGGCGCTTTCCCGTCGACAAGATCAAGATCGATCGCTCTTTCACCCGTGACATCGACAGTCGCGATACCGCGGCGATCGTGCGCACCATCATCGGGCTTGGCGCACAGCTGGGCATCACCGTCACCGCCGAAGGTGTCGAGACCGAAGCGCAGCTTGAATTCCTGCAAAAGGAGGGTTGTGTTGAGGCCCAAGGCTATTTGATCGGGGTGCCGTCAAAGGCGTCGGACATTAATCGGCTGCTGAAGTCGAGCGCGACGATCCGGCAGTCCGGCTAAGTGCGACAGTCTCGCGGAAGCGCGGGCAACCGGCTCCTTGAGATGACGCTCGATCCGCGAATTCCTTGATAGGAGAAGGCGGCATTCAGGTGTGGCGAACCAGGAGGTTCCCAACGGGTCAGAGATGTCCGCTCAATGCCTCCACCATATCCTTGTTCGTCGCCACGGGAACGATCTCGAATTCGACCAGATCCGCCCATTCGATGACCCACCGTTGCAGGAGCGTGACGTCATCGGCCTCCACCAGCAGGAAGCAGCGGCTCATATCCGCTGCGATCCAGCTGTGGTGCACGAGAAGCGCGTCCGGCTTCAGGCGGCCCTGGTCGCGGAAACGGCGGTAGATCTCCTTGCGGTCGCAGCCACGAAAATCCTCGGTTACGAAGAACAGCATCTTTTTCCCCTCAGTTCGGATATTATCGCCCCGGCCGGTCCAGCCGCTCCAGGAACCACTGCGTCAGCCGCACCCAGACCTCGTCTTTTTCGCCGGAGTCTTCCCAGCCGTGGTCGAGGTTGGGGTTGTCGTTGACCTCGATGACGAAGACGCCGTCCCTGGTTTCCTTGAGGTCGACGCCGTAGAGGCCATCGCCAATGCAGCGCGCCGCGCTCACCGCCGTCTCGACGACATGGGCCGGTGCTTCCTTCAGGGTGAACGTCTTGATGCCGCCCTGGTCGGGCTTGCCGTTGGCCTTATGATTGACGATCTGCCAATGTTTCTTGGCCATCAGATAATGGACGGCGAACAAGGGTTGGCCGCCGAGGACACCGACGCGCCAGTCATATTCCGTCGGAATGAATTTTTGCGCGATCAGGAGGTCGGAATCCTCCAGCCATTCGGTTGCGAGCGTCTTCAACTCTTCGAAGGTGCCGCATTTCTTGACGCCGCGCGAAAACGAGGAGTCCGGGATCTTCAGCACCAGCGGGAAGCCCAGCGTCTGTGCCGCAACTTCCAGGTCCGACGTGCCAGCAATCATCACCGTCGGCGGCACCGGTACCTTGTTGTAGGTCATCAGCTCGTTGAGATAGACCTTGTTGGTGCAGCGGATCATCGACAGCGGATCGTCGATGACCGGCATGCCTTCCTGCTGGGCGCGGCGGGCAAAGCGGTAGGTGTGGTTGGAGATCGAAGTGGTCTCGCGGATGAACAGCGCGTCGTAGTTGGCGAGCTTGGCCAGATCCCGCTTGGTGATCGGCTCGATTTCGACGCCCATCTTTTCAGCGATCTTGGCCCAGTGGCGCAGCGACGAAATCTCCGACGGCGGCAGTTCCTCATGCGGATCGACCAGCGTTGCGAAAGTGTAGCGCGCCGGCGTGCGGCCCTTGGTGTCGCGCCACTCGCGGTTGGTGTAGGTCTCCAGGCACTGGAGAAAGTGCGTTTCCTCGTCCTCGGTCATCCTGGCCAGGGGATGGAAGCCGATCTTGCGGATCGAGGCCCATTCGGCGCTGTCCCTGATGTGGACCTCGAGTGCCGGGGCACGGAACCAGTCGAACAGAAGTTTTGCGAAGCGGTCCCAGATCCTGGACGGTCCGATGCCGAAGAAGATGCAGACCTTCTGCGGGAAAGCGCCGCCCAGATCCTTGCGGCACTTGTTGAGTGCGAGTTCGAGTTCCGGCAACGCGTGCTCATAGAGCTTGCGCTCCGACAGATCGATCATTGTTTCGACCGTCGGGATGACCTTATGGCCACGCGAACCCGCGAGCAGCGAGGCGTAGTAGCCGCGGCTCTGGTAGCCGTAATTGTTCGACAGGTTGATTACCTTCGGCCGCTGACCGCGAAAGAGTGCCGGATGGGCAAGGTAGTCGCGATTGGTGATGATCTTGTGCGGCGTCGCCACTTGGTCGAGATCGTTCTGCCGGCCGGTAAGGATGACCCAGGTCATTGGCTGTCGCGCTTTCCGAGAGTGATGGCGGCGCGCAATCCGTCGCGGCCGAATTGCGCCATGTTCATGAAGATGCCGTAAGGCACGGGAATGTTGGCAGCATCGAGGATCGTCTCCTGCCGCTCGTCCTCGACCCAAGGGTCGTGGATCAGGATATGATCGCCGTCGTCACCGATGGCCAATACCCAGTGCGGAACCTTCTTGCCGAACATCAGGAAGCCGCTGATCAGGACCAGTACCAGTTTTCCCTCTGCGATCGCGGTGCGAATGTCGTCAAGCCCGAATGAACGGTAATTCACCGGGATGCCGTAAAGTTCCGCGCGGCGGCGAAAGTCGACCTGCGCCAGCTCCATCACCCGGCGCTTGTCCTCGCTGCGCACCGACTGCAGGAACAGCGCGCCGTAGAAGGAGACATAGATCTCAGCAGCAAGCCCGCTCTCATAGCCAGCGACGGCCAGCCCGAACGGTTCGCAGCCGCCCGGCCCCGACATCATGAAAACGGTCGTCGCCTCACGCCACAGCCTGATTTCCATAACCGGATCCGGCACGAATCCGGGGTCGAAGTTAGCCATCGCCATCATCAGGCAGCATGGTCCGCAGGTGAATTCGCAAGTCTGCTGATAAAACGGCACTTCGGTGGCGACCGGAATGTCGCCGCGCAAGGTCTTTTCATAGCGCAGCGCAGTGGCGCCATCCTCATAGTAGTCCGGTTCACGACCGATCTTGCGGTAGCCGCTCTGCTCGTAGATCTGGATGGCGCGCGGGTTGTCCTCGCGGACTTCCAAACGAAGCATCATGCGGCCATGCTCGAAAGCGGCGGCTTCAGCCTGTTCCAGCAGCAGGCGGCCAACGCCGCGGCCGCCGAAAAATGGACCGACGGCGATCGAATAAAGCCGCGCGACGCCGCTGCCCTTGCGAAACAGCACGACCGCATAGCCGGCGACGTGGCCATCGTTCTCGCCAACCAGCAGTTCGGCGGTGTCGCGTTCGATCAGTTGGCGAAAAGAGCGACGAGAAATGCGGTCGCTCGAGAAAACAGCTTTTTCGATGGCGGCGAGGTCATCGACGTCGGACGCGCGGGCCTTGCGAATCTCGGCAGGCATGCGGGCTCAGAAAACCTCGATTGGGTTGTGGAAACTGCCCTAGTCTAAACATCGGTCACACCAGCCGAAGTGCCAGCATTCAGCAAGCGCTATCGCACCTCGATTAGGGCCGAATTGTGACAGTTTTCAAGGCAGGCAGGTCGCGCAAAGGCTTTGAAACGACCTTCGTGTTTCGGCATCGGCGCGGCTCCGGAAAAACGAGATCCTGCTCAGCTTTTCAAGCCCGCCAGAAGCTGGCCATAGGCGCTCTTGGCCACTGCGGCCAGCTGCTCGCGCGGCAGCGATCCGACGACGGCGCAGCCATAACCCTTGTCCAGCCAGTAGACGGCCTCAGGACCATCTTCTTCCCCATAAGTGCCCTTGGCCTTGGCTGCCGATTCGGCGATGACGAAGAGCGAAATGCGCTCGCCCTTGTCGTCCTCGTAAAGCAGCATCGCGGCCTTGCCCTGGCCGGCAGGCAGCAGCCGGCCACCGACCAGTTGGAAACCTTGCGCCGCCAGATCCGGTGCGACGAGCTTCAAACCCACCTGGTTCGACAACCAGCTCTGCAAATGATCCTTGTCGCTTGCCGGCACTTCCACCGCATGCCGCTTTTCGGCGGCATAGATGACATGGGCGGCGATCGCCTCTTCGGCAAGCTGGTCTTCGGCCGTGTTTTCCAGGCCGAGGCGGCCGATGCCGGCAAGGTAGCCGCCAGCGCCGCCAATCACCAGGATGGCGGCAGCGGCGGCCGCAAGCCACCAACGCGAGCGCGATGGCGACACTCTGACCACCGGCGCCTCGCCAAGCACCACCTTGGTCAGCCGCACCGGGACGGGCTCGTCCAGCACGCCGTTAAAGGCTGCGCGCAACGCTGCCCGGTCGGCGGCGTAGCGTGCGCTCCTGGCCTTCATCTCGGCATTGGCCTCGAGCCATGCCTCATAGGCCGTCCGCTCGTCGCCCGGCAACTCGCCATCGAGAGCCATGTGGATGTCGCGTTCGGAGAAATCGCGTCGGCTCATTTCTCGACGATCCTTATCGACCGGCGGCGCGCGGTATCATCAAGCAGCGCGCGCAGTTCCTCGCGCCCGCGCGCGATGCGCGACATCAAGGTGCCGGCGGGAACCCCAAGGATGTTGGCGGCTTCGGCGTAGGAAAACCCTTCGATGGCGACCATCACAAGTGCCGCGCGCCGGTCAGGGCTGATCGCCTGCAGCGCGTCGACGATCTCGCGCGAGGCGATGCTCTCGACCTGCTCGGCGGGTGCTGCCTGCGCCTCGCTCGCCTCGAGCGGCAGCATCGCTGCCTCGCCGCGCCGGTTCACCTTGCGCATCTGGTCGATGAACAAATGATGCATGATCGTAAACAGCCACCTCCTGGGGCTTTCTCCTGTCTGCCAATTGTCGAGCCGCACAAGTGCCCGCTCGAGACAATCCTGGACGAGATCGTCAGCGGAATCGCGGTCGCGCAACAGCGAGCGTGCATAGCGGCGCAGACGCGGTATTTCACCAAGGATTGCTGCCTTCTTTTCGTCCATGACCGCTGGTTCTGGAGGGCCCCTGTCCGTGATGATTGAACGCGCCTTTGCAGCGCGGCGCAAGCGGCCAGCGCGAAGCGGTCCGCCGCCCCGGTCACCCAAGCAAATGAATAACGCTGCCAGTGGCAGGTTTATTCCCGGCCAAATTGAAATCGTCAGCTATTGCTCGTCTCGAGCTTTGCTTTCGCCGCCCTTGTCAGCAGCCGCTGATAGAACAGGCCGATGCCGATGAGCACCGCGCCGAGGCCGATGAAGGACAGCGCCCGCAACACGCCTTCCAGTTCCGACATGTCGAAGATGAAGACTTTGAGCACGGCGATCGAGATCAGCGCCGCCGACGCTATGCGCAGCACCTGCGACTTCAGCCATACACCTGCGGTGAGCAGCACCACGCCGATGACCAGCCACAGTGCCGAATAAGTATAGGTCTCGAGCTGGCCGAGACCGCTCCACAGCCCGATGAACTCGCCCTTGAACAGGCGCCTGACCGACAGCGTGGCATAGGCGAAGCCGAGCACCGCCGCCACCATCGCCAGCATCGCTGCATACCATTTCGGTCGTTTGTCGCGGGCATAGAGCGCCAGTGCGCCGGCCGCAACCGCCGGCAAGAGGTAGGCGAGGAACAGAAGATTGAACACAGGAATGCTGCCGGTCGATTCATCCGTCAGCAGCGGGTTCAGCGCCAGAAAATGCTGGAGGACGATGAACGCGACCGAGACCACGCCCGCTGCAATCGAGCCGTAGCGCAGCACCGAACTTGGCGAGCGCATGTCGATGGCGACCAGGATGGCACCGGCACCGATGGCGATCAGCGTGTAGATCGCCTGTTCGGCAAGCGTCGCAGCAGCCGTATCGATGACGCCGCCATGCATGGCATGGCGCACCAGCATGGCGACGGTGAGCAGGGCAAACAGCGCGGCGCCGGCCTCCATTGCGAGGCGCGGTCGGCCGTTGGTGGTTCGGGCAAGCTGCCAGGCGGCAAAACCGAAAGCGAGCGCCGGCACGCCATATCCAAGCAGCAGCCAGTTGAACACCGGCGTCTTCGACAGGAACTCGGCACCGACGATGGTCGGGTCGAAGGCAGCGCGACCAAGCACTGCAATCACCGCACCAACGGAAATCCAGCCAAGCACCGGATAGCTGCGCCAGCGCGTCGCCAGCGCCGGCACGGCGGCGGCTGCTCCGAGCAGGATGGTTGTCCAGCCGGAACCAAAGGCCATGTGCAGCATCAGCAGGCCGGCAATCGCCGCCCCGCCGAGCGCAAAGGAGACAGCAGCGCCGCCGGTTAGCGGCGGCGCTTCGCCGCGTGCTATCCACTCGCCGCCGGCGACGAAGACTCCGACCAAAACGGCTGCGACCGCCGCATAAGCAAGGTCTCGGTCGAGATTGCCGAAGGTAGACCAGAGCGCCAGCAGGATGACCAGTGGCGCGACAGCGCTCCAGGCCGCCCATGCGGCGGCGCGCAGCCAGCCAGAGGCCGCAAAATGGCGCGCCGCCCAAAAGCCGGCGCCGATGAAGACCAGGCCGAGAGCGATGCCGACCCTGAACATCAAGGCATCGGACGCCACGACCGGCATGCCGTCGACGCCGAGAGCTCCACCCGAAAAATCTGAAGCGATCGTGGTCGGCGGAATGATGCCGAGATAGACCAGTACCGTCGCCAGCCCGGCGGCGTGCAGCAGTGCAAGCGCCCGCGGCCGGTAGAGCGCCACCGCCACCAGGGCTGCGACAAGGGCGGCCCCCGGCAATGCACCGCGGATGGCGACGAAGGCCGGATCGACAAACAGGGCCAGCGCCGAAAGGCCGACGAAGAAGCCCGGCGCGATCGACGGCCAGTCGAAGCCGCTGCCGGCGCCCGCATCGTCGCGGCGGCCAAGCCAGACGAAGGCGAGCACGGCCAGTGTCACCCCGTCGATAAAGAGGATGACGTCAAGGTTCGCCCCCGGCGCGTCGGTCATATAGAAGATGGTCCAGATCCCCGTCGCGACGAAGGCTGCGGCCGTCAAAAGCCTCCAGTCGCGGATGCGGGCAATGACGCAGGTGGCGGCGAGCACGATCGCCAGATAGCCGAACAGCGCCCACGGATTGGGCGCCTGCGAGGCGACCAGCAGCGGCGTCACCATGGCACCGAGCAGGCCGACGCCGGCCAGCGCCTGGCCGTGGACCAGGCTTGCCGCGATCGTCGCCACCCCGATGGCGCCGAGCAACGTGAAAGCGAGCGTCGGGCCGATGAAGCCGTAAATGCTGTACGCGGCGTAGACGGTACCGAACAGGATGAAAGCGCCGGCCGCCGTCAGGATCGCCGGGATATAGGCACCGGCAGCACCTTGCACCGGCACCCTGAAGCCGGTGCGGCGGATGAACTCGCCGCCGGCGACCAGCACCAGCCCGAGTGCCGCCGCCATGACAAGCCGCACGCGTGGCCCGAAAATGCCGGCCTCGATGGTGTAGCGGATCAGAAACAAGCCACCCAGCGCCAGCGCGATGCCGCCGACCCAGACCGCCCAGCGGGTACCAAGCGCCGTTTCGACGTCGGACTGGCGAGCTGCCTTCGCCGCTGCCGCCGGTTGCGCCGACCCCGGCGCGGACGGCGCCGTTGTATCGGCATCGGCCTCTGCAGCTGACACGACCGCTGCGGGCCGTGGCGATACGGCCATGTCGGCTGCGGCCGCAAGCGGGATTGCGGCATCCGCCGGTTTGCTGTCGTTTGCAGCCGGTTCCTTGGCTTGCGGCGGCAGCGCAGGCGTGCCCGAAAGCACAAGGCTGCGCAAGGCGCCAAGCTCGCGCTCGATCAGGCCGATGCGGCTCTGCTGGCGTGAAATGATGACGAACAGCACGATGATGGCGACGAGGCCAATCAGGCCTTCAAACATGGCGGTTCCCCCAAACCAGGCCAGTTGTCACTGACATTCAATGTTCAGTGACATTCAAATGCGGCGGCCAAACGGCCGGTCCATTCAACGTGCCGCCAGATTGGCCGGAAAGATCGAGCATGTTTCGGTGCCGAAAGCTAGCAGCTTTGCCGTTGGCGTCCTTCAGCGCCGCTTCCGAAACCGTCAGCGTGCGGCCCTTGTGCACCACTTTGCCCTCGCACACCACCTCGCCCGTCCTTGGCGTGATCGGCCGCGTCAAATTCACTTTGAACTCGGCCGTCGCATAGGCCTCGCCCACCTGCGAAATGGTGCCAAGGCCGAGCGGCGAAACGTTTTCGGGATCAGGTTCAACTTCGCTCATCTGGTGGTTTCCCCGGTGGCGGCTTCCCCGGCGCTTGCCTTGCCGGATTCACGGCCGGGTGAATGATGCCTGCGCAAGGCGGCGAGAAACCCGGCGCGGGCGCCGGGAGGCTCGATGCCGCGCGGTTCGTAGACATGGCGGGTCAAAAAGAAGCCGGTCAGCCGGAAGGCGTCCTCGATCGCCGCCGGATCAGCGCGCAGCCCGGAGCCGCGCTGCAGGAAGGCAGGCAGCGCCAGCATCTTGTCGCGCCACGGCGCGCCCGCCGCCCGCGACACGGCGCGGCCGGATTTCGGCGAGACATAGGCAAGGTCCTGCCTGGTGCCGGTCGCCGCACACTGGCTGAGATCGAGGCCGAAACCGAGTTCGTCGAGTACCAGCAGCTCGAAGCGGGCCACCAGCTCGCCGGCGGCATCGGCATCGTCGAGATGAGCGATCATCACCGCAAGCGTCTCGTAAAGGCCGCCATGGGCGTCACGCTCAGGCAGAAGACGCAAATGCGCGGCCATCGTCTGCAGGCCGTAGACGGCAACGGCGCTGTCCATCAGCCGGGCGGCGTTCATCTCGATAGCCTCGACCTGGAAGGTGCCGAGATGCTCGTCGAGCCGCGCCCGCCACAATAGGTCGACGCGATTGCCGGGCTGCAAGACAGGCTGCTGTTTGCGCGAACGGCCGCCGCGCACGAGACCGAGATGGCGGCCATGCGCGCGCGTCATCACCTCGAGAATGGCGCTGGTTTCGCCATGCTTGCGGGTGCCGAGAATGATTCCCTCGTCGCGCCATTCCATGACGAGAGCTTGTCACCGGTTGGATGGCGAAATCAAGATGAGCGACGTATCCGCCGCCAAATCAAAACGGCCCGTAGCGTATCGCTACGGGCCGTTTTTTGCGAGATCGTCGTTTGATCAGAACGAGCGCTGGAAGCGGAAGATGCCGCCGATTGCGTCGGCATCGTCGGCATCGAAATTGTCGTAATAATCGACTTCGGCGGTGATCGTGTAACCAGGAACGATGGTGTAGGCGACGTTGGCCGCAACGGCGAAGTCTTGGTCGTCGGTATAGGAGACCTGGGCGTTCAAAGAGGTCTTCTTGTTGACGGCATAGCTGCCGCCGCCCCAGACGGCAAAGTTGCCAGTCCACGGCTTGTAGAAGTTCTTCGCGACGTTGTCGTCGCTGCCGTAGCCCGCCATCACGAACAGGGTCAGGTCAGTAATCGGCTTGACGTCGAGGCGACCTTTGCCGGCCCATTCTTCCGACGTGCTGTTATAGGCGCCGACCGCGGTGATCGCACCCCAGTCACCCTTGTATTTCACGCCGCCAGCGACAAACGGAACGTAGCTGTCGATCGACTGGTCAGCGCCGGAGCCCGTTTCGACCGAGGCGACTGCCGTAAAGCCATTACCGCCGTCGAAGTAGTAACTGATCAGGTTGGTGTCCTTGGTGCCGTAAGGAATGATAGTGTCCTGGACGACGTTGCCGGCGTAGCCGATGAACGAATCATAGACAGTCTCATCCTTACCGACGCGGAAACCTCCAAGCTGGATCCAGGCGAAGTTCAGGGTAACCGCCTTGTTGTCCTGCACGCTGAAATCAACACCGCTCACGGTGCGTTTGGTATTGCCGAAGTTGAAACGGGTCTCGGTATAGGTCTTCAACGTGCCGAGCTCGGTTTCCTGGCCGGTCCACGTCTTCAAATTGAAGCGGGCATTCTTGTTCCAGGTCTGCTGCTCGTCACCGTCCAAAAGGTCGTGTGTCGTCGCGCCATCGAAAACGCGGCCGGCGTCGCCGAAGCTGGCGTCATAGCGGACATAGCCGCCGATGCGCAGGCAGGTCTCGGTGCCGGGAATGTAGAAGTAGCCGGCGCCGTAGACGTCGCAGATCTTGACGTATTCGGCGGGTTCCGGCTCGGCGACCACAACAGCGTCGGCGGCGCGCGCACCGGAGACCGCGACGAATGCCGCGGCTGAGCCGAGAAGAAGGCTCTTGATATTCATTTTCTGACCTCTCCAGTCAAAGTTAAAAATGGCTTTGGATTCATGGGTTGAACGGCTGAACGCCTCACCCACGTCGAAAAAGGCGCGCACCGCACCCCCTCTTCAGGCGGCGAACATACTCATCCGCATTCCAGTCTCAATGACGATTGCAAAAATAATCAACGTTTGCATAACAGAATAAATCCATGTTGCACAAATATCACTTCATATTTGCTTCACATTTTTCCCGTGGCACAAACGAAACACTGTCACAATTGTACAAAAATATACTTATGCCATTAGCCGGCAAACCGATCGGCACCCGACATACATTCCTTCTACGTGTTCTTTTTTTAGAATAGACTTCTAACGTTGGCAGCGAGATCAAGCCGACTTCGCCATCGCTGCGTTCTGTGCGGCAAGAACGACTTCCGCCACCAGATCCCGTTTGAGCATTTCAATGGGAATACGTCCGGCGAGGCCGGGCGCGGGGCCGATCAGCCACGACCAGGCATGCCGTGGATCGGGCATCGCGGATAACACTTCCTTGACACCCGGCGCCGGCCTGCCGTCGATGAACTGGGCCAGGGGAAATACATGTTTGCGGCCACCGGTGCGCAACGCAACGACCGTGCCGCTCCGCTGCCAGCGATGCAGGGTCGAGCGCGATATGCCGAGATTTTGCTGCAGGAACGTCGACCCGGCAACCCGACCGGCCCAGTCCTCGAGCCGCATCGAGTCGAGGTCGCCCGTTCCGGCCAGGCGTTGGATGTCTGCCCCTTGGCCTTCGTGCGCCGTCGACAGATGCGTCCGGGCACGGCGTTCCGCCGCTTCGGCTGCCAATATCCGCACGAAACGCGACGCCATGCCGGGTAATCTTTCCTGCATGGTGTCGATCGCACTGATGTCGGTCGGCGCAAGCAAAGCGACGGCGGCGGCAACGGCGCCGGCGACCCTGCCCGCTGCAACGACCGCATCGCTGTTCGTCACCTTGCCTTGCCGCGCCAGCACGCGCTCGATCTCAACAGCGACGGCGTTTGCAAACTCGATCTGACGGATGGGGTCGTGCGATTCCAAGTCCCGGTCATGTCCTGATCTGGCTGCTTGCCCGCCGGTTCCGGTTTGCTCGGAAGCGGGTCTTTCGCACAGCCTATAGGCAGAGTGTGTGACGGAGAGACGACGAACGGGAACCATGGACGATCGCAGTGTCGGCAGGTGCTCCAACCGGTCTAACTGGCCGGTTCTGCATGAAATATCGGAAATTTCTCAGAACCCGCTCAGGATTTCGGGCCGCGCCGGTGCCAATAAGAAACGGCTCGACCGACGTGGTCGACGCATGGCTTCCGGAATGATTCGACGCTGTTCAAGATGCAAGTCGACCGATCGGGCACCCCGGCGACCTCTCAAAATCCTGAGGCGGCCAACAGGCCGCTCTGCGGATCGCCCAAACAGGCTCAGTGCGGAAATTCGAGCCCCATTTCACGGTAGCGCTCGGGATCGTCGCCCCAGTTCTCGCGCACCTTGACGAACAGGAAGAGGTGCACCTTCTGCTCGAGTATGCCTGCGATTTCCATGCGCGCGGCCTGGCCGATGGCGCGGATCGTCTCGCCCTTATGGCCGAGCACGATCTTCTTCTGGCTGTCACGCTCGACATAGATTGTCTGGTCGATGCGCACCGAGCCGTCCTTCTTCTCTTCCCATTTCTCGGTCTCGATGTGGGAGGAATAAGGCAGTTCCTGATGCAGCCTGAGATAGAGCTTTTCGCGGGTGATCTCGGCCGCGAGCTGGCGCATCGGCAGGTCGGAGATCTGGTCCTCCGGATAGTACCAGGGGCCGGCCGGCAAGGTCTCGGCTAGATAGTCGAGCAGGTCCTTGCAGCCGGACCCGGTCAGCGCCGAAACCATGAAGGTGCGCTTGAACGGCACCCTTTCGTTGGCTGCCGCCGACAATGCCAGCAACGTCTCGTGCTTGACCCGATCGACCTTGTTGAGGATCAACACCATCGGCTGCCGGACATCCTTCAGCCGCTCGAGGATGGCGTCGGCATCGCCCCGGATGCCGCGCTCGGCATCGATCAAGAGCAGCACGATATCGGCGTCCTTGGCACCGCCCCACGCTGTGGTCACCATCGCGGTGTCCAGCCGGCGCTTCGGCTTGAATATGCCCGGCGTGTCGACGAAGACGATCTGCGCGTTGTTGTGGGTGGCAATGCCGCGCACGATAGCGCGGGTGGTCTGCACCTTGTGCGTCACGATCGACACCTTGGCGCCGACCAATTGGTTGACCAGCGTCGATTTCCCCGCATTGGGCGCGCCGATCAGCGCGACGAAGCCGGAGCGGGTAGCGGGAGCTTCTGTTGCCGGAGCTTCGGTGGCGGTCATGCGGCACTCCCTTGATCGAGCCAGACGCCTTCCCGCTGCAGAAGTGCCGCGGCTGCAGCCTGCTCCGCCTCGCGCTTGGAGCGCCCGCTGCCGGTCGCCGGCGGATAGGCGCCGACCTTGACACTGACGGTGAACAGCGGATCGTGGTCCGGTCCCTCGCGGCTGTCGATTATGTAAACCGGCACTGCGCCTGCCGCCTGATGCGCCCATTCCTGCAGTTCGGTTTTCGCATCGCGACGGGCGGCGTCAATGGCTTGCGAGCGCGGCTGCCAGTATCTGTGGATGAAGGCACGGGCCGCTTCCAACCCTCCGTCGAGATAGAGCACGGCGATCAGCGATTCCAATGCATCGGCGCGCAGATTGACGCGCTTGCGCCCGTCGAGGCCGCGTACGTCCGAACCGGCGCGAATAAGTTCCGGCAGGCCGATCTCCTCGGCAATTTCCGCCAGGGCTTCAGCGTTGACCAGAGCGTTCAATCTCAGCGACAGCTCACCCTCGGCGGCGTCGGGAAATGCCGCCAGCAGCATATCGGCAACGACAAGGCCGAGAACGCGGTCGCCCAGGAATTCGAAACGTTCGTAGTCGACGCCGGCGTGACTGCCGCGAGCGCTGGCATGGGTCAGCGCCCGCTGCAGGCGCTGATGGTCGCCAAAACTGTGGCCGGTGCGCTCCCTGAGCGCCTCGGCGAGCGCATCGGCGGTCAGCCGTTTCGTCGCCGCCATGGCCCTAATTGACGAAATGGAACAGGCGCGAGGCGCGCATCAGTGACGGCCATTTCCAGATTTCGAGCGGGCTGGCGCTGCCGCCGATCGAGAAGAAAATGAGGTTGGCGCGGCCGACCAAATTCTCGTCCGGCACGAAGCCGACGGTGAAGCGGCTGTCCGACGAGTTGTCGCGATTGTCGCCCATCATGAAATAGTGACCGGGCGGCACCTTGAACTCTTTGGTATTGTCGCCGATCGAAGCCTGCGTCAGGTCGAGCGTGTCGTAGCTGACGCCGTTCGGCAGCGTCTCGCGATAGACATCGACCGGCCCGTTCTCCTCGGTGATGTCGCGGTTGTCGATCTGCCCGACCTTGACGCGCGGCACGCCCACGTCATTGATGAAGAGCTGGCCATCCTTGACCTGGATCTTGTCGCCCGGCAGGCCGACGACGCGCTTGATATAATCGACAGAAGGATCGGGCGGAAACTTGAACACCACCACGTCGCCGCGCTTCGGCTCTGAGCCCCAGATGCGGCCCGAAAAGATGTTCGGCCCGAACGGCAGTGAATAGCGCGAGAAGCCGTAGGACCACTTGGTGACGAAGAGATAGTCGCCTTCGAGCAAAGTCGGCCGCATCGACCCGGACGGGATCGAGAACGGCTGGAACAGGAGCGTGCGGATGACCAGCGCAAGCAGCAGGGCCTGGACTATGACGCTGACGGTTTCGCCAAGTCCGCCGGATTTCTTCTGGGTTTTTTCAGCCACGCTCATGTCGTCCTCGATTGTGCGTTGGATGGTATAGAGTCTCGGCGCGCGCTGGGCAACGTCATGCCGGTGGTCAGATGCAATCAATGTGGCGCTTCTTCGACCGGCAACGCTTCAATGATCACAAAGGCTTGAGCGAGCGGAAAATCATCGGTGATGGTGAGGTGGATCACCGCGCGGTGCCCTTCAGGCAGAATTTCGTCCAGCCGCGCTGCCGCCCCATTGGTCAGCGCCATGGTCGGCTTGCCGCTGGCCAGGTTGACGACCCCCATGTCGCGCCAGAACACACCCTGCGCCATACCGGTACCCAATGCCTTGGCGCAGGCTTCCTTGGCAGCGAAACGCTTGGCGTAGGAGGCCGCACGCGCCGCGCGGTTTTCGGAGCGCGCCTGTTCGATCTCGGTGTAGATGCGCTGGATGAAGCGTTGGCCATGGCGTTCCAGCGACTTCTCGATGCGTCTGATGTCGATGAGGTCGCTGCCAATACCGATAATCATTCGGCAGGAACTTCCGGCCCGGTTTTTCCAGCCTTTGCCGCTCTTTCGGCCAGCCGCTTGCGGCGCTGCTCGTGGAAAGTGACCATGCCCCAGCGGGTGATGCCGTAAAACAGCAGGCCGAAAACCAGGCCGAGCGGTATTGCGCCGATCGTCATCGGCTTCAGCACCGGTCCCCACAATTGCGCAAAGGAAAGATTATGCAGCATGTCGCCGAGATGCGCGGGCGGGCCATGCGCCGGCAGGTGTTCATGCAGGATCAGCTTGCCGACCTCCCAGGAGGCGGCCCATAGCAGCGGAAAGGTCAGGGGGTTGCCGAAGACCGTGCCGAGTGCTGCCGCGACCAGATTGCCGGCGATCAGCCAGCACAGGATGGCAGCAATGATGAAGTGAAAGCCAAGCGGGAAAAACGACGCGAATACGCCCGCCGCAACACCGGCGGCCACGGCATGCGGCGTGGCCCTAAGCCGCAGGATGCGTTTGGAGAAATACCGCAGCGAGCGCGAGAACGAGCGGCGCGGCCACAAATAAGTACGCACCCGCTCGAAAAAACCATCAGGCTTGCGCCGTCGAAAAAGCACTCTGTTCCTGTTCCTAGTTCCGTCGATGGCTTCACGCCGGCCTTTCCAGCCAGGCGCGACAGCCTATGCTGCGCTCTGCGGTCGCCGAAAAGCAACTACGACTTTGATATAGCGATGCGCTGGCCGAAGAACAACGAGGCCGACGGCATCCGCTCGGTGGCCGCTCGCGCCGGCCCTGGGTGTCGCCGTTCTGAACAGGGCATGATCGCGGCGAATTTAAGGAGCGTCACTCAGGATCGATATTCGCTGACCTCAACGAGGTTGCCGTCCGGATCGCGGAAATAGACCGACATCATCGCGCCCCGAGCGCCGACACGCTCGACCGGGCCGACCTCTATCACCACACCATTGGCGGCGAGGTTGGCACATATCTCGGCGAGCGGCCGGGCAGCAATCAAGCAGAAATCTCCGGAGCCCGGCGTCGGCGCCTTGGCCTTCGGCTCGAAGGTACGCCCGACCTGATGCACATTGATCTTCTGCGTTCCAAACAGCAGCGCCGTTGGTCGGTCCGGCTCGTCGAGGCGCTTGAAGCCAAGCACGCGCTGATAGAAGGCGCAGGTATCGTCCACCGAACGAACCGTCAGCACGAAATGATCGATGCCGGCAATCACGGCAGCGCCTCTTGGCTTTTTTTATGCATGTCGTTGTCCCAAAACCGCCGCACACTTTTGGGCGACATGCATTAGATGTTGCGGCTGCCCGGCTTGATCGCCGGTAGGGCGGCGAGCTCGGGCGGCAGCCTGTCGGCCGGATAGGCCGGAACTTCATATTCGGCGAGCGCGATCAGCGGCACGCCGACATCGGTCTTGCCGGCCGAGCGGTCGATGATGCATGCGGCGGCAACGACTTCGGCGCCAAGTGCGCGCAGACAGTCGATGGTCTCGCGGATCGACAGGCCGGTGGTGACGATGTCCTCGACAATGACGACGCGCGATCCCTTGGCGATCTCGAAGCGGCGCAGCCTGAATTCACCCCCTTCCCGCTCGACCCAGATCGCCGGCGCACCAAGATGGCGCGAGGTCTCATAGGCCGGGATCAGCCCGCCGATCGCCGGGCCGACGACGTAGTCGATCCTGCCGGGCACGTCAGTGCGGATCTTTTCGGCGAGCGCCTTGCACAAGCGCTCGGTCTTGTCGGCATGCATGAAAACACGCGCTTTCTGCAGGAAGACCGGGCTGCGCAGGCCCGACGTCAGGATGAAATGCCCTTCGAGCACGGCGCCGGCCTCGCGGAAAATACCCAGCACTTCATCGGTGTTCATCGTTCACTCCATGTCCATGGTGAATGGTGAATGGTAGTGAGAGCACCCTCTTCACTATTCACTATTCACTATTCACCCATTCACGCGCCTTGCGTCACTGACGCTCGAATTGTCCTTTAGCTGCGACAGCAGCCGGTTCAAGTGCTTGAGGTCCCACACTTCGAGATCGATCAGCATTTCGGTGAAATCGGGCGCGGTGCGCACCATCGACAACGTGTGGATGTTGGCGTCGTTGGATGCGACGACCTGTGCAATATCGGCCAGCGAACCCGGCGCGTTGATGGCGGTGACCGAGACGCGCGCCGGGAACCGCTCCTTGGTGCGCTCGTCAATGTCCCAGCGCACGTCGATCCAGCGCTCGGGCTGGTCGTCAAAGGCCTGCAGCGCCGGCGACTGGATCGGATAGATGGTGATACCGGTTCCCGGCTGCACGATGCCGACGATGCGATCGCCTGGCACTGCCCCCTCCGGCGCGAAGCGCACCGGCAGATCGCCGCGCACGCCGCGGATCGGCACCGCGTCGTCGCGCGGCTGGTTCTTGTCCTTGCGCGCGGCGCGGCCCGGAATCTGGAACAGCATGCCGGCGGCGTTGCGGATCTTCGACCAGCCCTCCTCGCGCTGCTTGGGCGCGACCAGCGTGACGCGCTCGTCCTTGTAGTCGGGAAACACCGCCTTCATGACATCGGTGGAGGCTAGTTCGCCACGGCCGACCGCGGCCAGCACATCCTCGATGTCCTTGCGCGCCAGCCGGTGCAGCACCGGCTTCAGGTTTTCCTTGGTGAAGGTCTTCCCGGACCGTTCGAAGGCGCGCTCCAGAATGCGGATACCGAGACCCGAATATTGCTTGCGAATAGCGTTCTTGGTGGCGCGGCGGATGGCCGAGCGTGCTTTGCCGGTAACGACCACCGATTCCCACGCCGCCGGCGGGACCTGCGCCTTCGAGCGGATGATCTCGACCTCGTCGCCGTTCTTCAGCTCCGTCATCAGCGGCATGATGCGGCCATTGACCTTGGCGCCGACGCAAGTGTCGCCGACATCGGTGTGGACGGCATAGGCAAAGTCGATCGGCGTGGCGCCGCGCGGCAGCGCGATCAGCATGCCCTTCGGCGTAAAGCAGAATACCTGGTCCTGGAACAGCTCCAGCTTGGTGTTTTCGAGGAAGTCCTCGGGATTGTCGCCTTCGGCAAGCTGCTCGATGGTGCGCCGCAGCCAGGCATAGGCATTGGTTTCCTTCGAGATCGCATGGGCGGCACCATTCATCTTGCCACCGGTATCCTTATAGATCGAATGAGCGGCGACGCCGTATTCGGCGATCTTGTTCATTTGATAGGTGCGGATCTGCAATTCGACGCGCTGGCGCGACGGGCCGACGATGGTGGTGTGGATCGAGCGGTAGTCGTTCTGCTTCGGCGTGGAGATGTAGTCCTTGAAGCGGCCGGGCACCATCGACCAGGTGGTGTGGATGGCGCCGAGCGCCCGGTAGCAGTCCTCGACGGTATCGACGACGACGCGAAAGCCGAAGATGTCGGACAGCTGCTCGAAGGACAACGCCTTGGCTTCCATCTTGCGGAACACCGACCACGGCTTCTTCTGCCGGCTCTTGACCTCGGCCTTGATCGAATATTTGTCGAACAGCGCGGAGAGCGCCTTCTCGATCTCCGACAGCACGCCCTTGTTGCGCTCGAAGATTTCGGCCAGCCGTGCGGTGACGGCGCGGTAGGCTTCCGGATTGATGAAGCGGAAGGCAATCTCCTCCAGCTCCTCGCGCATGCCTTGCATGCCCATGCGGCCGGCCAGCGGCGCGTAGATGTCCATCGTCTCTTCGGCGATGCGCAGGCGCTTGGCTTCCGGCACATGGTCGAGCGTGCGCATATTGTGCAGGCGGTCGGCGAGCTTGACCAGAAGCACGCGCACGTCTTCCGAGATCGCCAGCAACAGCTTGCGCAGGTTCTCCGCCTGCTCGGCCTTCTTCGAGACGAGGTCGAGCTTCTTCAGCTTGGTCAGGCCCTCGACCAGCTTGCCCATTTCCGGGCCGAACAATTCGTCGATCTCGGCCCTGGTCGCCGTGGTGTCCTCGATCGTGTCGTGCAGCAAGGCAACGGCGATCGTCGCCTCGTCCATGTGCATTTCGGTGAGGATGGCGGCGACTTCGAGCGGATGCGAGAAATACGGGTCGCCGGAGGCGCGTTTCTGGTGGCCATGCTTCTGCATGGCGTAAACATAGGCCTTGTTGAGCAGCGCCTCGTTGACGTCAGGCTTGTAGCGCTGCACGCGCTCGACAAGCTCATACTGACGCATCATGGGCGGGATCTCGCAATGCTGAAATGAATCATGCGCCGCACTGGCGTACGGCGCATGTCATAGATAGCCACGAAACTGCCGACGCGAAAGTGTCGGCAGTTGTCGCTAAGATCAATAATCGTCGCTTTTTTCCGGCGGCACCAGGCCTTCGATGCCGGCCAACAGGTCTTCTTCGGTCATGCGATCGAAGGTGACGTTGTCCTCGGCGTCGTCGGCATCGGTGGCCGCAACGGCGCTGCCGGTCTGGTCGGCAATCGCCTCGCCATCGGCTTCCGGCTCGTCGACCTCGACATGCTTCTGCAGCGAATGGATGAGATCTTCCTTGAGGTCGTCCGGCGACAGCGTCTCTTCGGCGATTTCGCGGAGCGCAACGACCGGATTCTTGTCGTTGTCGCGCGGTACGGTGATCTGCGCGCCCTGGCTAATCTGACGGGCGCGGTGGCCGGCCAGGAGCACCAGCTCGAAGCGGTTGTCGACCTTGTCGATGCAATCTTCAACGGTTACGCGGGCCATGAGTTGCCCCTTTCATGCCTGGATTTGATGGAAAACAGGCGCGGTCCATAACCCGAACGCCGCCAAAATACAAGCTTTTATGGCGGTGCGCAGCTCTGACGCGGGCCGCCTGCGGCGACACAGCGCCGATCACAATTGCTTGCGGTGCGCCATGGTGCCTTGGATTGCCGTAAAACTGGCGTTATCTCGAACGATGAAGGCCAACAGGTCTATTATCAGACCGGCCGATAGTCGCCACGCATTTAGACGACCGCTTATTTCGAAAAAGGACATTTTCCATGTTCGATCCTCGTGAAAAAATCGCTCTCTTTATCGACGGTGCCAATCTCTACGCCACCTCGCGCGCGCTGGGCTTTGACATCGATTACCGCAAACTTCTGGCGAGTTTCCAGAAACGCGGCTATCTGCTGCGCGCTTATTACTACACCGCGCTGGTCGAGGATCAGGAATACTCCTCGATACGGCCGCTGATCGACTGGCTTGACTATAACGGCTTCAAGGTGGTGACCAAACCGGCCAAGGAATTCACCGACTCGACCGGCCGGCGCAAGATCAAGGGCAATATGGATATCGAGCTGACCGTCGATGCGCTCGAACTTGCCGATGTCGTCGACCATTATGTCATCTTTTCGGGCGACGGCGATTTCCGCACGCTGGTCGAGGCGCTGCAGCGGCGCGGGCGCAAGGTGTCGATCGTCTCGACCATGGCTTCGCAGCCGCCGATGATCTCCGACGATCTGCGCCGCCAGGCCGACCATTTCATCGACTTGATGACGCTCAAGAATGAAGTCGGCCGCGACCCGTCGGAGCGGCCGGTGCGCCGGCCCGAACCGGCCGAAGTCGACGAGGAAGACTATTGACGGTCGTTGCCTTGACCGCTCCCCTGGTCGTCTCCCCCGAACCCGATCGCGATTGCCCGCTCTGCCCGCGGTTGCACGACTTCATCGCCGAGTGGCGGCGGCGCGAGCCGTCCTGGTTCAACGCGCCGGTGCCGACCTTTTTGCCGCCGGAAGGCGAGGACGCAGTGCGTCTGCTGATCGTCGGGCTGGCGCCTGGACTGCGCGGGGCGAACCGGACGGGGCGCCCCTTCACCGGCGATTTTGCCGGCGACCTGCTCTACAACACGCTGATCGCGCACGGCTTTGCGCGCGGCGAATTCAAAGCGCGACCGGATGACGGGCTGGAGCTTGTCGGTACGGCGATTACCAATGCGGTGCGCTGCGTGCCGCCGGACAACAAGCCGGTTGGCGCCGAGATAGCGACCTGCCGGACGTTCCTGGTGCCGACGATCGCGCGATTTCCAAATCTGCGCGCTGTGCTGGCGCTTGGCTCGATCGCGCACCAGTCGACCGTGCGGGCGCTCGGCCAACGCGTTGCCGCCTATCCGTTCCGGCATGGTGGGCAGCAGCAGGCCAATGGCATCACGCTGTTTTCCAGCTATCATTGCTCGCGCTACAACACCAATACCGGCGTGTTGACGGAAGCGATGTTCGTCAACGTCTTCAGTCAGATAGAAGCTTTTCTGAAGACATAGAGTCGGACGACGCCCGCCAGGGCACGAGCCCTAGATTCGGGCGATCGCGAACAACCAGGCCAGGAGATCCAGCAACCACAGAAACAATGCAAGCTGCAGCGCGACGCGCAGGCGTTGGATGATCCGCCAATTGCTGGCCATGTCGGATTTGATGCGCAGCGCAAGCGCTCGGTGCATCCCGTCCAGGGTTGCGGGAGGGTGCTGATCAACGAAGTCCTGGAGCAGCTTCTCTGGATCGAAACGGAACGTATAGTTATAATACGGCCACACCATAATCGCGACCAGCAGCCCGATAAGAAAAAGCAATATCAGCGCCAGCCAGTCCCAGGGCCCCACGCCATCCAGGAGCGCCCTGCCTCCGAGGAGAGAACTCGCGAACGCGGTTGCGAAGATCAGATTGCCGGCGCGCGTATTGAGACTTTCAACCACGCCCTGCTGGTGCTGGAGGCCACGCACCGCCTCCGCATAGACAAATGCCAGGCGGGGGTCGCCGCCGTCCGTCGCAGCAGGCGGGGCGTTGCTGTCATTGGTTGATGAAGGGCGCTCCGGCATCAAATGTACTTAGCACGGCGCCGCCTGCGATATGAGAGGGTGTTTTGGTGGACGGGAATAGCATCAATCCGACGCTGTCGTTTCAGGCGCTGCGGCAAACAATGCGGCCAGCGTCGCAGGTCCGCCCTGGAGAACATTCAGGTCGACGTCGCCGCTGATGCCGTCGACGCGGCCCCGGTTGTGATACTGCCAGTAGATCCAGTTGTCATGGCCCGGCCGCAGCGCCAGCGAACGCAGCCAGCGCGGGCGGCTGGCTAGCTGCCCGGCATAGGCTTGCGCCACCTCGTCGGTCACATAGAGGATCGCCGTCTTGCCGAACGCCGCCTCGACCGGGCCGAGGAAGGCGGAGAGTTCGGCGCTCAGCTGTTCGGGAGTTGGCCGCTGCGGGCAATTGCCGCCGAACTCGATGTCTACCACCGGCGGCAGCAAAGGCTGATTGTGCGGCACCACCGAGATGAAGTTGCGTGCCTGATCCGCACCCGATCTGCAGAAGGTGAAGAAATGATAGGCACCGACGGCAAGACCGGCGGCGCGGGCCGCGCGCAAATTGGCGGCGAAGGCATCGTCGACATGATCGCCGCCTTCCGTCGCCTTGATCACGGCGAAGGCGACATCGTCGGCGGCAACACGCCGCCAGTCGATCTGCCGCTGATGATGGGAGACGTCGATGCCCCTGACCGGATATTTGCGGCGGTCCGGAGAAAACGTCTGGAAGTAGGTATAGCCGCCGGCCAGAACGAGGCCCGCCACGAGCAGACCGGCCGCGCCCCATAAGACGATCCGGTTTTTCAAACGAGACCTATCCCTTTTGGTCCGCCCTGCCCGCCGCTAAGGCTCCGGGCGTTCGTCGCTCGAAAAGCCAAATCGCTGGCTTTTCCTCCGCTTCGCGGACCGCTCCTCACCCTCGCTCCTTCAGCAGCCGGCCCTTCTCGCGCGACCAGTCGCGCTGCTTTTCGGTCTCGCGCTTGTCGTGCAGCTTCTTGCCGCGGCCAACGGCGAGCAGCAGCTTGGCACGGCCTTGGTCGTTGAAGTAGATCTTCAGCGGCACCAGCGTCATGCCTTCGCGGTCGACGCTTTGCGCCAGCTTTGCCATCTCGCGCTTGTTGAGCAGCAGTTTGCGGCGGCGGCGCGGCTCATGGTTGAAGCGGTTGGCCTGCAGATACTCCGGCAAATAAGAGTTGATCAGCCAGATCTCGCCGCCCTCGACCGAGGCGTAGCTGTCCTGGATATTGGCCTGGCCCTGGCGCAGCGATTTCACTTCCGTACCGGTCAGCACCAGGCCGGCCTCGATCGTGTCGAGCACCTCATAGGAAAACCGCGCCTTGCGGTTTTCCGCAACGGTCTTGTTGTTGGGATCGGCTTTTCTGACTTGATTCATGATGCGGAGAGGTGGCGCCTCATCCCTAGTTTATCAAGCCGGCGTGCTTCATCGCCGCGTCGATCTTCTCGGCGGTCGACGGCTCGACCGTCATTAGCGGCGAGCGCAGCACGTTCTCGACCTTGCCCAGCTTCGACAGCGCATATTTCGCGCCGGAAACGCCGGGCTCCATGAAAATCGCCTTGTGCAGCGGCAACAGACGGTCCTGCAGGTCGAGCGCCTTGGCGCTGTCGCCGGAAAGCGTTGCCTCCTGGAATTCAGCGCAAAGCCTGGGTGCGACATTTGCCGTCACAGAAATACAGCCGACGCCGCCATGCGCGTTGAAGCCGAGCGCCGAGGCGTCTTCGCCGGAGAGCTGGATGAAATCCTTGCCACAGGTGGCGCGCTGCTCCGAAACCCGCTCGACCTTGCCGGTGGCATCCTTGACGCCGACGATGTTCTTGAAGTCATGCACCAACTGGCCCATCGTCTCGGGGCTCATGTCGACCACCGAGCGCGGCGGAATGTTGTAGATGATGATCGGCAGACTGGTTGCCTTGGCGACGGCGGCGAAATGCGCATAGAGGCCGCGCTGTGTCGGTCTGTTGTAATAGGGCGTGACGACAAGGGCCGCGTCGGCACCCGCCTTCTCGGCATACTGGACCAGGCCGACCGCCTCTTCGGTGTTGTTGGAGCCGGCGCCGGCGACGACCGGAACCCGGCCCTTGGCGACCTCGATGCAAACCTTGACGACTTGGCGGTGCTCGTCATGCGACAGCGTCGGCGACTCGCCGGTGGTGCCGACCGGGACCACGCCCGTCGTGCCTTCGGCGATCTGCCAGGTGATGAACGCGCGAAAGGCTTTCTCGTCGAAACGGCCGCTCTTTTCGAACGGTGTGACGAGCGCGGTCAGCGAGCCTCTTAGCATGTCGTCCAACTCCTTGGGACTAGCGCATGACCCCGAAAATCGCAGTCGATTTCGGAAAGGGTTATGCGCCAAATTTAAATTGCTACAACGTCCTTTGCGCGTCTGAGAAGACCCGCGGCGCTGTAGGTGTTTGTCGTGCGCGCCTTCTAGCCGAAAGCGAAGCGGCGCACCATAGTCTCGACATTGTTGCGCGGCAAGCATTGCGCCAGCAATTGCAATTCGAACGACCTCGATAAGGTTTTCTTTACGGGCCCTTCATCACAGACGAATAGGCTGCAGTTCATCTGTGCCAGTGGTAGCATCGAAGAATAGGAAATGACCAAATCCATGCCGACCAGGCGGCCTCATCTTTTCGCGCTTCTCGGCGCGATCGTTGTGCTGGTCCCCGGCGCGGCGATCGGCGGCAGCGTCGATGGGCAGGTCACGTCGGCGATCCCGATGACGGAGCCGCAGAACGATGCACTGCAGCAGTCCCCTTCGCCATCCGCCAGCGTCGCGGCGCTGAAGAGCGGTCTCGATGCGCTTGCGGCAAACGACATTCAGCGCGCGCGCCAGGTGCGCGAAGCGCTGCCGGCCAAATCGCTCGATCGGCACATCCTTGCCTGGGCGATTGCGCTCTATGGCGGCGACCAGGTGCCGAGCGGCGACATCGCCGATGCCGCGAAGATGCTGCCGAACTGGCCGGGCACGATCGCCTTGCGCAAGAACAGCGAGCGCGCGCTCTATCGCGAGAACCCCGCGCCACAGGTCGTGGTGCGGGCGTTCGACGGCAGCCAGCCGCTGACCTTCGAGGGCGTGGTGATCCTTGCGCGCTCCTATGTAGCGCTAGGCAATACCAAGGCGGCGCGCTCGGTGCTGTCGCCATTCTGGCGCACCGAAAAGCTCGAAGCCGGGGACGAGGCGGCGGTCATCCGCGAGTTCGGCGCGCTGATCCCGGCCGCCGACCATCGCTTCCGCATGGAGCGCATGTTTTATGCCGACCGGGTCGCTTCGGCGCTACGCGTCGCCGGTCTCGCCGGCGCCCAGCAATTGGCCGACGCCTGGGCGGCGGTCAGCAAGGGCGACAAGAACGCGGCCAAGCTGCTGAAGGCGGTGCCGGCAGCGCAGCGGGCGGTCGGCTATCTCTTTGCCGAAGCCGAATATCTGCGCAAGCAACAGAAATTTTCCGACGCAGCCGCGCTGGTGATGAAGGCGCCGGGCGATCGTGACGCTCTGGTCGATGCGGACGCCTGGTGGGTCGAACGCCGGGTGCTGTCGCGCGAGCTGGTCGACCAGGGCGACATGAAGACCGCCTACAGAATAGTCGCCGCGCATGCCGCCGAAAGTCCCGCCAATGCCGCCGAGGCGGAATTCCATGCAGGCTGGTACGCGTTGCGCGGCCTCAACGACCCGAGCACCGCCGCCAAGCATTTTGCGCAAATCGCGGAGCTCGCCCAAGGGCCGATGTCGCTGTCGCGCGCCTATTACTGGCTCGGCCGTGCCGCCGAAGTCGGCGGGCCCGGCAATGCCAAGGATTTTTTCAGCCGTGCCGCTAGCTACGGCACGACCTTTTACGGCCAGCTCGCCGGCGAGCGTGTCGGCCGGCAGACCCTCAATATCGTCTACCCCCAGCCAAGTGCCGCCGACCGCCGGAATTTTACCACCCGCGAGGCGGTCAGCGCCATCGAGCGGCTGCAGCAGGCAGGCTATGACCGCTATGCCGAAACCCTCTACCGCGACCTTGCCGGGCAGCTGAACAGCCCCGGCGAACTGGCGCTGCTTGCGGTGTTGGCGGAAAGACAAGGCAACCATTTCATGGCGCTGAAGGTCGGCAAGATCGCCGGCGCCCGCGGCATCGACGTAGGCGCGCTGTCGCATCCGCTCGGCGTCATTCCCGACACCGCCAACGTCTCCGGCTCGGGCAAGGCGCTGGCCTATGCGATTGCCCGGCAGGAAAGCGAGTTCAACATCGGCGCCGTCTCCAGCGCCGGCGCGCGCGGACTGCTGCAGCTGATGCCAGGCACGGCCAAGCAATTGGCGAAGAAGGCCGGCATGACTTTCTCGCAGGCGCGGCTGACCACCGATGCCGGCTACAATGCAACGCTGGGCGCCGCCTTTCTGGGCGAGCAGCTCGGCCGTTTCGACGGCTCCTACGTGCTGACCTTCGCCGGCTACAATGCCGGCCCCGCCCGCGCCGCCCAGTGGGTGGCGAAATACGGCGACCCGCGCGGCGAGGACGTCGATGCAGTCGTCGACTGGATCGAGCGGATTCCCTATACGGAAACAAGAAGTTACGTTCAGCGCGTGATGGAGAATTACGAGGTCTACAAGATGCGTATCTCCGGCAAATATGACATTGTCGGGGACTTGGTGAACGGCCGGGGGTGACGACCGGGCTTCAAACCGAGTCAGGCTACGAAGAAACGCGAATTTGTCGGCCACGGCGTATTTTGTTCTTGCTTTGTGCCGGCAGCTATGCTACTAATTTCGGTAATGGTGCTAATTGGCTCCAACGACCCGCCCACCGAGGCGGTTTTTTTGTTTCTGGCTATGAAGGTTCCGGACGTGGAGTTGGCGGGACAGCGGCCCGCTCTGTCCTGCCCTCCTTGCCAATCACCAGACATCCCCCCAAGCGCAGGGCAATCGCATTTGGATTCTTACGAAGATGGACCCCCACCCTAACCCTCCCCACAAGGGGGAGGGAATGCTGCCGCATGCCCTTACTTCCCCTTTTGGCGCCGAAAGGCAGGCAATTTGCCGAGGTCAGTGCCAACGGAAGTCTCCCTCCCCCTTGTGGGGAGGGGTTAGGGGTGGGGGTCCGTCGTAGAGCGAAAGCCTCGACTTTCCATCTGCAATAGCCCTGCCCCCAAGTGGGAGATCGGCAGCTGCGGGGACAGTGCCTTTCTGCATCCTACGAAACCTGGCGAAAGCGACTATGGCAGCCAATCTTCCCGTTGAGGGACCTCCAACGCCGGCGCCTTCCCTATTTGACCTTACCTGCCCCTCGCCTGTAGCAATCGAAGCGATCCGGCGGTGAGAGGAACGGAGTCTACATGCGAATCGAGCAGGGTTTTTCCGATTTCTTCTACGCCGCGCCGGACGGGCTGTGCCTGCACGCCCGCATCTACGGCGAAGCGAATTCCGGCGGTTGGCCAGTCGTTTGTCTGCCTGGCCTGACCCGCAATTGCCGTGATTTTCACGATTTGGCGCTTTATCTGTCGACGCAGGCGAGGCGTAGGGTTGTCGCCTTCGATTATCGCGGGCGCGGGCAGTCCGCCTACGATGCCGATATCGGCCATTACAATATCGGCATCGAAGCGGGGGATATTCTCGCCGGGCTGGCTGCACTTGGCGCCGACGAGGCTGCCTTCATCGGCACCTCGCGCGGTGGACTGATCATCCATGTGCTCGGGGCGATGCGGCCGGCCGTGCTGAAGGCCGTCGTTCTCAACGACATCGGCCCGGTGATCGAGTCGCAAGGTCTCGCCCATATCCGCTCCTACCTCGACCCCGCGCCAAGGCCGAAGATGTACGCAGAGGTGGTCCGCGGCCTGCGCAGCACCCATGGCGCGGATTTTGCGGCGCTGACCGATGCGGATTGGGAGCGGATGGCATCAGCCCTCTACCGCGAGACCGAGGAGGGATTTCTGACCGATTTCGATCCGAAACTGGTCGAGACGCTGGCGGGGCTCGATCCCAGCCGGCCGCTGCCCGATCTTTGGCCACAGTTCGACGCGCTGGCGGCCATCCCGATGCTCGTCATACGCGGCGCCAATTCGAAGCTGCTGTCCGCCGAAATGCTCGAGCAGATGCGGACGCGCCATACCGATATCGAGACGATCACCGTGGAGGGCCAGGGGCATGCACCGTTTTTGGAGTCCGGGATCCTGCCGGGCAGGATCGCTGGTTTTTTCGATCGAGCGGAGCGGCGGGGTGGCAGGAAGTAAGCACTTACCTTCGTCATCCTAGGGCGGAGCGAACGCGAAGCGGAGCGCAGACCCTGGGATCCATATGTGGACGGCGCCCTGCCTGCAACGGTTGTTTTGCGTCGTTTTCGATCGCTTGCGTCCATATGTCCGGCCTTTGAGCACGGTCCTT
>NZ_JAMYMO010000016.1:0-96283 GCF_040318575.1 Mesorhizobium sp. M1088 | reverse complement strand
CCCGACGACCTCACCGCGGTTCTGAAAGGTCCCGCCTTGCGCATCGAGCGGATCGGGCTCGAGGCCGGACCGTTGTCGCAATGGCTGTTCGAAGGCCTGGCCAAGGCCGGTTTGCCGGCAATCTGCATCGAGACCCGACACACCAAGGCATTCCTCAAGGCGCGGCCGAACAAGACGGATCGCAATGATGCGCGCGGCATCGCACAGATGATGCGCGTCAACCTGTTCCGCCCGGTGCATGTCAAGACGCTGACGAGCCAGAAGCGCCGCGCGCTGCTGACGGCGCGCAAGCTGCTGCAGGAAAAGGCCCTCGCCATCGAGAACGACCTGCGCGGCCTGTTGCGCAATTTTGGGCTCAAGGTTGGCGTCGTCGGGACCGTCAAGTTTGAGGATCGGATTCGCGAGCTCGTCGAAGGACGCTGTGAACTGGCCGAAATTCTCACGCCGCTGCTGGAGGCGCGCTGCAAGCTGCGAGAACAGTTTACAGTTCTACATCGCAGACTTCTGAGAATCGTGCGGGACGATGAGGTCTGTCGGCGCTTGATGACGATCTCCGGCGTTGGTCCTGTGGTGGCGCTGGCTTATACCGCGACGATCGACATTCCACAGCGATTCAGAAACTCCAAAACGGTGGGGTTCATCCTGGGACTGACGCCGGTGCTCAACCAATCAGGTGAAAGTCACCGCGTCGGTCGCGTCTCGCTGTGCGGCGACGGGATGATGCGCACCTTGCTCTACGAAGCCGCCCAAGTGATGCTAACGCGCGTCAAGAAGTGGTCATGGCTGAAGGCGTGGGCGATGAATGTCGCCAAGCGGTGCGGTCTGCGAAAAGCGATCGTGGCACTCGCCCGCCGGCTGGCGGTCATCATGCACCGCATGTGGGTGGACGGCACCGAATTCCGCTGGACGCGGGAGGCCTCGCCAGCCGCTATCTGACCGGGAAGGCCGTAAGGAGAGAGACAAGTTCCGCCACCGGCGGAAGCACGTCCTTCGCGGGACGATGGATGAGGCGAGTTCGTTGAAGCACTCGGACCGGTCGCTCACTGCAGCCGATCAGGCCGCGAATCAGATTGTGCCGCTTCATTCTCCTGATCCCATGCTGGGAGGGCTAAAGCCGATCCCGTAGAGAAGCGAGGCCCCGCGAAAGACGTCAAACGCCGGAGAAGCCGCAAGCTCGAAAGCGCTTGACCTCAACATGCCGAATAGAGAAGTGCTTCAGGACTGCTGCAACCCGGACTTTTTCAACACTATCGACCCTGTGCTGCCCTTAGATGCTTCTGCTGGAAGGTCGTGATCGAGCCCGAAGCCGACAATCAGAAGCGGAATTGCCTTTCAATAAGTTGTCCATGCCGGCAGCCGAAATTTCCGCAGCCATCAGGAACCTATCGTGTAATCATCTTCCCATTTCCGTCCGCGCAAGTTCGATGCTTCGGCGGTGCGGATGTGTTATCTAGTTGCTTGTAGGAGTGGGGAGCGCCGATGGAACAGAAACTCTCCGTCATCATGGCCACTGACGTAGTCGGCTACAGCCGGCTGATGGAAATTGACGAGAAAGGTACTTTGTCGGCCCTGAAGAAGCATCGTCAGGAACTATTGGACGTCAAGGTCGCATTGCGTCATGGCCGCATCATCAAGCTCATGGGCGATGGCATGTTGGTGGAGTTCCGCGCCGTCGAGGAAGCGGTTCTCTGCGCGGTCGAAATCCAACGGGAGATGCGGACGAGGAACACGAACGTCCATCGCGATCGGCAAATAGAATTTCGCATCGGCATTAATATCGGCGACATCCTGTTCGAAGACGAAGACGTCTATGGTGACGGCGTAAACGTGGCGGCGCGCATCGAGAGCATCGCCAGGCCTGGGGGCGTCGCGGTCTCGGCATCGGTGCGCGATACTGTGGGCAACCGCCTGTATATCAGCTTCGAAGATGCGGGCGAGCAGGCGTTGAAGAACATTGAACGTCCGCTCCGGATTTTCAATGTCATCATAGATGATGACACGCCATCCAAGCACACGCCCACCGCCCTCATGGCACCGCCGTCGCTCAACGTTCAGGATAATCCTGCTATCGCGTCGAACAGAACGCTTCTCTATGTCTCGAGGTTTGTGAATTTGAGCGGCGATCCCGACCATGAGTATTTCGCCGCCGGCATAACCGAGGATATCGCTGCCGCATTGTCGCGCTTCTCCGGGTTAAACGTGATCGTTCGCTTGCCTCGTTCAGAGCCGCAACAGAATGCTCCGGCCACGCATTACACTCTTGAGGGGAGCGTGAGGCGGCTCGGCAATCGCGTCCGGGTCAATGCCAATCTGACCAATGCGTTACACGAACACATCTGGGCGGAGAAATACGATTTCGACCTTGTCGATATGTTCTACATCCAAGACGAGCTGTCCCAATCCATTCCGGCCGCCCTTAACATCAAGATCGAGGAGGCCGAGCGCCACCGTGTTCTCGGCAAACCGCTAACCGCACTGAGGGCATATGACTTTTACCTGCGCGGCAGGCATCTTGAGATGAGCTTGAATCCGGATGACGTCAGACTTGCCAGAGAGATGTTCGTCGCCGCGATCAACGACGATCCGGGCTACGCGCGCGGATACCTGGGACTCGCCTGGCTCGAGATACACAGGCTGAAATGGAATGAGCGCGTCGATCTGGAAACCACGCTGGCAAGTGCATTCGCTTCGGCGAGCAAAGCCCTTGAACTCAGTCCCTACGACGCCAACGTCCACTGGGCGCTGGGCGTCGTTTACCTCTGGCGGGGGGAAGCTGAAAGAGCAATAGGCTGTTACGAACGTGGCCGCGAGCTTGCGCCCAACAATTGCGATCTCCTCGCCGAATATTGCGATGCCTTGGGCTATCTCGGGCGTCTCGAGGACGCGACCAGAATCGGAGAACTGGCTTTACGGCTCAATCCCAGCCGACCCGACTGGTACCTTTGGAACATTGCGGCCAGCAAATACCTTTCCGGAAACTACCTCGAAGCCCTGTCCCTTTTGGAAAAGATGGCAGACATTGGTTCCGCCTACCGCTTGCTGGCGGCAACATATGCCCAACTTGGTCGCTTGGAGGACGCCCGTCGCGCCGCTAGCGAACTTCTCAAGCTCAATCCGGAATTCTCGATCGAGCGATACAGCTCCCGCGCGCCATATCGGGATAAGGCTCTCCTTGCCCGATACATCGAAGGGTTGCGGCTCGCTGGCCTCCCGGAATGAAACGCTGGGCATTCGTAGGTAAATCACCGATTTTAAGCAGTCGTCTTGTTCTTTCGGCGGCCATAAATCAGGCATGGCCGGCGCCTCCTTGTAGCGCAACGCCCGGCGCTCCGGGAACAAACCTGCATGGAAACGAGTTTCTGCTCATCGAGATGTGAGGGAAAGCCATGTCCAGACTTGTTTTGGCGGCCGCCGTGCTGCTTGTCGGCGGATCGGCCTTTGCCGCGGACGAAAATCCGGTGCCGCCGCAGAATGCCAAGAAGCTGTCGGAAATCATCGCCAAGGTCGAGCAGCGCGACGACTTCCGCTACATCAAGGAAATCGATTGGGACAGCGATGGCTACACCGTCATTTATTACACGAGCGACAAGGCCAAAGTTGAAATCACCTATGATCCGGTGACAGCCGCGCCGAAATGAAGCTGGCCGCCAACGGTCCAGATTCTAATAATGGCGCGCCTCGAAGGCCTCCGGCCTTCGGCAGACGCTTGCGTAGATATGACTTTGATGGCTGACTGGGTGCTATCATTGCGCGCGGGGGTGGGCATGGCGACGGTAAAGCACGTATTGAAACGCTTTCTGATGATGCTCGCGGGTTATTTCATAGCGGTACTGGTTGGGCTGATCGCGGTGGCGGCGATCTATGGCGGGCTGAGTTCGCTGCCAAATGCGCCGAATTATTTCGACGTCATGGGTGTCACCCCCGTTGCGGTGCTTCTGTTGCCGCCGCTCGGTATGTTCATCTATTTTCTGACGATCGTGCTGACCGGCCTGCAGACGCTGATCTTCGCACTGATTGCCGAGTTTTTCTCGCTGCGCAGTTTTTGGCTACACATGGTCTTCGGCGCGGCGGCCGCGGTTGGCGGCTTCGCCTTGATCTGGCCCAGTGTACCGGATGACACGAACCCGGAGCGCTGGGCCGATATCGGCATCATTGCCGCCGCAGGCGTTGTCGCGGGCCTGGTCTATTGGCTCATCGCCGGACGCGATGCCGGTTTCCGGCGTCCACTGTTTCAGCGCTAGAACCGCATTCGTCAGCTTGCCGGCGAACGCACCGCTTCCGTGCTGTCGAGCGCCTGCTGCAGCCTTGTATCGCGGCCGTAGACGTCGTTGAAGTATTCGACCTTGCCGGACAGGTCCGGCCATGCGGTGAAATAGGCGACATAGACCGGGATCTTGCGTGTCACGTCCTCGGTCGAATGTCCGTGTTTCAGTTTGTCCTCGATGTAGTCGACCGAGGTGCCGAGCACGGCAGCGGCCATGCCGCGCGGATCCTGCAAGCGAACGCAGCCATGGCTGAGCGCACGCATGTCGCGCTGGAAAAACGACTTCTGCGGCGTATCGTGCATGTAGATTGCATGCTTGTTGGGGAACAGTATCTTCAGCTCGCCCAGCGCATTGGCCTCGCTCGGCAGCTGGCGCACGCCGTAGGGTATCTTTGCGCCGTAGGCGCCCCAATTGACCGAGGACGAGGGAATGCGCTTGCCGCGGGCATTGACCACCTCGTAGCCGGCGCGGTCGAGATAGCCAGGATCCCGGCGCAGCCGCGGCAGCATCTCGTTGACCAGGATCGACTGCGGCACGCCCCAATAGGGATGGAAGTCGACCTGCTCTATCTGGTCATAGAAGAAAGCAGTCTGGTTGGTGGGCCTGCCAACCACGGCGCGGGTCTTCAGCTTCTCCTCGCCATCATCGATATAGCTCGCGGTGAAAGCCGGCTGGTTGATGAAGACGCGCGGGCTGCCAAGGTCGGAAGGCAACCAGCGCAACTCTTCGAGCGCAACCCGAACCTTCTGAACTTTGTCGGCCTTGGATGTTCCGGCCAACGATGCAACGGTACGCGGGCCGATGACGCCGTCGCCTTTCATGCCGGCCCGTTTCTGCACCGCCTGGATCACCGGCACCAGCTCCGGATCGTAGACCTCGCTGGTAGCGAGCCTCGCCAGGACCTCGCCATAGGCGCCGCCCATCTCGTCATCGAGATTGCGCGCGATCTTTGTCAAAAGCTTCGGCAGCTCGGGGCTGGTCTGCCCCGGCTTCAACAGCAGATCGGGATCGATGGTGATTTCGTCTTCGGCGCTGGCCTGGAGCGCTTCCAGTTCGACGCGCAGCGCCTGATACTCGGAATTCTGTGGATGCCGTGACTCGAGATAAGTGCGCACTTGCTGGGTATGGGCCAGCGTCTTCAGCACCCCTTCCATGTCGAGCGGCTTCGGCGGAAAATCGTAGTAGCCGGTCATGCGGTTGGGATCGACGCGGCCGCTTTGTGCGTCACGGGCGTAGCGCAGGACACGCGCCGACAGCGCCATCTCGAAGCGGACCAGCTCTTTCAGGCGCTCATCGACATTGCCCGCCGATGTGCCTGCTGCCGGAACTTCAACGGTGTAGTCGGCGGGCGTCAGGCCGTAGCTCGCGGCCTCGCCCAGCACCCGCACGGCATCCTGGGCACGGCTGCTGGGACTGGTTCCCGTCACCCAGATGAAATCCGGATTGGCCGAGTAATAGGCGATCAGCGCCTTGGCGACGTCCTTCTCGGCGTAGAGGTCATAGCCGTCGAGGCCGGCAATGGCTTCGCGGAATGCAGCCCCGGTGGCCGCCGGCTCGAAAGCAGCGTCCTGAGGCGTTGCTGGTTCAGGCGCTGCCGACAGTGCCGAAAAATCGACGCGCACCAGCGGATCGCTCTTGTAGGTATAATAGGACGGGCCGCTGATTTGCGCACCACCACCGGAAGCGGCCGGCGCCTTGGGCTTCGGCTTGTATTTTGACGGTGGCGGCGGAAAGTCACTTTTCGGCGGTGCGTGTTTGACGCCGCCGCCGAAAAGCATGTCGAAGAACCCTTGCGCTTCAGCCTTCGGCGCCCCGAAGGCCAGCATTGCCGCGGCCACCGCAAACGGCAGCACGGTTGCTTTGTTTCCAAGGACTTTCATGGATCACCCGCTCCGGTTGAACCGGATCCCGTTCCGCACCGCTTTCACGGTCTCGCCCACCGCATGGCGGATGTAAGGCGTGACTACACTGATTCATACTGATTTCGTTAAGCTTTCATAAATTTCGGAACGTCTGTTGCAGAAGGGTTTCACAAGATCGTGACGGGTCGAGTCAATCCGTCATCGCCCCCGTTAATGATAGCGCCCGTGAGCCAAGCCTCAAGCGTTGGCGCCGCCGTCGATGGTCAATGCAGCGCCTGTCACGAAGCGCCCTTCGGGGCCGGCAAGCCAGGCGACCATGCCGGCGATCTCGTCGGCCGTGCCGAAGCGAGGCATCGCCATCTTCTGACGCTGATGCTCGGCGTGCGGGCCGGCTGCCGGATTCATGTCGGTATCGGTCGACCCCGGATGGACGACATTGGCGGTGATGCCGCGCGGACCGAGATCGCGTGCAAAGGCCTTGGTCAGGCCAACCAAGGCAGCCTTGCTGGCCGAGTAGGCGCTCAGGCCGGCGTCCGTGGCACGCTCGGCCAGATTGCTGCCGATCGAGATGATCCGGCCACCCTCGCCCATATGCGCTGCTGCCGCCTTGGCGGCGACGAACGGGGCTCTGAGGTTGACCTCCATCGTCTCGTCGAAATCGGCAAGCGACAGGGCATCGATCGGCGCAGCGCGCCAGATGCCGGCGCTGTTGACCAGGATGTCGAGCCGTCCGAAGGCTGTTGCTGCCTCATCGACTGCCGCCTCGATCGCCCCAGCATCGCGATTGTCGGCCTCGATGGCAAAGGCCCGGCCGCCGGCCGCCTCGATTTCCCTGACCACCGCACACGCCCCTTCCTCGCCATTCACATAGGTGATCGCCACGCCTGCCCCGTCGGCCGCGAGCCTTCTTGCGATCGCCGCACCAATGCCGCGGCTGCCGCCGGTGACGAGGGCGGCCTTGCCGTTCAAGTTTCTGGATGACATCTGCTTCTCCATTTTGTAGTGATTGATACATAAATATCTGCCAGCCTTGCTGAACCACGTCAACCGAATTATGTATCGATCAATACAGAAAGGATGCCATGCCGGAACGAGGCCGCCCCCGCACCTTCGATCGAGCCGCCGCCTTGCGGCGCGCAATGGAAGTGTTTTGGGCCAAGGGTTATGAGGGCGCGTCGATAAGCGACCTGACCGCTGCAATGGGCATCAACTCTCCCAGCCTCTATGCCGCCTTCGGCAGCAAGGAAGCACTGTTTCTCGAGGCAACCGAGCTTTACACGCGGGTCGAGGGAACCGAGATCTGGTCCGCGCTGGAAAAGGCGCCGACCGCGCGCGAGGCCGTCGAACGGTTCCTGCGGCAGACTGCCAGGGCCTATTCACAGACCGGTCGTCCGCAAGGCTGCCTTATCACGCTCGGCGCATTGCACCAGGATTCAAGCCGCGGCGCCATCTGCGATGATCTGCGCCGTCGCCGCGCCGAAAACCGCGAAGCCTTGCTGACACGCCTCGAGCGTGGCGTCGCCGAGGGAGAGTTGCCGGCCGATTTCGACTGCGGTACGGCCGCGACCTTCTACGCGACCGTGCAGCACGGCATGTCGATCCAGGCGCGCGACGGCGCGTCGCGCTCGGCTCTTCTGGCGACGGTGGCCGGGGCAATGGCGGCTTGGATAGCGATGGCCAGCACCGGGGCAGCGTGACGGTCGAACCCGGCTGACAAGAACGATATTCAGGTCACTGCAGAGACGACTCCAGCCTGCCGGCAACGAAGCCAACGGCACGCTCCGCCACACCCCTGTCGGCGAGAATGCGGCGGTGGCCGAGCCCGTCGGCCCAGTAAAGCCGCACATGGTCGCCGGCGCGCGTGTAGAGCCTTGCATGCTCGGCGGACACTTCGCGGTCGTCCGGCGCGTGGATCACCAGCGTCGGCAGCGGCGTGCTTGCGAGCTGGCGGTCACCGGTGAACTCGTGCAACGGCCGGCCGGCGATGCGCTCGACCCGGTCGGCCATGGCGGCCTGCGAGCGCGAGCCGACATTCAGCATGCGGCTGAAATCAGCGAAGATCGCCGGCAGCGAGCTCGGCGCGGCGATAAGCACCAGCCGCCCGGCCGCCAATCGCGGGATGTTCCTGATCGAACCGGCGACGGCGTTGGTGGCAACGGTACCACCGAAGGAATGGCCGACAATGGCCGCGAACGGGCCGAACCATTCGCCGGCAACCCGTGCCGCATCGACCGCACTGACCAGGGTAAGCCGGCGGCCCTGCGACTGGCCGTGGCCCGGCAGATCGAGCGAGACCACCTTGTAGCCGGCATCGCGATAGGCTTCGATCAGCGTGCGCATGTATTCGGTGCGCGAACGCCAACCATGGATGACGAGCACGGTGCCGGCAGTCGCCCTGCCCGGCTCGGGCCGGAATTCATGCACCATGACGCAGCCGGTTCTGGTCTTTAGCCGGTGATGGCGTGCCTGGGTCATGAAATCGGCGGCGCGATCAATTGCGCGGCGCTCGCCTTTGCTCAAGCTCTTCTCGTGCGGCGTGCGGCAGAACAGCTCGAATGCAGCACGCCCGGTGAGTCGCGGTGCCACATGCTCAGCCACGCCGAACGTGCCGCGGATGACCTTCAGTCCAAATGATGCCATAGTGGCGATCCATTCATTGGTTCAAGCATGAACATAATAGTTCAAACATGAACATTAAGCAAGACCTGCCCTGGGACAACCCGCGTTTTCGCAACTGGGTCGCGGTGGCGCGCGCCTGCCATGTGGTGGAACGCACCCTGGCGGTGAAGCTTGCGCCGCTCGACCTGAAGCCGGCGCAGCTCGACGTGCTGATGAACCTCTACCGTCATCCCGGCATGTCGCAGCACGACCTTGCTCGTCGGCTGCTGGTCGGCCGCTCCAACATCACCATGCTTTTGCCTCAGCTGGAGACCCGTGGCCTGCTGCGCCGCGAGGGCGACGAGAAGGACAAGCGCGTGCTGAGGCTGACCTTGACAGAGGCCGGCGAGGCACTGCTGATGCAGGCGCTGAAGGTCCATATGGCGCTGATCGAGAAGGCGATGAGCCAGTCGACGCCGGAACAATGTGACATGATCGGCGAACAGATGCGTAGGATTGCCGAGGTTTTGAAGACCGCCTGACAGCCCAGTGCTCCACCACCAAATGCTTCACCACATCGATTTTTTCGCGCGCTCGGGCCATTCCTTGTCGTAGACCTCGCCGTCAATGTTCTTGCGGCTGGTGATTTCCAGGATTTGGCCGGGAGTCGGCAGCGATCTCGGGTCGACATGCCTTGCCAGATTCCACAGTTCCGATCGGTGGATGGCGCGGGCGCACTGGAAATAAACCGCATCGATCTCGATGATCGTCACCGAGCGCGCCGGCTTGCCCTCGACAGCGAACGAGGCGCAGAGCCCGGTATCGGTGGTGATGTGGGCGCGGCCATTGACGCGCAGCGTCGTGCCGGAACCCGGCACCAGGAACAGGAGCGCGACGCGCGGATCGCGAAGGATGTTCCTTAGCGAATCGGCACGGTTGTTGCCGCGCCGGTCCGGCATCATCAGCGTTTTCGGATCATGGATGCGGACGAAGCCGGCGAGATCGCCGCGCGGCGAGCAGTCCAGCCCTTCTGGCCCGCAGGTTGCGAGCGCGGCAAACGGCGAAGCCTCGATGATAGCTGCGTATTCGCGAATCAGCTGGTCGAGTTCCTTGACCACTGACGCTTCACCAGGCAGGCCATAGAGCGCTTCGAGCTGTTCGACGCTGGTGATTATCGACATGTTTTCGTCTCCAAACCGTTGCCGGCGCTACTCCAGATGCATGACGTTTTCACGACAAGTGCCCGTTTGCCGGTCATCAGGAAACGGGTGTCGAGGCAACGCAAACAAGGGCAAACCGCTTTACCTGCATGATCGTGCCAACGGATACGGAGGTCAAAAATGGATAAACCGCTCGACCGGCGACGCACCGCCATGGAACTTATTGAAAACATGTTCAATGTTGAAATGCGTTTCCTGCAATCAGGGTCGGAGAGCCTCGATGTGCTTGCCGGCGCATTTCATGCCGAGATTGTCGTGCATGAGCCGCGCTCCCTGCCCTATGCCGGTGACTGGAACGGCCTCGACGGCGTTGGCGCCCTTTTCCGCAAAATGCGGGAAATCTGGAGCGACGTGGCGGTGGAGGACCTTCAGGTCGCCCAAAACGATGACACGGTGTTCATGAGCTGCTCGCTTTCGCTGACATCGCGGGCCAATGGTGCAACCATCAAACAGCCGTTTGCCGAAGTCTTGCGCTTCAAGGATGACCGGCTGATCGAAGGCACGCCGTTTTATCACGACACCAGCGAGATACTGGCGATCCTGCGTTGACCTGAGAGTCCTGCGGGATCCCATTCAACGGTCGCGGCTCAGCCCCTTCTCTTCCAGTTCGGCGAGATAGGCGGCCCAGCGTGCATCCTTCTCATGACCCAGCGTATGCAGGTAATTCCAGGTGAAGATGCCGGTATCATGGAAATCGTCGAAGGTGATGCGCACGGCATAATTGCCGACCGGCTCGATCTTCAGAATCGCTACATTGCGCTTGCCGGGAACGGTGACGCGCTGTTCGGGCGAATGGCCCTGCACCTCGGCCGATGGCGAGGCGACGCGCAGAAGCTCAGCCGGCAACTCGAACGGCTGATGGCCCGGAAAGGTGACGGAAAGCAGCTTGCGGTCCTTCGAGACCCTGAGTTCCTTTGGCGCTGTCATGCTGGTGGATCCTGCGGAGAACTGCCCTTCCTACGCCGCTTCGCGTCGAGGGAAAAGGCCGTTTCAGAACTTCCGACATGATCTGTCGGCGTCGGAATGTTACCGAAGATCACGAGCTTCTATCTTGAATGCCAAGTTGGTTCGTATCACATAGCCATATATAACGAAGCCGTTCACGGCCACGGGAAGCGCATAAGCATGGATATGATCGATCCTTTCGGTCGCACGATCACCTACCTGCGCGTGTCGGTCACCGACCGCTGCGATTTCCGCTGCACCTATTGCATGGCCGAGGACATGACGTTCCTGCCGAAGAAGGACCTGCTGTCGCTGGAAGAGCTCGACCGGCTCTGCACGGTCTTCATCGAAAAGGGTGTGCGCAAGCTCCGCCTCACCGGCGGTGAGCCGCTTGTGCGCAAGAACATCATGCACCTGGTACGCCAGCTTTCGCGGCATCTCGAGAGTGGTGCACTGGAAGAGCTGACGCTGACCACCAACGGATCGCAGCTTTCCCGCTTTGCCGCCGAGCTCGCCGACTGCGGCGTCAAGCGCATTAACGTCTCGCTCGATACCCTCGATGCCGACAAATTCCGCCAGATCACCCGCTGGGGCAATCTGGACAAGGTCATGGACGGCATCGACGCCGCGCAGGCGGCCGGGCTGAAGGTAAAGCTCAATGCCGTGGCGTTGAAGGACTTCAATGACGCCGAATTGCCTGAAATGCTGCGCTGGGCGCATGGCCGCGGCATGGATCTGACGATCATCGAAACCATGCCGATGGGCGAGATCGATGCCGACCGCACCGACCAGTATTTGCCGCTGTCGCTGCTGCGCGCGGCTCTCGAACGCCAGTTCACGCTAAGCGACATTCCCTACAAGACCGGTGGCCCGGCCCGCTATGTCCAAGTCGCCGAGACCGGCGGGCGGCTGGGCTTCATCACACCGATGACGCATAATTTCTGCGAAAGCTGCAACCGGGTCCGGCTGACCTGCACCGGCACCCTTTACATGTGCCTCGGCCAGGAAGATGCGGCCGACCTGCGCGCGCCGCTGCGTGCGTCGGAAGGCAACGAGCTGGTCGCCGATGCCATCGACGAAGCAATCGGCCGCAAGCCCAAAGGCCACGACTTCATCATCGATCGCCGCACCAACCGTCCGTCGGTGTCGCGGCATATGAGCGTCACCGGCGGCTGATTTTTCGCCGATTTCGTGCAAGAATAATCGCCTTGGTATCGGCGCGAGGCAAGGCGTGCAGCGGTTTTTTTGCAGTCCTGACGTTTTTCGGAGTGATGGCGGGGACCACGGCAGTTGCCGCGCCATTTACCTATACGAACGAGCGCTTCGGTACCATCTGCACCTTTCCGGATGAAATCTTCACTCTTCGCCAGCCTGAGCCGGACAATGGCGATGGACAACAATGGCTCACTGCCGATGGCGCCAGCCTGATCTGTTCGGGTATCCTCAACATCGATGACGACACCCCGACAGCCTTCGTCTCCGCCGAGAGGGCCGGCAAGGAACCTGGCTACAGGATCACCTACAGCAAGACCGGCAAGGACTGGGCGGTGCTGTCGGGCATCAAAGGCGAGAACATCTTCTACGAACGCCGCCTGTTCGGAAAAGACGGTGTCATCCGCACGGTCTGGATCGACTACCCGCCAGCCCTGAAATCGAAATACGACCCGCTCGTCGATGCGATCGCCGGCAGCCTCAGGGGACCGTGAGCATCCGGCGACGTCAGAACTTATTGGCAGCCTATTGTTTTTGCTAGCGAGTCACGGTTGTTGGCGCGTGTAGTCATATCGTACGGCAAGCCATTTTTTGCCGCTGCCATTGGCCTGGAGGAAATGTTGCTCGGCCACTTCGTGATTGTCGCCGTCCCTGGAAATGACGAAATCGGAGGCCGTGAACCGCCCTTCGACCTCGGGGCCGAAGCCGACGAAACCAAGCGGCTGGAACAGGAGTGAAATCTTGCCGTCCTCCTCACCACCAAAACTCCAGGCGGGCATGATCCCTGCCGGGAAACGGGTGTCCATGGAGACATACTTCCAGCGGCCCTCCACTCGGTCATAGCTCAAATAGGCTATCCGCTGGAAGTCCGGCATTTTCGACCCGGGCGCCGGGCGCATCACCTCCTGCATGAAGGGACCGATCATCGTGCGCTCGGCCACCAGCCCGGTCATGACGATCGGCTGCGCACCGGGCGTTGGCCAGATCGTGTTGACGACGGACCATTTCCCGACGCGGCGAGCGAGCTCATCCGCTTCGTGACCCGGCGTGGACATCCGTTCGACTGCCGACGCCGAAGCGCCGTTCTCGGCGAACGCAGGCGCTATCGCCATGAGGATGACGGCCAGGGCAGAAGAGAACCGGAAAGCCGACGAAACATGCCGCCTGCTGCCTGTGCCAAGCCAGTCCGCATTGCCTCGTGCATTCATCATGGACCATCTCCCCAACACGATCAGAAGCTTACAATGACCAATTTGGTGAATCTTGCCGAGCAAATTTGATCTCGTCGAAATATTTCCTCGAGCCGCAATGTGATAAATTTGCCCTCCGGACCTATCCTTTAGAACGGCACCTTTTTTGGGTCACACCCAGAAAAGGTCTCGTCCGCAAACGGTCACCGGATTTACCGCAAGCCCATTCGGGCCTAGCCTCTGCTCTGGAGCGGTTCTTCGCCCAGTGGGGGAATACGATATGCGCAAACTCATTCTTTCTCTTGCATTGCTCAGCCTCGCGGCCCTGCCCGCGGCGGCTCAGTCGATCGGCGGCACCTATGCCGTGGCCGGCACCAATTTCGATGGGTCGTCCTATGGTGGCGACGCGACGATCACTCTGACCAGCGAGACGACCTGCACGATCCATTGGGAGACAGGCGGCTCGTCCTCGGACGGTATCTGCATGCGCAATGATGATGCCTTCTCCGCCGGTTATGTCATGGGCAAGGCGGTCGGTCTTGTCGTCTACAAGGTGCAGGACGACGGCTCGCTGCGTGGCCTGTGGACGATTGCCGGCAAGGAAGGCAACGGCACCGAGGTACTGACGCCCAAATAAGCCCTGCCGCTCTTGCGCGACAGACGTTACGGGCCATAGAAAGGCTGTGGCCCAGCCCTTTGACGTTGCTGTTTTGCGGGTGCCTGCTAGACGCTTGCTGCAGGACTCACCCGGTAATCGCCTTGCCTCTTTCGCCAAACCTGCGCGGCGCGTTGTTCATGATGGTGGCCATGGCTGGTTTCACCCTCAACGACGCTATCACCAAATTCTCGTCGGAATCGATGAACATGGCGCAGGTCATGCTGATCCGCGGCGCCTTTGCTTCGCTTTTCGTTGGCCTGCTTGCGTGGCAACGCGGCGCGCTTGCCTGGCCAGGTTCGATGCTGCAGCCGACCGTTGCGCTGCGCGTCGCCGGCGAGGCCGGCGCCACGGTGTCCTTCCTGGTTGCTCTGGCGCATCTTCCGATCGCCAATGTCTCCGCCGTGCTGCAGGCGCTGCCGCTGGCGGTGACGATGGGCGCAGCGCTTGTGTTCAACGAGGGCGTCGGCTGGCGGCGCTGGCTGGCTATTGCCGTCGGTTTTGCCGGCGTGCTGATCATCGTACGGCCGGGCTTCGAAGGGTTCAGCGTCTTTTCTCTGCTGGCGCTGGCCAGCGTGGCATGCTGTGCAGTGCGCGATCTCGGCACGAAGCGGATACCGCAGGCAATTCCGACATTGCTGGTGTCGAGCGCCACCGCCCTTGCCATGACGTTTCTGGGCGCGGCATTGCTTTCACCGATGGGCGGTTGGACACCGATGACAGGACAAAGCACGGCGTTCCTGGCGCTGGCGGCGGTGCTCGTGCTCATCGGCTACCACTTCATCATCACGGCGATGCGGGTGGGCGATATCTCCTTCATTGCGCCGTTCCGCTACACCGCCCTGCTCTGGTCGATCCTGCTTGGCTTCACGATCTTCGGCGATGTCCCGGATCTGCCGATGATCCTCGGTGCCACGATCATCATCGGCTCAGGCCTCTATGCACTCTACCGCGAACGGATCGTCGGCCGGCGAAAGACAGCCGCCGAAAGCACTGGACCGGACATGGCGCCGGACGGCATATAGAGTGACTGTCGACGACTGTCTGATTTGAAAACTGGATTTTGGGTCTAGGCAGCAAACGATGGGCCGAGATATCGCAGGGATCATTCTAGCCGGCGGCCGGTCGAGCCGGATGGGCGGCGGCGACAAGACGTTGCTTGCGCTTGGCGACGGTACCCTGCTCGACCATGTCGTTTCGCGCCTTGGCCCGCAGGTCGGACCGCTTGCGCTAAACGCCAATGGCGATCCGACACGGTTTGCCGCGACGGGGCTTCCGGTGCTTGCCGACACCGTCAAAGGTTATGCCGGGCCGCTTGCCGGGATCCTGACCGGCCTCGAATGGGCTTCCGACACGACCTGCCAGGCGCTGGTCACGGCTGCCGGCGATACGCCTTTCCTGCCGAGGGATATGGTCGAGCGGCTGCTCGCGGCAGCCTATGCGCGCTCCGGCTCGATCGCCGTTGCCTGTTCCGGCGGCAAACGACATCCGACCTTTGCACTCTGGCCGCTAGGGTTAGATCAGGCCTTGCGACAATTTCTCGTCGAGGAAGACAACCGGCGCGTTGCGGCGTTCATCGACCGGCACGGTTTTGTCGAGGTGGAATTTCCCATCCTGAAATCCGGCGGGGCCGAGATCGATCCGTTCTTCAACATCAACACTCCCGACGACCTTGCCCAGGCCGCGCATCTGTTGCGGAGCATCGAGCCATGAAAAGACGTGTCTTCGGCATCACCGGCTGGAAGAACTCCGGCAAGACGACATTGACCGAAAAGCTGGTGGCCGAGTTCGTCCGGCGCGGCTGGAAAGTGTCCACGGTAAAACACGCCCATCATGATTTCGACATCGACAAACCCGGAGCGGACAGCTTTCGCCACCGGCAGGCGGGAGCAGTGGAGGTCGCGGTCGTGTCGGGCAGGCGCTGGGCGCTGATGCACGAATTGCGCGGCGAGGACGAGCCGACGCTGGACGCGATCCTGTCACGGCTGGCACCCTCCGATATCGTGCTGGTCGAGGGTTACAAGCGCGAGGCGCACAAGAAAATCGAGACGCGACGGCTCGAGGCCAAGGACCGGACACCGCTCTCGGCAGGCGATCCACACATTGTCGCCATCGCGTCCGACTTCCACATTGTCGGCGAAGACCTGCCGGCCTTCGATCTCGACGACACGAATTCGATAGCTGACTTCATCGAGCGCGCCACCGGCCTGACGCGCTGAGATCGCGGCCGCAGGGGGCTTCCGGCCACTTTCTCTCCATTCAGGCGTTTGACCCAGCGTCACCGTTTTCTGAACATGACCTTCCCTCAAGCGACGGTTTTGCAGTTGCTTTTTCTTGGGAAAGAATGGGAGTATCGCGCCAGCGGGCGGTCAAAAGCACCGCCCACAGAGCCGTTCGGGAACGACGGCCGGGACCAACAGAGAGGACCATTATGCGTATTGCACTGCGTATCGCGCTCGCCGCTTCGGCTGCGCTGCTGACGCTTGGCGTTGCCCAGGCGCAGGAAAAAACCTTGAGGATCGGCACCGAGGGAGCGTATCCGCCATTCAACAACCTCACCGCCGACGGCCAACTCGTGGGCTTCGATATCGACATCGCCAAGGCGCTTTGCGACGAGATGAAGGTGAAGTGCACCTTCGTCGCGCAGGACTGGGACGGCATCATTCCAGCCCTTCAGGCAGGCAAGTTCGACGCCATCGTCGCGTCGATGTCGATCACGCCGGAACGCGCCGAGAAGGTCGACTTCACCCACAAATATTACAATACGCCGCCGGCGATCGCCGCGCCCAAGGACACCGACATCAAGGGTGTCACCAAGGAAGATTTGGCCGGCAAAACGATCGGCGTGCAGGCGTCCACCACGCATTTCAACTATTCGACCAAGACTTATACCGACAGCACCGTCAAGCCGTACCCGACCGCACAGGAATACCAGCTCGATCTGGCCAATGGCCGGCTCGATGCCGCCAACGACGACGTCGTTGTGCTGCAGCAATGGCTGGATTCGCCGGACGGCGCCTGCTGCAAGCTGGTCGGCACAATCAAGCCGGTTATCGAAATCCACGGTCCGGGCGCCGGCATTGCCGTGCGCAAGGGCGAGACCGATCTGGTCAACCAGTTCAATGCGGCGATCGACGCCATCCGCGCAAACGGAAAGTACAAGGAAATCAACGACAAATACTTCAAATATGACGTTTATGGCGGCGAGTCCTGATCGACCGACATAGGATGACGTGAACGGCGGGAGATTCCCGCCGTTCTTATAAGGACGCCGCGCACGAGGGGTGATGCGGTACGGGTCTCGAAGAGCCTCAAGGAGAACAGGCAGGCGGATGCAGAGCGCACTGACGCTTCTCAGTTGGGGACCCGAAGGCTGGCTCGACGACATCGCCGCGGGTGTATTTGTCACGGTATGTCTTGCGCTGGCCACTCTGCCTTTCGGGCTGACGCTCGGCTTTTTCGTGGCGCTGGCCAAACAATCGGAAGAGCCGTCGCTGAGACTGGCCGGGAACATCTACACCACGATTTTTCGCGGAATACCCGAGCTGCTCACCCTATTTCTCATCTTCTTCGGCATCCCATTGATCCTGCAATACATTGTCCGGCTGGTGAGCCCTGGCACCTCCGCCGACGTCAACAGCTTCGTCGCCGGCATGATCGCGCTGTGCTTCATTTTCTCCTCTTATTCCAGCGAGGTGTTTTTATCCGCATTCCGCGCCATTCCAAAAGGGCAATATGAGGGAGGCTATTCGGTTGGCCTGTCCAGCGGCCAGACGATGCGGCTGATCGTGTTGCCGCAGTTGATCCGCATCGCGTTGCCCGGACTTGCCAATCTCTGGCTTATCCTGCTCAAGGACACCGCGCTCGTCTCGGCCGTCGGGCTCAACGAGATCCTCCGGCAGAGCGGGGTTGCCGCTCGCGTCACCAAGCATGCCTTCCTGTTTTACGGTTTTGCCGGCCTGATCTATCTCCTGCTGGCGATCGTCTCCTCCTTCGGCATCAATGCGATCGAACGAGCGGTCGGCAGCAGCGAGGTCAAGAGATGAGCCTGGCCACCGACACGCTGAAGGTCGACCGGCCGCCGCCGCCCGCACGCGGCTGGTCGCGCCAACGCGTCCTCGGCCATGTCCTGGTCGGCCTGTGGATCGCTCTCGGCATCGGCATGGTCGTCTACCTGGTCGCTGCGTGGAACCCGGAGTTCTTCCAGAAATATGCACCCGGCTACATATCCGGCCTCGGCATCACCCTGTTGCTGGTTGCCATCTCGATTGTGCTTGGCGCGATCCTGTCGGTGCCGATCGCCTATGCACGTATGTCGAAGAACCCGATCCTCTCGGGGTTTGCCTATGCCTATGTCTATTTTTTTCGCGGCACGCCGCTGTTGGCGCAGACCTTCCTGGTCTACTACGGATTGGGCTCCTTCCGGCCGGAACTCGAGATGGTCGGCCTGTGGGGTTTCTTCCGCGAGGCGTTCAACTGCGCGATCTTCGCCTTTTCGCTGAATACGGCCGCGTACCAGGCCGAGATTTTGCGTGGCGCGATCGAGAGCGTACCGAGGGGTCAATGGGAAGGTGCCGCCTCGCTCGGCCTGCACAAAGTGCAAATCCTACGGAAAATTATCCTGCCGCAGGCGCTGATCGTGGCGCTCCGCCCGTATGGCAACGAGATCATCCTGATGATCAAGGGCTCGGCGATCGTTGCCATCATCACCGTCTATGATCTGATGGGCATCACGAAGCTCACCTATGCGCGCACTTTCGACTTCCAGTCCTTTATATGGGCGGCGATCATCTATCTGATCATTGTCGAGATCCTGCGTCACGCGGTCGAATGGATCGAACGGCGCATCACCATCCACCTGCACCGCTGACTCCCATCGCATTGCCTGATCCGGTAAGAAGACCGCAAAGCAGGCTTCTAGGGGATTCGAAAACATGGCTTCGGTGGCATTTCTTGGTCTTGGCGTCATGGGTTATCCGATGGCCGGACATCTCAAGAACAAGGGCGGTTACGATGTCACCGTCTACAATCGTACCAGCGCCAAGGCCGAGCAGTGGGTTGCCCGGCACGGCGGCAGCTTCGCTGTGACGCCAGCGGAGGCGGCGGAGGGCAAGGACTTCGTCTTTTCCTGCGTCGGCAATGACGACGATCTGCGCTCGGTGACGACCGGCGCCGGAGGCGCCTTCAATTCCATGAAGAAAGGCGCCATCTTCATCGACAATACCACAGCATCGGCGGAGGTCGCGCGCGAACTGGCGCAGCAGTCGCAAGCGCTCGGGTTTGCGTTCCTCGACGCCCCGGTCTCCGGCGGCCAGGCAGGCGCCGAGAACGGAATGCTGACCGTGATGGTCGGCGGCGAGCCCGACGCCTTCGACAGGGCCAAGCCAGTCATAGATGCTTATGCCCGCATGGTCGGATTGATGGGACCGGCCGGGGCTGGCCAGCTCACCAAGATGATCAACCAGATCTGCATCGCCGGCCTCGTTCAGGGCTTGGCCGAGGGCATCCATTTCGGCAAGAAGGCAGGGCTCGACATCGAAAAGGTCATCGAGGTGATTTCCAAGGGTGCGGCCGGTTCCTGGCAGATGGAGAACCGGCACAAGACGATGAATGCCGGCAAATATGATTTCGGCTTCGCCGTCGACTGGATGCGCAAGGATCTTGGCATCTGCCTCGCCGAGGCCGACCGCAACGGCGCCAAACTGCCGGTGACGGCACTTGTCGACCAGTTCTACAAGGACGTGCAAGCGATGGGCGGCAAGCGCTGGGACACGTCCTCGCTGCTGGCGCGGCTGGAGAAATAGGATTTCACTGTGGCCGAGCTTTCGCCTCAATCCAGCGCCGATGAAATTGTCGCTCATCTGCGCTCGATCGCCTCGGAGAAAAATCGACTTGGCATGCTGCGCTACGGCATCAAGATCGAACGTGCGCTAGGTATCTCGCATGGCGTGCAGCGGCAGATTGCCAAGAAAATCAAGCGCAACCATGAGCGTGCCTTTGAGCTTTGGCAGACAGGCATCATGGAGGCGCAGTTCATCGCTTCCGTGACAGCCGATCCGGAGCGGTTCTCCGGCGCGGATGCAAGACGATGGGCGGCGACTTTCGACTCGTGGGATATCGTCGACGGGGTCTCCGATCTCTTTGTCGACACGGATTGCTGGAAGGAATTGATCGCCGAATTCGCGGTCGACGAACGGGAATTCGTTCGACGCACGGCTTTTGCGATGATGGCCTGGTCGGTAGTCCACCGGAAGAAGGAACCCGAGACGACCTTCCTCGAATTCCTGCCGATCATCGAAGCGCATGCGACCGACGGCCGCAATTTTGTGAAGAAGGCCGTGAACTGGGCGCTTCGTTCGATCGGCAAGCGATCGATGAATTTGCACGGCCCTGCCCTTGCCCTGGCGCTAAAACTGGCGGCCTCGACAGACAGGACCGCACGCTGGATCGGCAAGGACGCCGTGAAGGAACTTTCCGATGCCAAGACGCTCGAGCGGCTCGCCGCCAGAAAAGCTTGACCTGAGCGAAGCGCGCTTCACGGAGGTGACGCAATCGACGCGCGCCGATTTCGAAAACCTGTTCGAGCAACCCGGCGGGCCGAAATACTGCTGGTGTATGGCTTGGCGCAATCTCGACCGCCGCGAGCATGTCGAGAACGACGAGAAGAAACGCGCGATGATGACGCTGATCGACGCCGGCACGCCGGTCGGCATTGTCGCCCAGATCGATGGCCGGACCGTCGGCTGGTGCTCGATTGCGCCGCGCGAGACCTACCGCAAGCTGTCACGGCAGCAGGACGATAGCGAGATGGGCATCTGGTCGATCGTCTGCTTCTATGTACCGAAAGCGCTGCGCGGCGGCGGGCTGGCAAGCGCATTGCTTGACGCGGCCATCGATCACGCCTTTGCCAAAGGCGCCAGGACGATCGAAGCCTATCCCGTCGACCAGGCTTCGCCGAGCTACAGCTTCATGGGTTTTCGCGACATGTTCGTCGCCCGCGGCTTTCGCGAGATCGGCATGACCGGCTCGCGCCGGCATGTGATGCGGCTTGAGCGTTGACCTGTGAGGCAGCGGCAGCTTTACTCGATGTCCGCAGATCAAGGCTCAACGGCGGAGCAGCGATGAGCAACCGTTTTAAATCAGGCACGATCATGGCAACTGCCTTGTTGGCGTCCGCGATCGCGGCAAGCGCTTCCACTGGGACCATGCACATTTTCTGGAAGGATCTGCGCCCGGCTACCCAGGCAGCCGCCGAAAGCGTCGGACTGCCGATGATCGCGGCCAAAATGCCGGATCGTGGCGAGACGCTCTCACTCGACTTGCAGGACAAGACCGTGCAACTCGCAGGCTATGCGCTGCCGGTCGACCGCGATGGTGATCTCGTCTACCAATTCCTGCTGGTGCCGTGGACGGGAGCCTGCAGCCACATGCCGACGCCGCCGCCTAACCAGATCGTCCTCGTCACGCCTGCACGGCCTTACAGGATGTCCGAGGCCTACCAGCCGGTTTCGGTGACCGGCGCATTACGGCCGGGCATGGAGAAGAGCCAGCTTTTCATCCTCGACGGCGTCAGTGTCATCCAGTCGGGCTACACCGTGCGCAAGGCCGAGGTGGTTAACGTCGGCGCCGTGCCGGACACGATCACGCTGCCGGTCAACTCGCCCTGGAGTTTCCTCAACAAAAAGAAGAACTAAACAGAAGAATCTCAGGCGGCGTTCGCGCCGGACTCCTTGTCGAGCATCATGTAATCCAGCGGCATCTCGGTCGTGTATTTGATCTGCTCCATGGCGAAGGAAGACGACACGTCGCGGATCTCGATCTTGGCGATCAGCCGCTTGTAGAAGGCGTCGTAGGCGGCGATATCGGGCACCACGACGCGCAAGAGATAGTCGACGTCGCCGCTCATGCGATAGAATTCGACCACTTCCGGGAATTCCTGGATGACCTCCGAAAAGCGCCGCAGCCATTCATGGCTGTGCGAATTGGTGCGGATCGAGACGAACACCGTTACCCGCACGTTGACCTTTTCATGATCGAGGATGGCGACGCGCCGCTTGATGACGCCCTCTTCCTCGAGCTTCTGGATGCGCCGCCAGCACGGCGTCGTCGACAGGCCGACCTTCTTGGCGACGTCGGCGACTGCAAGCGTCGCATCCTCCTGCAGGAGGCGGAGAATTTTTCTATCAAGGCGGTCCATTGGGTGCTCCCCTGATGCAAGTCGTCCAAGTGCGCAGCGGCCTTGGCACAACGACATGCATAAAAACAAGAATTTAACGCGCGTCCCCTCATGCGCGGCGCGCTTCGAGGAATGGATTACCATAATCCCTCTTGCTCGAGCCTATTACAAGAAAGAAATTCTGCCGCATAGTGCGAAAGCGAGTGATTTCTTGCTGAATGCCTAGCCGAGGCGATAGCGGATTTCCGATCTCAGAAAGGGCAGCAAATCCATTTCAAACCATGGATTGCGCTTCAGCCAGCCGGTGTTGCGCCAGGACGGGTGCGGCAGCGGCAGGACTTTCGGGTCGGTTGCCGCCGCCCAGATGGCACGCCAATCCATGACCGTTTCCGTCAGCGAGGGACGGCGCGCCGTGCCCATATGCCAGCTTTGCGCGTAGATGCCGATCATCAGCACCATATCGACTTGCGGCATCAGCGCCATCAGCGATGTGCGCCAGGCCGGCGCACATTCGCGGCGCGGCGGCAGGTCGGCGCCCCTGGCGTCCTGACCGGGAAAGCAAAAGCCCATCGGCACGATGGCGAATTTGTCCGTGTCGTAAAATTCCTCGCTGCCGACGCCCAGCCAGCTTCGCAGCCGGTCGCCGGAGGCGTCGGTGAACGGCATCCCTGTAATGTGAACCTTGGTACCCGGCGCCTGGCTGGCGATCAGGATACGCGCACTCGACGATGGCCTGAGCACCGGACGCGGCTGGTGCGGCAACGGCCTGCCGGCCGGGTTATCGACGCAGATGCGGCAGGCGCGTACCCTCGCCGCCAAGGCTTCCAGCTCTTCGCTCATTCGGAACTCGTTGTCAGGCGGCGGCACTCGGCCGGCTGGAGATGTCCCGATGCCAGCGCAGCACGTTCGTGCACTCTTCGGGTACCTTGATGCGAGCCGGCTTCATGAAGTCGATGGCCACCAGCCCGGTGATGTCGGCGATCGAATAGGCATCGCCGGCGACGAATTCCCTGCCGGCGAGCTCAGTGTCCAGAAATCTCAGGAATTCGATCGCCTTCGGCTTGTTGGCCTCGCCCCATTCGGGGATTTGCGGGATCTCCCATTCCCTCATTGCGGGGTGGATGTGCCGGAACGCCGCAGCGACGCAGCCGAACAGATTGAACTCCACACGTCTTTGCCACATCTCAACGATCGCCTTGCCGAGCGCGCCACGCCCGAACAAAGCCGGCTCGGGGTGCAGTTCCTCGAAGTAACGACAGATTGCGACGGATTCGGTGATGACGGTGCCGTCGTCGAGCTCGAGCACCGGTAGACGCTTCAGCGGATTGCGCGAGCTGACCGGCTGCTCTTTGTGCTCCAGCGCGCCCATGTCGACGGGCACCAGCGGAACCTGAAGTCCCTTTTCGGCCAGAAAAATCCGAACCCGGCGTGGATTGGGCGCCCGCCCGCCGTCGAACAGCTTCATCTCTATCCTCCTCGTCCGTCTCGACGAACTATAGGCACAGCTCACCAGAAGCGAAAAATTTCGCGCAAGGCGTCGCCGATCGACGCCAAGGTACCGTGCTTTCTTTCAACCAGCTCGTGGCCGTGGCTCTCGCGCCAGTTCTTCGGCTCGTCGAAAGTTCCGCCCCAGATGCCGGCTTTGCCCGCGCGCGCAGCAGCTTCCTCGGTCTCGAAATCGCCAAAGGCGACCGCCCAGCCGGCCTCGACCTGTGCGCGGTTGAGATCCTTGCCGCCGGCCTTGCAGTCGCCGAGCAGCCTGCCGTAGCGGTCCCGCTGCCAGCCGCTGCAGGAGACGGCTTTGCCGGCGATCAACCGCACCAGGGACTGCCGCGCGAGCTTGCCGCAAGGATAGTCGGCACCGTCCTTGCGACAGATCTGCGAATATTCCGGCGCGTCGATGCCACGCATGCGGATGCGCTCGCCGCCGAGCGTGATGCTATCGCCGTCATTGACAGTGGCCGCGCCCTCCGTCTTGCGCGTCTCGATCCGGTCGAGTCGCGCCGCCAGGAGGATCGCCAGGCCGAGCACGATGAGTGTCAGCCCATAGTCCATCAGTCGGCGCCACAGGCTTCGCGGACGCGGCGCATAGTATCGCTGGCGCGGCCATCGCGACCACGAACGGCTCATATGGCAAACCGTTGGTTAATCATTCGAACGTAGCTTAACGATTTGAAATTGCTGCCCGCGTAAATTGAAGACTTCATGCCCCTGCAACGCTCGACCATGGCAGACAAGTTTATTGTGGACCGCAGAAAACGCCATCGCAACAGCGATGTCGCGCGCGCGGTGCGCAAGACGCGCGACCGTCTTTCGCAGCAAGCCGGAAATCCCGACTTCGACCGCGAGCTGTTGAAGCTCCACGCGCTTTCGATGACCGGCGGCGTGATCGTCATTCCGCTGCTCATCCTGGCAACGGCCGCGGCAGGCTTGTTCGCGGGCGTCGGCAAGGAGATCGGCGTCTGGGCGCTGTTCACATTCATCTGCTATACCATCGTTGCATTCATGGCCAGACGCGTCACTCAAGCGTCCGAGCTCAACCCGCTGGAAACGCATAGGGATTTCCTGATCGGCCATTTTCTGTGCGGGCTTGGCTGGGCCTGGTTCGCATGGCTCGGCTGCGAAGCTTGCCAAATGGATCAGTTCCAGGTCGCCAAGGCGGTGGTGCTGCTGCTCGCCATGTCGGCAACCGCGATCCTGGCCTCGTCCCTGCGCGGTGCGCTGTTGGCGACCTTCGCCCTCCCGGTCGCCATCTATGCTTATGCCAGTGCGAAATTATGGATGCCGGTCGAGGCGATCATGGCAGGCTTGCTGATCTCCTCGTTGCCTTTCTTCGCCTATGTAGCGCGCCAGCTCAACCGTTCCTCGCTGATGCTGCTGTCGTTCCGCTCCGAAAAGGATGCGCTGATTGCCGAACTGGAGACGGCGAAATCGATGTCGGACGAGGCACGGCGGCGGGCGGAAGACGCCAATCTGGCGAAATCGCGTTTCCTGGCCTCGATGAGCCACGAACTGCGCACACCGCTCAACGCCATTCTCGGCTTTTCTGAAGTGATGGCCAACGAGGTGCTCGGCCCGATGAGCAACCCGACCTATCGCGACTATGCCCGTGACGTGCACGACTCCGGACAGCATCTGCTCGACCTGATCAACGAAATTCTCGATTTGTCGCGCATCGAAGCGGGCCGCTACCAGCTCAACGAGGAGCCGATGATGCTGCTCTCCGTCGTCGAGGATTGCTGCCACATGATGGAGCTGAAGGCGCGCAACAAGGACATCCGCATCGTCCAGGATTTCGAAAACGCCTTGCCGCGCTTGTTCGCCGACGAACGCGCGGTGCGGCAGATTGTGCTCAACCTGTTGTCCAATGCCATCAAGTTCACCGCCACCGGCGGCGAAATCCGCGTGCGCGTCGGCTGGACGGCGGGCGGCGGGCAATATCTCTCCGTCAAGGACAATGGGCCGGGCATACCGGAAGACGAGATTCCGATCGTGCTTTCGGCCTTCGGCCAGGGCTCGATCGCCATCAAGAGCGCCGAACAGGGCACCGGGCTTGGCCTGCCGATCGTGCAAGGCTTGCTGGCCATGCATGGCGGCGAATTCCAGCTCCATTCCAGGCTGCGCGAAGGCACCGAGGCGATCGCCATCTTCCCGCTGAGCCGGGTGATGGAGGAACTGCCGGCGCTGCCGACCAAGGCGGTTGCCTCGCGCCGGCGCTGAATGCTTAACCGCGGACCGCCGCTGCCATGCCGGAGCTGGTCAGCGCGGCCGCCTTGACCAGGCCGGCGGCAAGAGCCGCCCCTACCGCCTCGCCTTGACTGACGCCCAGATCGAGCAGCGGGCGAAGGCCGAGGCGCTCGGCGGCCTTGGCGTGACCAGGCTCCGGCGACAGGCTTGCGAGGAGACAATGATCGAGCGCGGCGGGGTTGGCGGCATGTAGGACACCAGCGGCGGCAGTCACCGCAAACCCATCGAGCAGCACCGGGATCTTCTGCATCCGCGCCGCCAGAATGGCGCCGCAGATCGCGGCGAATTCCCGCCCGCCGACCCGGCGCAGCGCTTCCAGCGGGTCCTTGAGGCTCGCGCCGTGAAACGCGACCGCGGCATCGACCACCTCCGCCTTGCGCCTCTGCATCGCCGCGTCTGCCCCTGATCCAGGGCCGATCCAGTCGGCGCCGGTGCCGCCGAACAGTGCCGTGCAAAGGGCCGCGGCGACAGTCGAATTGCCGACGCCGAGGTCGCCAAGGCAAAGCAGGTCGGTGCCGCCGGCAATCGCTTCCATGCCGAAGGCCATGGTAGCGGCACAACCGCGCTCGTCCAGTGCCGCATCCTCGGTAATGTCGGTTGTCGGGATGTGCAGAGCCAGATCGAACACCTTCAAGCCGAGATCGTTGGCGATGCAGATCTGGTTGATTGCTGCACCGCCGGCGGCGCAGAGCTCGACTGCATTTGCCGTGGCGGCGGCGGGGCGCGGCGAAATGCCGTGGCGGGTGACGCCATGATTGCCGGCAAAGATCGCCACCAATGGCCGCGTCACCGCCGGCGGCGCGCGGCCGCTCCACCCGGCGAGCCAGGCGGCAATGTCCTCGATGCGGCCAAGCGAGCCTTCGGGCTTGTCTGCCTTGGCAAACAACTGGCGCACGCGGGCCTTGGCCGCCATATCTCCCGGCGGCAGGCTCACCAGGAGGTCGCGAAAATCGTCGAAAGGCAGCGTGCTGGTCATGTCGATGGCGATCGTCCGTGTGAATTGGTGAGCGGCATAGCCGCCTTGGCCAGCCGGCACAACCTCAAGCCGGCACAAGCTCCAGGCCTGGTACAACTTCGAGGTATTGACGCGAAAGCACCCGTTGGCGGCGCTTCCCGGAGGGCTTGTATTGACTTTGTCGTTGCACCATGTGGAGGCTAGCCAAGGAAATCCTTATGACGGCCATTGAATCCCCGTGCATCCTGGTCTGCTCGATCGATATGAAAACCGGCTTCTGTTTCGGTTGCGGGCGCACGCGCGCGGAAATCGCTGCCTGGATCGACATGACCCCGCAAACCCGCCGCAGCGTCATGGCCGAGCTGCCGGCAAGGCTGGAAACGGTCGAGCGACGCCCCCGCCGGGAAACCCGTCGCAGCCGCATGGCACGCGAACGCGACGCCCTCTCGTGAACCGGCCGCAGAGATGAACCGACTGCTGTGGATTCTGATCGTCGCGATCGGGGCAGGTGTACTCCTGCTCATGCTCAACGATTCCGCCGGCAGTACATTCGGCATTGAGAATTACGATTTCAGCCAGCTGATCTGGCTTAGCGCTTTAGCGGCGCTCGTCGGCGCCGGCCTGCTCAGATCGGGCAGGCCGTTAGGCACCATGGCCCGCAGCCTCGGCGCCTGGGGCGCAATCGTGCTGGCGCTGATCGCCGGCTATCAGTACCGCTATGAGTTGCAGGATTTCGCCAGCCGCGTCACCGCCGGCCTTGTTCCCGGCAGTCCGCTGGCGCTGGGCGTGGAAGAAGGCCATGCCACCGTCACCCTGGACAAGGCCGGCAGCGGCCATTTCGAAGCGCGCGTCACGATCAACGGCACGCCGATCCTGACGGTTGTCGATACCGGCGCGACCAGCACCGTTCTGACCGCCGAGGACGCGCTGGCGGTCGGGTTCAATTCGGCGGCTCTCCGCTTCACCATACCGATCTCTACCGCCAACGGCATGACACGCGCGGCGGCGGTGCGAACCGACGAACTGTCGATCGGCGGCATCGTGCGCAAGGACATGCCCATCATGATCGCCGCACCCGGCACGCTCGGCCAGAGCCTGCTCGGCATGAATTTCATCGGCTCGCTATCGGGCTTCGACGTACGTGGCGATCGCATGATTTTGCGGGATTGAGTTTTTCCTCAGGCCGCCTCTGCGGTCCGGCCGAAATCGACCTCTGCAAAAGCCGCCTTGAGCACCTGCGGTCCGGCACCCGGCCTTGTCGCATCGGTGGACAGGATTTGCCGATAGCGGCGTGCACCGGGCAGGCCGTGAAACAGCCCGACCATGTGCCGGGTGACATGCCCGAGGCGTCCGCCCTGCTCGATATGGCGTGACGCGTAATCCGCCATGGCATCGATCAGTGCGACAAAATCGAACGACTCAGCTGTGCTGCCGTAAAACGCGGCATCGATGCCGGTGAGTATCCCTGGCGTGTGATAGGCGGCGCGGCCGAGCATGGCGCCATCGACATGGTCGAGATGCGTCAGCGCCTCTGCGAGAGATTGAATACCGCCATTGATGCCGATGAATTTGTTTTGTTTTCTGGCTTTCAGCCGATAGACGCGGCCATAGTCGAGCGGCGGGATGTCGCGATTTTCCTTTGGGCTCAGTCCTTCCAGCCAGGCCTTGCGGGCGTGCACCCACAGCGCGTCGGCGCCGGCCGCGAAAACACCATCGGCCAACGCATCGAGTGCCGGTTCCGGATCCTGCTCATCGACGCCGATACGGCACTTGACGGTGACCGGTATTTTCACCGCCGCCTTCATTGCCGCGACGCAATCCGCGACGAGCACGGGCGTCTTCATCAGGCACGCGCCGAAGGTGCCCGACTGGACGCGGTCGGACGGGCAGCCGACATTGAGGTTGATTTCATCATAGCCGAAGGCTTCGCCGATGCGCGCCGCCTCGGCCAGCTTTCCCGGATCGGCGCCGCCGAGTTGCAGCGCCAACGGATGTTCGTTGTCGTCGAAGCCAAGCAGCCGCTCGCGTGCGCCGTGGATGACCGCATCGGCCACCACCATCTCGGTATAGAGCAGCGCCTCGCGCGTCAGCTGGCGATGGAAGAACCGGCAGTGCCGGTCCGTCCAATCCATCATCGGCGCCACGGCAACTTTGTGGCGTAACATGTTCATTTTACTACTTTTCTGTCTCAGTCCGTTCGAATGACAGAGCAATTTGGCAAAAGATGCACACCTAACTGACCCGATATACGATTTTGCCGCCGCAACTGAAAGCAAATTGGCATGTCACACATGTCACTGTACGCACCAGTTAGATGCCTGCCGTGGAACGATGGACCGCCGGCGGCATACCAGTCAGCCAAGGCGAAGCGTGTTGCGGGCGATCTGCCACGCGGATTCGACATGCCGCCGCGCCGCCTCCTCCGCCTCGTCCGGCTTGCGCGAGCGGATTGCATCCATGATTTCGGTCATTTCGGCGATCGCCGGCTCGCGGCGGTTCTCCGACGCGATCGTCATTGAGCGGAGCTGGTTGATGCGGACATTCAGCCCCGTCACGATTTCCCAGGCAATGCGCTTGTCCGCCGCCTCGAACAGCGTTTCGTAGAATTTGGTCGTTGCCCGCATCACCTCGACAGGCGCACCGGACGCCCACGCCTCAAGCAGGTTCGTCAAGGCGGCATCGAGCGAGGCGATCTGCGCGTCCGTGGCTGTCAGGGCGCAAGCCCGCGCCGCGATGCCCTCGAGCAGCGCCCGCAATTCATAGATTTCGTCGGTGCGGCCGAGATCCGGCTTGGCCACGGCGGGTCCGTGGCCCGGTATCATCTGCACCAGGCCTTCCGCCTCCAGCTGCCGCAGCACCTCGCGCACGACGGAACGGCTTACCCCGAGCTGATCGCATAGCGGCCGCTCGACCAGCCTTTCGCCAGGCTGGAAATGGAAGCCCATGATCGCCTCACGCATGCGCTCCAGCGCCAGCGTCCTCAGCGTCTTGGCAGAGCGGTCGATCCGCAGCGTATCGCCTGACATTTTCTCTCCCTACCCCGATCCGGCCACAAAACAGATTCCATAGCCGATTGACAAGGCTTCTGGTGCTCCATAGTATGGTATACCATAAGATGATGTAAAGATTTCGGCGTTGCACAGCGCCGCGGCGACCGAGGACTTTCATGAAACCAGCCATTCGAAAGATCGTCACCTACATCGAGAACACGCTAATCGAGGGCGGCAAGGAAGCCCCAAAACCGCTGCGTCTGATCGGTGTCGCCGCTGTGCTGACAAATCCTTGGGCCGGCCGCGGTTTCACCGACGACCTGTCGCCGGAGATCCGCGCCATTGCTCCCGTCCTCGGTGAACTGCTGACCCACGAGATTATCGCCGTTGCCGGTTCCGGCGAGGCGATAGAGGGCTACGGCAAGGCCGCGGTCTGCGGCACGGCGGGCGAGATCGAGCATGCATCGGCGCTGATCCATACGCTGCATTTCGGCAACCATTACCGTCGCGCGGTCGGCGCCAAGACCTATCTCGCCTTCACCAATCTGCGCGGAGGGCCGAACACCCCGATCATGATCCCGCTGATGGACAAGAACGACGAAGGCCGCCGCTCCCACTATCTGACCGTACATTTCCAGATCGGCGACGCGCCCGCGCCCGACGAGCTGGTGGTGGCGCTTGGCGCTTCGATTGGCGGCCGCCCGCACCATCGTATCGGCGACCGCTATCAGGACCTCAAGGAGGTCGGAGACCTGCGTGGCTGACGTCGCTGCCACCGCATGGGTCCGGGACACGGCTCCGGACGGCACCGGCTTCATCCGCGCCGGCTCCGGCGCGCCGGTTCTGCTCATTCACGGTGTCGGCATGAACGCCGCGATCTGGCACGATCAGATCGCGGCGATGAAACACCATCATGACCTGATCGCCATCGACATGCTCGGCCACGGCGTTTCACCGCTGCCGCCGGAAGAAGCCAGCCTGTCGGATTTCGCCGATCAGGCGGTTCGCCTTCTCGACCATCTCGGCGTGGCGTCGGCATCGATCGTTGGCCATTCGATGGGCGCGCTGGTCGCTCTGGAGATCGCCCTTCGCACCCCATCGCGCGTTCGCTCAATCGTCTGTCTCAATGCGGTATTCCGCCGCCCCGCGGCCTTGGCGCAGGCCGTACGCCAGCGTGCGGCCGCGCTCGGCACCCATGGCAACCCTTCCGCCATTGCGGCTACGCTTGCCCGCTGGTTCGGCGACCCGCTGCCGGCGAATCTTATCGGGGCGGCCTCTACCGCGCGCGCCGCCCTTGAAAGGGTCGACCCCGAAGGCTACGCGCGCACCTATCGCCTTTTTGCCCATGCCGATGCCGAGCACGCCGATGCTCTCCCCGGTCTTGCCGCGCCGGCCCTGTTCATGACCGGGTCGCAGGACAGCAATTCGACCCCGGCCATGTCGGCGGCGATGGCGAGGCTTGCGCCGCACGGCCAATGCCTCGTGCTCAATGGAGAAAGGCATATGATGGCAATGGCTTCACCTGAAAAAGTGACCAAACACATCATGGAATTTCTCGACACGGCAGGAGACGCTGGCGTGAAGCCGGAGACGGATGCAGTCTTTGACAGCGGCGAATTCCGGCGCGCGCTCGGCTCGTTCCTGACCGGTGTCACCATCGTCACAACGATCGGAGCGGAAGGCGAACCGCGCGGCTTCACCGCCAACTCCTTCACCTCGGTCTCGCTCGAGCCGCCGCTGGTGCTTGTCTGCATCGCCAAGAGGGCCCTGGGGCACAGTGCTTTTTCGACATCGAGAGGTTTCGCCATCAACATCCTGTCGGAGGACCAGAAGGCCCATTCCGGCATCTTCGCTTCCAAAGCAGCGGACAAGTTCGCGGCCGTGGCCTGGCAGCCGGGCCGAACCGGCAATCCGCTGATCGACGGCTCCGTTGCAGTGTTCGATTGCGGCATGGAGCAGCTGGTCGATGCTGGCGATCACTCGATCCTCATCGGCCGCGTCCACGACTTCAGCCACAACGGAGCCCAGCCCCTCGGTTATTGCAGAGGCACCTACGTCACGCCCGGCCTCAGCCAGGAGGCGCTGGCGGCGGCGCCCCCCGATACGGAGGTCGGCGCCATTCTCGAGAACGAGGGCCGTGTGCTGTTCTTCGCAACGGCCGACGGGTTTCATGAATTGCCTGCGGGGCGCGGACTGGGCACGCCCAACGATGCGCGCAGCCTCAAGGGGCGCCTTGCCGCCAGGGCCATAGACGCGCAGCTCGGCTTCCTGTTCGCGGTGTGGGACGATGCCGCCGAACCCTGGCGCACGCATGTTTATTATCGCGGAACGGCCGAGGGGTCCTATTCCGACGATCGCCAGATGCGGCTTGTCGACATCGAGCAGATCGCCGATCTGGAGATCGCCGATCCTGCGGTGCGTTCGATGCTTGCCCGCTATGCGCGCGAACGCACGGAAGATGCATTCGGCGTCTATGTCGGCAACGAGGTCGAAGGCGAAGTCCGGCCGCTCGCCAAGCCCTCGCCTTCTCAAATTCCTCTTTCCGGCCGCGGGTGAAACCGATGAAGTTTTCGCTTTTCGTGCACATGGAGCGATCGGATCTGGCAAAGCCGCATTCCGAGCTTGTCGGCGAGCTGGAGGAGCTGGTTCTGCAGGCGGAAGAGGCAGGATTCGAGACTGCCTGGATCGGCGAGCATCACGGGATGGAATTCACCATCTCGCCGAACCCGTTCATCAACATCGCCTGGCTCGCCGCCAAAACCAGGCGCATCCGGCTCGGAACAGGAACCATCGTCGCGCCGTTCTGGCACCCGATCAAGCTTGCCGGCGAAGCAGCGATGGCCGACGTCGTCACCGGCGGCCGTCTCGACATCGGCATTGCGCGCGGCGCCTACGCTTACGAATACCAGCGACTTTTCCCAGGCCTCGAGGCCTGGGTCGCCGGGCAGCGTATGCGCGAGATGGTGCCGACGATCCGGGGCCTTTGGGATGGTGATTTCGAACTCGCCGGCGAGTTCTGGTCGTTTCCTTCAACCACCTCGTCGCCCAAGCCGCTGCAAAAGCCTTATCCGCCGATCTGGGTGGCCGCACGCGATCCGAACTCGCACGACTTTGCGGTTTCCAGCAAATGCAACGTCCAGGTGACGCCGCTTGCCTCCGGCGATGGCGAAGTGGCCAGCCTGATGGAGCGTTTCAACGCGGCGTGCAATGCCCACCCCGACGTACCAAGGCCGGAGATTATGCTGCTGATGCATACTTTCGTCGCCGAGGATGCAGCGGAGGCTGACCGGCTCGCGCAGGATCTGTCGCAGTTCTACTGCCAGTTCGGCGCCTGGTTCCAGAACAAGAAGCCGGTGCACCAGGGCATAATGGAAGCGCTGACCGAAGACGAGATCGCGGCCATGCCGCAATATGCGCCTGACAAGATCAGGCAGAACCTGGTCATTGGCGAAGCCGACGAGGTGATCGCCAGGCTGAAGGCCTACGAAGCGCTCGGCTACGATCAGTATTCGATCTGGATCGACAGCGGCCTTTCCCATCGGCGCAAGAAGAAATCGCTGCAGCTCTTCATCGACAGGGTGATGCCGGCCTTTTCCGAACCGAAAGCCGGATTGCGATGAGCACCACTCAATTCAGGAACTATATTGACGGCAGCTTCGTCGAAGTGGCGGCGACCTTCGACAGCATCGATCCCTCGACGGGCGCGCCATGGGCGAAGATGCCCGCTGCATCGTCTGATGACGTCGACCGCGCCGTCGAAGCTGCTCACCGGGCGCTTGGCTCCGGCACGTGGCCGGCAATGACGGCAACGGCACGCGGCAAGGTTCTGGTGCGGCTCGGCGATCTGGTGGTCGCCAATGCCGACCGGCTGGCGGAACTCGAGACGCGCGATACCGGCAAGATCATCCGCGAGACCCGCGCCCAGATCGCCTATGTCGGCGACTATTACCGCTATTATGGCGGGCTGGCCGACAAGCACGAGGGCTCGTTTGTTCCCATCGACAAGGCCGACATGGAAGTGACCATCCGGCCGGAGCCAATCGGCGTCGTAGCCGCCATTGTGCCGTGGAACTCGCAGCTCTTCCTGTCCGCCGTCAAGCTCGGGCCGGCGCTGGCGGCCGGCTGCACCATCGTTCTGAAAGCATCGGAAGACGGCCCTGCCCCGTTGCTGGCCTTCGCTGAACTCGTCCATGAGGCGGGATTTCCCGCCGGGACCGTGAACATCCTGACCGGCTTCGGCCACGATTGCGGTCACCGGCTGACCAGTCATCCGCTCGTCGCCCGCGTCGCCTTCACCGGCGGTCCCTCGACCGCTCGGCAGATCGTCAGGAATACGGCGGAAAACCTCGCCTTCACGACGCTCGAGCTCGGCGGCAAAAGCCCGGTCGTGGTGTTTGCCGATGCCGATCTGGACAGCGCCGCCAACGCGGTCGTTGCCAGCATCTTCGCTGCCACCGGCCAGAGCTGCGTCGCCGGCTCGCGGCTGCTGGTCCAGCGCTCCGTGAAGGACGAATTCCTCGACCGGCTCAAGCGCAAGGCCGAGGCGATCAGGATTGGCGATCCGCAGGATCCCGCGATCGAAATGGGACCGCTCGCCACCTCGCGCCAGCGCGAATGGATAGAGAAGATCATTGCTGAAAGCCTGGCCGCGGGCGGGCAACTGGTCACCGGCGGCATCCGCCCCGCGGGCATGGCGGACGGCTTCTATTACGCGCCGACGATTATCGACGCGCCTGATCAGACGCTTGCCTGCGTGCGCGAAGAGCTCTTCGGCCCGGTGCTCTGTGTGCTAGCCTTCGACAGCGAAGCTGAAGCGCTTTCGCTCGCCAACGACACGAAGTTCGGCCTGGCGTCCGGCGTGTTCACCACCAATCTGGCAAAAGCCCACCGCATGGCGCGCGGCATCCATGCCGGCGTTGTCTGGATCAACACCTATCGGGCGGTCTCGCCGCTGGTTCCGTTTGGCGGCTACGGCCAATCCGGGCTCGGCCGCGAGGGCGGCCTCGATGCGATCCGCGACTACACGCGTTCGAAATCGGTGTGGATACGCACCTCCGACGACCCAATTCCCGATCCTTTTGTCATGCGGTAGCCGCCGCTGGCCGGAGATGCGCGATCAAGGCGAAAACGACCGATCGCGAACAGACACCAACGAAAACAACAGAGGAGAACGACATGAAACTGATCATCACCGGCTTCCTTGCCGGATTTATTGCAACGACAGTTCTGGCAACGACGGCCGCAAAGGCCGAGGACATGGTCTTCACCAGCTGGGGCGGGACGACCCAGGAAGCGCAGACCAAATCCTGGGCCGAGCCGTTCACCGCTGCATCCGGCATCAAGGTCATGCAGGACGGCCCGACCGACTACGGCAAGCTGAAGGCGATGGTCGACAGCGGCAGTGTCAACTGGGACGTCGTCGACGTCGAGATGGATTTCGCCATCAAGGCGGCCAAGGACGGTCTGCTCGAGCCGATCGACTTCAAGGCCGTGTCGAAGGCCGACCTCGATCCGCGCTTCACCACCGATCATGCCGTCGGCAGTTTCTACTATTCCTTCGTGCTCGCCTGGAACAAGGGCGCCGTTTCGGGTGAACCGGCCGGCTGGGCCGACATGTTCGACCTGACGAAGTTCCCGGGCAAGCGGACCTTCTACAAATGGTCGGCGCCCGGTGTCATCGAGATCGCGCTGCTGGCCGATGGTGTTCCGGCGGACAAGCTCTATCCGCTGGATCTCGATCGCGCCTTCAAGAAACTCGACACCATCAAGTCGGACATCGTCTGGTGGGGCGGCGGGGCGGAGTCGCAGCAATTGATCGCATCCGGCGAAGCAACGTTCGGCCAGCTGTGGAACGGCCGCGTCTTCGCACTGGACAAGGAAGGCGCCGATGTCGGCGTCTCCTGGAACCAGAACCTGACCGCAGCCGACGTTCTGGTGGTACCGAAGGGTGCCAAGAACAAGGATACGGCGATGAAATTCCTCGCCGCGGCGAGCAGCCCCGCCGGCCAGGCCAAATTTGCCGAAGCCAGCGGCTATGCGCCGATCAACACCAAGGCCAAGGCAGAGATGCCGGCCGATGCCGTGAAATCGCTGCCGGACGCTCATGTCGACGGACAGATCAATCTCGACATGAACTACTGGGCCGCCAATCGCGACACCATCGCCGCGCGCTGGTATGCCTGGCAGGCGAAATAAGCCCGCCCCTGAACCGCAATGGACGAGACGGTTCGCGCCGTCTCGTCCCGTAGCCGGGTCGCTGTCATGTCGGTCGAAACACGCCGGAACTTTGGAACGGTGCGGGTGCCGGCAGGTCTCAATGGCCTGCTGCCGGCCCTGATTCTGATTATGCTGTTCTTCGTCGTCCCCGTGCTGGCGCTGCTTTTGCGCAGTGTCACGGAGCCCGAGCCAGGCTTGCAGAACTATGCTGCCCTGCTCGGTGACGGCACCTATGCGCGGGTGTTCTTCAACACATTCCTGGTCGCGGCGTTGGTCACCATCGTCACGGTCCTTGTCGCCTTTCCGGTCGCCTGGATGCTGGCGATCATGCCTTCGGGACCGGCCTCGATCATCTTCGGCATCATCATTCTGTCGATGTGGACGAACCTGCTCACCCGCACCTATGCCTGGATGGTGCTCCTGCAGCGTACCGGCGTCATCAACCGGACGCTGATGACCATCGGCGTCATCGACCACCCGCTGCCGCTCATCAACAATCTCACCGGCGTCACCATCGGCATGGTCTATATCATGCTGCCCTTCATGATCCTGCCGCTGGTCGGCACGTTACGGGCGATCGATCCGATGACGCTGCGTGCGGCGTCGCTGTGCGGCGCAAGCCCTTTCCAGGCGTTCCGCCGCATCCTCGTGCCGCTGTCGTTGCCCGGCGTCGCCGCCGGTGGCCTGATGGTCTTCGTCATGTCGCTCGGCTACTTCGTAACGCCGGCACTGCTCGGCGGCACGTCGAACATGATGCTTGCCGAAATGATCGCGCAGATGGTCCAGTCGCTGCTCAACTGGGGGCTCGGCAGCGCCGCGGCCTTCATCCTGCTTGTCGTCACCATGGCTCTCTACGCGCTGCAACTGCGCCTTGCCGGTGCCAGGCGCATGAGCGGAGGCATCTGAGATGCTGCTCGACTATGACCGCATGGGTGGACTGCGGGTTGCCCTGCTCGGCTTCACCGCGCTGGTCGCCGGCTTTCTTCTGTTGCCGGTGGTCTTCATTGTCCTGCTCTCCTTCGGCTCGTCGCGCTGGCTGGCCTTTCCGCCGCCCGGCTGGACGCTCAAATGGTACCAGGAGCTTTTTGCCGATCCGGCCTGGCTCGGCGCCGCACTGACCAGCGCCCGGATCGCCACCATGACGGCGATCCTGGCAGTGGCGATCGGCCTGCTCGCCTCCTTTGCCCTGGTTCGCGGACGGTTTGCCGGACGTGAGATCGTGCGTGGCCTGCTGCTGACGCCGATGGTGCTGCCCGTCGTTGTCTTCGCCATCGCCATCTACGCCTTCTTCCTTCGCCTTGGCCTCGGCGGCACCACCATCGGCTTCGTCATCGCCCACACCGTGCTGGCGCTGCCCTTCGCCATCATTCCGATCGCCACCGCGCTCGAAGGGTTCGACAAGTCGATCGAGGACGCGGCAATCGTGTGCGGGGCAAGCCCGCTCGAGGCCAGGCTCAGGATCACCTTGCCGTCGATCCGGATCGGCATCTTCTCCGCCGCGATCTTTTCCTTCCTCGCGTCGTGGGACGAAGTCGTGGTGGCGATCTTCATGGCCAGCCCGAGCTTGCAAACCTTGCCCGTCAAGATCTGGGGCAGTCTGCGGTCGGACCTCAGTCCGGTGATCGCCGCTGCCTCCAGCCTGCTGGTCGGGCTGACGCTTGCCCTGATGGTGATGACGGCGCTGCTGCAGCGAAAGTTCCGGACATGACCCACCCTTTCCTCTCCATCCGCAATCTGCGCAAGGCGTTCGGGGCGATCGTCGCCGTGCACGACGTCACGCTGGACATTCCCAGGGGCGAGTTCCTGACCTTCCTCGGGCCCTCCGGTTCGGGAAAATCGACGACGCTCTACGCGATCGCCGGCTTTCAGGACCCGACTTCCGGCGATGTCTTGCTGGAAGGAAAGTCGCTGCTTGCGGTGCCCCCGCACAAGCGCAACATCGGCATGGTCTTCCAGCGCTACACGCTGTTTCCGCATCTGACGGTGGCCGAAAACGTCGCTTTTCCGCTGCGGGTTCGCCGCCGGCCGGACGCCGAGGTGAAGAAAAAGGTCGCCGACATGCTGGCCCTGGTGCGGCTCGAAAGCTTTGCCGGACGCTTACCCGGTGCGCTGTCGGGCGGCCAGCAGCAGCGGGTCGCGCTGGCCCGGGCGCTGGCCTACGATCCTCCGATCCTTTTGATGGACGAGCCATTGTCGGCGCTCGACAAGAAGCTGCGCGAGGAAATCCAGGGCGAAATCCGCCGCATCCATCGCCAGACGGGCGTCACCATTCTCTACGTCACCCACGATCAGGAAGAGGCGCTGCATCTGTCGGACCGAATCGCCCTGTTCAAGGATGGCCGCATCGAGCAGACCGGCACCGGCGAGGATCTCTATCTCAGGCCGGCGACCGATTTCGTCGCCGGCTTCATCGGCAATTCGAATTTCCTCGCCGCCGAACATCTCGGCACCACCAACGGCACGACAACGATCCGCATGACAGACGGTTCGGTCATATCCGGAGTCAGGGCCAACGGCACGTTCGGCAAGGGCCAGAAGACCAGGCTGATGATCCGGCCCGAAGCCTTTAGCATGGAGCGGAGCCCGGCGAGCGCGGAACTGAATGTCGAGATCGTCGACATCGCATTTTACGGCGAGCGCCGGCGGATCGTCGCGCGCATCGCCGCTGGACAGGAGGTTGACATCAGGCCGACCTCCGCCGCCATGCAATCGCAGGATGTGTGGCCCTGCAGCCGGCAGGTCTTTTTCGATCCCGCTGCTGCATTCCTGTTTCCGGCCTGACTAAGCCGCGGTGGATCGCCGCCCTTCAACGCTTCGCAGCTGATTGGATGGCGGGCGCAACTCCCGTACCCATTGACAGTCGTCATGCTCGGTTGGAAGATGAAGAAGGTCCGCGGCGATAGCCATACGGGAAGGCAATGGTCCAACCGCCAGATACCGGACACCATCCTGGCAGCGTCGTCGCGGTCATCGTCATTTGTTTGATCATCGTTGCTTTGTTCTTCATAGGCTTCAGATACTCAAGGCCAGGCCAGGGTACCCTCGTAATTCCCGGCGGTACGCTGCAGCAACCGTGAATCCGACCCCTTGGCGCTGACGCGAAGCCGTTCTCAGGCTGCCAAACGTGCCCCGGCGGGACTGGGGGACGCCGCAGAATAGGCCGGCGGTTCGCAGCCGGTCCTTTGCTTCCCGCCGCGGCATTCCTTTCCCACCTAAACAACCAAGCCTGACCGGTGTGAGGTCAACCATACCAGGAGGCGACGAGCGCTCAGCCACCAGGCACTAGACGGCCCTGATCAGCCGGAGCAGAGAAAGCGCTTCGAAAAAGGTCCCCTTGCGAAAGGCAAGATAGGTCGGCTCTTCGACACCATGGAACCGGCGCTTGAAGGCCGCCTGCCCCTGCAGATTGAAGCGGGTGCGATTGACCCAGGGCGAGTCATAGGCACGCTGGAAGGCGTGCCGCCAGAAATCGCTTTCGGCAAACCCGCTAGGTCCGATTTCGACAAGCGGCGACAGGCCTAGGGTGACGACGGAAACACCTTCATCGCGAAAGCGGTCAACCGCGAATTTGGTCAGGCCGATCTCGGCATGCGCCGAGGCATCGATGTGCTTGCGCTTGAACGAGGTGGTGTAGCCGATGACCTTGCCGTCGCTGAACAGCGGATCGAAATCCAGCAAGGCCACGAGTTCCCCATCCGGACCGTGCAGGACGAAACGGCGCATATCGACGCCAAGGTGATCGGCAAAGGGCCTGTTGAGAAATCTCATCTCCCAGCGCTTGACAATGCGGTCGGCCCGCCAATTTTGGGAGAGCCTGGCAATCTCGTCGAGGAAGACAGTCCCGTTGTCCTCAGCGAAGGAAAAACCCTTCTTCAAGAGCCAGCGTTCGGAATAGCGCACTGTCTCATTGCGCTTTCCGGAAAAGTCGTGTCCGGGCAGGACAAGCCTGGTATCGACGCCGAGGCGGTTGACCTGATAGCCAAGCCCGGCAAGCACGCGCGCCGTCTGGTCGCCGATCTGCACGAACCACGGGCTGCCGGCAACCTCGATGAAACGTCGGATATAGTCGCGCCGATCGGCCGGGGCAGCCACTGGATCACCGAGCGCGAAATGATGTCGCGTTTTGCTGCCGTAAGCGATGTAGCCCTGGGCATCGCCGAAGTAGTGAAGCCCCCTCTGCACGGCGGTCGAATAGGCAAGGGAAAAATCACCATGGCGACGGACCAGCGTCAGGCGCTCGACATGGTTCAGCTGCAGCCGCGGTATTTTAGGCCCGCGGTTCTCCAGGAAACGATCGAGGCGTCTTCGCAGTGACGGCATGGTCGACTTTCGCGTGCCGGCTAGGCCGATGAAAGAGCTGACGGACTCCAAACCGATCATATTGGCGCGAGCTGAACCTTATCTCAGCGCGGCATGGTTACCCGGCCGGTGCCGCCAGATTCGTAGGCGCAATCTGCTCCGGTCCCGCCCCCCGGCGGCAACACGTTGTCGACGCCCAGCACCTGACGGCTGGTTGCTGCGCCCTTGGCGACACGAAAATCAATGCCACTTTCGGAAGCGCCCAGGTCACCTGCCAAACACGATGTTCTTATCGAACGGCGCTCTGAGAAGATTCCGCTTGATCGGAAGCCAGGAACTCGTCGCGTTCTGCTATCCACAAATCGGCGTAGTCGACATTCTGCCATTCGGCAAACCACGGGCCGCCGCTGGTATAGTGGACCGCCTTAGGTGTGCCGACCGCAGGCTTTTCATTCCAACCTTCGAGCCAATTCCACTCTACCGGCAATGAGCCCAAATCTTTGTCGGCAACCCACTGCATTCGGTGAAGATAGGCGCCACTTTCCTGATTCACGACCTCTGGCGTGAGCGATCTGACCGAAGGATGCGCGCAGTTGAACAGCATCAGCGACGACCAGTTTTTCCGAGGATAGGACGTCTGGACCACACCATCCATCTTGGTTGTGGCCTTCGGCGTATAGTCATGCTGGACGCAATAGACCGCCTTGTCTGAGTCCGTATATTTCAGCAGGCCTGCGACGTCACCAAGCCACAGGAAATCGCAATCGCAAAACAGGGCCCAACCCGTGTAGTCGGCGAGAAAGGGCGTGAGGAAGCGCGTGTAGGTGAACTCCGTTGAGGCGAGCGGGTCTTTTTCCCGCCAATATAGCCCGCGGGCACGCATCTCGTCCTGTTTGATCGGAATGACGGAGACAGGCGCCGACGCATGTTTGAGCAGCGAGTGTCGCGCGACGTCGTACGCGATCGGCTCACGACTGTCCCATCCGATAAATACCCTAAACGCATCAGTCATATTCACTACCCTGGCTTTCGATTTTTACGGTCGTACACTAACTAGTTGGCGATGGCTCGGCAACAATTGCGGTCAACCAAGCCGGTTTCTCACAGATTTGTCCTGGCCTCAGCCTTGCGTTTTTGGGTGGACCTGGCCTCGCATTCCCAATGCGACACGAGCCCATTTCTGATAGGTGTAGCTGGCCGAATACGCGGCCACCATCGCACCAATGGAACCGTCCAGAAATCCCAGCCGGAAAATATAGCTGCGCACATAGGCCCAGACCGAGCGCAAGACCGCCTTGCCTATCGAGCTTTTTTTGCCCTCGGCAAGCAGTTGCGCGGCGGACGCTTCTGCGTACCGGCCGATCTTGTCGTGGGCATCTGCCAAGTCGGTAATGGAATCGTGCTCGATCGGCTGGGACAATCGGCTGACCTTCCCGTTCACCAATACCTTCTCGTGCACGGTGTCGTCGCTGAACCGCCCGGAGCGGCGACGGAAGAGCCTGAGCACCAGATCGGGCGACCAGCCGCTATGGCGGACAATGTGCCCGCAAAAGCGCGATCTTCTCGGTATTTCGAAGCCGTCATTGGCTTTTGGGTCGGCGATTGCGGCCCTTATTTCCGCGCCGAGCGGCGCCTCCACCCACTCATCGGCATCCAGCGACAGGATCCAATCCCCCGTTGCCGCGGCCAGCGCACGGTTTTTTTGCGCGCCAAAACCGGGCCAATCGACGGTCATCAGAACCTTTGCCCCCAGAGCACCGGCAATCTCCCTGGTTCTGTCGCTGCTGTTGTTGTCGAGAACGACGATCTCATCGGCAAAATGGACCGACTGAAGGCATTGCGCGATGGACGCCTCCTCGTTGCGGGTGATGATAATGACCGAGAGCGCCGGCACGGTCAGAATGCTCCGGCATCAAAGCTGCCACTGTCATTCGAATGCATCTGCAGCATCGGCTCCCGGCCCGTTAGCACACTGAGGGTACTAACCTAATTCAACAAAGTCGAAAATCATTTCAGATCAAGGCTTTCATAAAGCGCCATCATTCGCTTGATCATGACATTGAAATCATAGTGTTCGGCCGCCGCTCTCACCCGGGCTGCGGTGTCAGGTCGTGACGACAACTGCAGCGCGTGCGCGAGCGCTGCAGCGAGGTCGCTTTCGCTGGCCGCATCGCAAACGAGCGTCGGCTCGAACCGCTCGACAAGCTCGCGCGCTCCACAGCCGGTGCTTACCACGGCGGGCAAGCCGCTGGCCATCGCTTCGATGACCACTGTGCCGAAAGGATCATAGATGGAAGGCAGCACGGCAATATCGGCCGCGCCGTACCACGGCAGCATGTCTTTCTGCGGCCCCAGCATCTTGAGCCGTGCGCCGAGACCGAGCCTGTCACCGGCCTGCCTGAAAGCGTCGGCGCGCGAATCATGGCCGATGACCCACAATTCAGGCTCGCCATCGAGCCTGGCGGCCGCCTTCATCAGTGCAAGCAGTCCTTTTCGCGCAAAGCCCGAGCCGACAAACAGGACGACCGGCCTGTTTTCGTCGACGTCGAGCCGCGCGCGGATTGTCGCCCGATGCTGCTGGCGAAGCTGCGGGTTGAAGCGGTCGAGATCCACCCCGTTGGGAATGTGGTGCACATTTTCCGCCGGATAATCGTAGTGACGGACAATGTCCTCTGCCACCATCTTCGAAATGGCAATGACAGCTTTGAGCCTCGGGCTGGCGTAGGTTGCACGTTCAAGGCGCAGCGTCTGGCGGTGAAAGGGGCTCAGCGCCATTGCCGCCCTGCCAAGCCGCGTCTCGAAACGCCGCCGCTCGGCAAGATAGGCGGCATGAACGCCCTCCCCGGCCCGGAAGACATCGCAGCACGGGAGGCGATCGTTGCTCTGCACCAGCGCCGGCGGCATCTCGGCGATCTTGCGGCAGGCAGCTTGAGCAAAGGACGCCGCCCGCAGCGAACGCGGAAAGCGGCGGCCGGCACAATGGATGAATTCTATGCCTTCATAGCGCGGCCAGTCGCCGGAGAGCACGGCCACCGGCCGCTGACGCGCGGCGAATGCGGCCATGATGTTTTCCAGCATGATCTCGCCTCCGCCAAAAGGCGCATAACGCTGGCGCACGAACAGGATCGGCCTGTCGAATTGAATTTCGGTGCCACGAATGCCGGCGTACATAGGGTCTGGGCTCCGGCCTTGTTGCCATCTGACGATGTCTATAGAGGCCAGCTCGCATCGGCAACACTTGGAAAGCTTCCCCGCCGGAACTCAGAACAGGCCTGTGTCGATTGTCCGCAACTGCTTGCGATTTGCCTAACGGTGCTGCATGTAGAAATTAACTGCAAACAGCGGATCAGCGCCAGCTCCAGCCGGTGACCGCCATGAGGGGAATCGATGGCTTGAGCAAAGCAACCTGGCCCGCCATTGTCCGCCGGACGATTACCGACACCGCCATATATCGGCTGAGACACACCTTCGGAAGACGGGCAGAAGTGTCATCGCTGCGGCCGATAACGCCCCTTAACGCGAATGACCTGCCTTTGATCCTCGTCATCCGCAACGAGGCGGACAGGCTACCCCCGTTCCTGAAGCACTATCGCGAACTCGGCGTCACCAGATTCGCCGTCCTCGATGATCGCTCGACCGACGGCACAGCTGAGCTTCTGGCCGAGCAGCCAGATGTCGATCTATTCAGCTCGCCGGTCACCTATTCGCAGTCGGACCTGGGAAACCTTTGGCGGCAGCGGATTGTGCAGATCTATGGTCAGCCTCGCTGGTATCTGACCGTGGATGCGGACGAATATCTTGTCTATGACGGCATGGATCAGCATCCGCTCGGTGCGATGGCCGACTGGCTCAAGCGGCGCGGAATGACACGCCTGCTGGCGCCGATGATCGACATGTATCCGAGCGGAAACATCTGGGACGTACCCTTCGATCCCATCGTGCCGCCATGGCAAGTTGCGGACCATTTCGACGGCAGCGGCTATGAGGTGACGAGGAGCCCCCGGCATCTCAAGATCACAGGCGGCCCGAGAACCCGGCTTTTCGCCAGGCAGCACAAGTTGACCAAGTTTCCTCTGATATATGTTGATCGCCAGACGATTTTTACGTCGATTCACTCACCGCTGCCCTACTGGCGAAACTATATAAAGGGATTGGCTGGCCTGCTTCATTTCAAGTTCTTCGCCGATTTCAACGACAAGGCGCAGGTCGCGGTGGCGGAAGGTCAGTATTGGAACGGCGCTTCCAAATATCGCCAGTATCATGAGGTATCGAGCGGTAAAGCCGCTCTCAGCGCGATGAGCGAACAGTCAATGCTGTACGAAGGAGCTCACAGCCTGTTCAAAACGGGTTTGATCGACAAAATTGATTGGTAGACGGCAGTTCAAGCAGATGCCGAGCCGAGATCATGCATAACCGAATGCTTTCATAAGCTGGGCACCTCGTCCCTGTACCAGGTCCTGTAGCTCGGCGTTTCCAAGTTCGGAGCGCCATCTTCCGCTCCCGTCATAGATCGGCTGATTGACCTGTTGGTTCCGGAGCACCGCATGTGGCGTCTCGCCGCTGGCGTCGGTCGGCTTGAACCACTGCTGCGGGTTCTTGTGATAGTCGAGGAGATCCGGCCTGAAGGTTACATCGAGAAAGCCGCATATCTGCTCGACGACTTTGGCCGGATTCTCGACCAGGTCCTCATAGCGATAGATCAGCACATCCGGCTTTCCCCGTTCCGCAAGAACCAGCGCATTGTCGTTGATCCAGCGGTCGAGAGCCTCCGTTGGGTCGCCAAGTCGTTTGATCAGGGACGCTACGACGTCGCGTCCATCTCGCACCGGCATGACGAAACGCGCGCCGGGCACGAGCCGGCGAATGCGGGCGACACGGCGGATATGCCGCGGTGTCTTTTCAAGCAGCACGTTCTTTCCAGCATCGAGCGCCGCCCGCTTCAGTTTCCAGAAGCGGAACATGGCCAGTGGCGTCCACTTGAAGAAAATGTTGGTTTCCTGGAGCGGCAGGTAGACGTCGGGATGCGACGCAAGGATCGTCGCAATCAACGTCGTCCCGCTATGGCCGCAGCCGCAAATGAATCCGGTCCGCATCACCATGTCGGCAATGCTCCCTAACCCAAGGCGACCCGGGCGCGGTTATCGACGCGAGCGTAGCACAAGCCGTTCGTGCTAAAAACCTTGTCCAGCTTCTCCCAATATTCGAACTTAGCCAACTGCTCGTCACAATAGGCCACATCGTCCTCGGAAAGATATTCGCCGTAACCGCCTATCTTGCCCTTGCGCACCTTGAAGCTTTCGGGATCATTCGCATCGCGCGGCTGTAATATCTTGCCGTATCGATCGGACAGATCACCAGTCGATTCACTCACTTTCATCTTGTCGAACGTTCGGTTGTTCGCCACCTCGACAAGCGTCCGATCGTCAGCCTGCTGGTTCAGGAATCCAAGGATCGCGCGAAGGACACCAGCGGTATCCCGATGCATATCTTCATATTGAAGATACCGGATTTCGCGCATCCGGGGCATGGCCGCGAACCAATGCAGATTGAATCTGATGATCTTTTCAATCCCATGATTGTCGCTTCTGATAAAATCACTGAACGATCCCGCTGGAAGCATGTGGCGCTTCTGAACCTGAAAGTACCCTGAGACCACCGTATCTCTTGGATCGCGAACAAGCATTATTGTTCTTCTCTTTTTATACCGAGATTTATTCTCCTTGAGGCTCGATTTCGGTCGAAGTAACTTGTGGTCGGTTCCGTCGTGAATGTATTGAACTTCAACTCCGAGATCGTCCAGCATGACACGTAGCCACGTGCGCCCCGATTTTGGAAAGGATACGATAAGAGGAAGAGGCGGCGCTTTGGCCTGGAAAAATTTTAGAAAGGACATGGGAGAGACCTCCTTTAGATTATCAGAGCTGGCGCCCGAACCGCTGCCGGCCAGACCAACCCCATTACTGGGCGCCTAAGCCTACGGCTAATTCGAACACAAGGCAGAAATGCCAGCAAGAATTGCGATCCTCTGCGGGGCGAATTGGCCTTTACTATATCCCGGTTCGGAATGCCTTATGTTTTTTGGCCTGTTGCGACGACTGTTCGACACGGGCGCTCCATTCCGCGATCCGTCGGCCGAACCCTTAATGCGGATCGCGTCGAAGCGTCTTCAGTGACACCCTTTCGGACGACAGGCATTAGCCACTCACTTTTGTGAGCCATGGCGCCAGGATGGCCTCAGCCTCGCCCATCACCACGGACCAGGGGCGTTCCCGTTTCGAGACCAGCACGGCCGATGGATAGTAGGGCGTGCGGTCGCCCTCGACCGGCCAGGAGCGCTTGAAGCCGTCGCCCAGAATGAAAATCGAGGGGATGCCGAGCGCGCCCGCCAGATGCGCTCCGGTATTGCTGATGGTCACCACGGCGTCCATCGCGGCAACCTGCGCGGCGAAAAGGTCCATGTCGACGAGCTGATCGACCGATCTGTCATGAAGAATGCGCTCCGGCTCACCGTCGGTCAGGACCTTCAGATCGGTCTGGATCTGGCCGTACTGCAGCGAGACGAACCGGAGGTCCGGTCGGCCGATCAGGTTTCGCCAGGCGGCTAGCGGCGGCAGGTCTTTGCCGGGATTGGAGCTGCCCCATGCGATACCGACCAACGGCCGTCGTTCATGCCGGTAGCGGGCGCGAAGTTCAGCGACCCGGGCCGGATCCGGCTTAAGCGGCACGAAATGCTCGCGGATCGTCGCCTCGTCGGTCTCGAAAACGGCAGTCAGATGCTGGACGCCGGCGAAGGCCTGCGCCTCGCCATAGGCAGCCTTGCCGTCAGCGCCGACCGGCCGCACATCGGCGGTCGGAAAAGTGCGCTGAAAGAGCGGTACCAGGCGGCGCTCGACCAGGACGATCGAACGGGCGGCGCGCCCCAACGCACAGCCGACGGAACTCGCATGATGGATCGCGGTGGCCAGACCCTGCTTTTCGGTTTCCATCAGATCGACCAGCAGTGTCTGGCCCGAAATATCCTGGCCCAGCCACTCGCCATCGACGCGGCCGTTGACGATGTGGCGTCGGGCGATCCTGAGTTCGGCGGCTGGGCCATAGGCGCCCATCCGCATCAGCGCCTTGCTGAGCTCGTCGATCAGGTGGACCTCGCCCCTCGACTTCGCAATGGATCCAAGAGCCAGGGCTTTCGGCAGTGCCGCTGGCCAATCGCGGGACTCGACGCTTCGCCGATAATCCGCCATCTGATCGGCAATGTCGCCGTCGCGCCAGCGAAGGAAGAGCTGCCGCCGGTGACGTCGGAACCAGACCTTGTATCTGTAGCCTGCAAGCGCGACAGCGCGGCGCAACCGGCCGAGAAGTTGGCTACCCTCCATCGCCAGCTCCGCCGATGATTTGCATGACCCGTCCGCCTGCTTCCTGGACTGCCGACGCCCAGGCTCGGCCGCCTTTTCGGACCAGTCGAACGCTCGGATATGCGGCGACGGTCTCACCGAAAGCAGGCCAGGACAGCCGAAATCCATCGTCGAGCATGACAATCGTCGGCACGCCGAGCGCTCCGGCGAGGTTGGCGCCGGTATTGCTGATCGTGACCACCGCGTCGAGCGCCGCAATTTGGGCGGCAAAGCGGTCCATGTCCGTCAACTGGTCGACTGAAGCGTCATGGATGATGCGCCCCGGAGCGTGGCGCTCGAACTCGGAGAGGGCCGGCCCGACATCGCCATATTGCAAGCTGACCAGGCGCCCCGGCAGGCTGCTGAACAGCGTCCGCCAATCGTCCAGAGCCGGCAGATCCTTGCTCTTGTTCAGGCTTCCCCAGGCAAATCCGATCAGGGGACCTGGGCCGCCATCGAGATAGGTGCCGCGCAGCTCGGCAACCAGTCGGCGGTCCGGCTCCAGCGGAACGAAGGGCGCGCGTGCCGCCGGGTCGTCCGGCCAGAAATGCTTTGCGAGTGTCTCGAAACCGGCAACGACATCGGCGTCCACTGCCGCCATGTCCTCTTCCCCTTCAATCCTGACATCAAGCGCAGGATATGTTCTGCGATAAAGCGGTGCCAGTCGCGGCTCGACGAAGACAATGCATCGACCAGCAGCCACAGCTGCTGGACCAAGCAAAGACGCGAACTGGAAAAAGATCGCCAGGTCGCCTTCGCGACGATCGACGAGAAGCGTGCGACCCGCAAGATCACTGCCATCCCAATCGGGCCTGCCGCGCAGCTGCTTGCTCGCCGCCATCAACTGCCAGATGCGATTTCCTCCGTCGAGACGCCTCAGTCCACGCCCCGCTTTCTTGATCAGGCCGAGATCGCCAAGCTGCTCACCAAGCACCCCAAGCGCCAGTGCATGGTCGCGAGCAGTTTGCCAATCACCACGCTGCACGCTTTCCTCCATCAGCCTCATATGCCGTTCGGCGCTTTCGTCGGCGTGGCGCGAGGGACGTCTAAGAAGTTCCTTTGCCCGCTCGAGGACCTTCTGCAGCCGCTTGCCGACGGCGCCCTGCGGGCGCAGATCGGCGGTTTTTGCCTTCTGAAGGATGGTTCGTCTGTTCTGCACGGCGATGTTCTATCGTCCCCGGGGAGCGTCGGAAAGCGTCGTCAGGATCGACGAGAGCCGCCGGCCAGCCTCGTCGAGCACCAGCGACCAAGGGCGCCCCTCCTTGCGAATGACAATGCCCTTCGGATACCAGGGTGTCCGGTCGCCGGTCACTGGCCATGCCGTCTGAAAATTGTCGTCGATGAGGAAAACAGTCGGCACGCCAAGGGCTCCCGCAAGATGGGCCGCCGTATTGCTGATCGTCACGACAGCATCGAGTGCAGCGACCTGTGCGGCGAAACGGTCCATGTCGACCATCTGGTCGACGCTGTTGTCAAAGATCAGACGCGCGCCGTTGCCGTTGCGAAGGCGCCGCAACGCCGGCTTGATCTGTCCGTACTGGAGCGAAACGAATGTCGCTTGTGTCTGGGCGATGAACCGTGCCCATTCAGAAAAATCAGGCACGTCCTTGGTGTGGGATTTGCTGCCCCAGGAGAGACCTGCCAGCGGCAGATCCGTCATCGAGCGATAGCGCTTGCGGAATGTCTCGACGAGTTCAGGATCTGCCTGCAGCGGTACGAAGTCGGCAGCAAGCCTTTCGGCGTCGCGTCCGAACACCCAGGCGAGATCTTCGAAAGTCGCGTGTTTGTCGCCGACCACATCCCGCTGCGCCGGGACCACGGTCGCCTTCGGGAACGTTCGCTGCAGAATTGATACCAGGCGCGGCTCGACCCGGATTGTTGCGCTTTGCGCATAGGCAGCGGCAGCGCCGGCCAGTCGCGCGTGGCGGATAACCCGGCCAAGGCTGCGCGGGTCATCCTCCACAAGATCGATCAGCAGTGTATCCGATCCGAGATTCTCGCCGGTCCACTCGTTGGCGCCTTTCCCTTTCCGCAGCCGGCGAGCGGAAAGCCGAAGCTCAGCTGCCCGCGCAAAGTTGCCAAGGCGTTCGAACGCCTGGCCCGCCTTCTGCATCAGCTCGGGGTCGCGATTATGATCGGCCGTGACAGCCATCTCATTGGTACCGGCTTCAAGGCCTTTCCAGTCCCTGCGCACAATCAGGGCCGCAACCTTGGCCTGCAGCTCAAGAATGGAACGAGGCTGCTTGCGACCGGAAAACAACCCGCGCACCGCCTTTTTGTACCGGCGCACCTGAAGGCCCAGTCCACCAATCACATACCGGACATAGGAACCGTGATAAAAGCTGGTCATCGGCCTTCAGCGCAATACGCTCTGCCGCAGCTTTTTGCCGCTTTCGACCATCGGATCGGGCGTCTCCAGGTGGAATATCGAACGATATATCTCGCTGTGCTTGGCAAGCTGGTCATGCGTTCCAGCATCGACAAGCTGTCCGGCGTCAAACACGAGAATACGATCGGCCGCCTTGATTGTAGACAGCCTGTGCGCAATGCAGATCACTGTGCGCTGAAATGTGTTGTCGAAGGCTGCCTCCATAACCGCCCGTTCGTTTTCACCGTCAAGCGCGGATGTCGCTTCGTCATAGACGATTACCGCAGCATTCTTGAGCAGGGCGCGCGCGATGGCAACGCGTTGTTTCTGGCCGCCGGACAGGTTGGTGCCGCTTGGCCCGACAAGCGTGTCGAGCCCGTTTTCGAGCGCCGAAGCAAAGCTGGTGACCCGGGCGAGGTTCGCAGCGGACTCGATTTCCTGATCCGTGGCATTCGGGCGGCCGTCGCGAATGTTGTCGCGAATCGAGCCTTCGAACAGGAAGACGTCCTGGGATACCAGTGCGATGTTATCGCGAACGTCGGCCAGGCTGATCTTCGAAATGTCCTTTCCGTCGATCAGGATCCTGCCCTTGTCCGGCTCCATCAGACGCAGGATCAGATTGACGATGGTGGTCTTGCCGGCGCCGGAGCGGCCGACGATCGCCAGCTTCTCACGAGGTCGCACGTCGAAGGAAACACCCTCGAGCGCGGGGCTGTTGCCGTCATAGGAAAAGGCCACATCTTCAAAGCGGATACCACCATCGACGTCGGTCAGACGCTCGCCCGCAATCGCGAGTCGCCGCTGCTCGGGCGTGTCGATCAAGTCATACATCTGCTCGACGGCGACCATTTGCTTCTGAATGTCGACATTGACCCGGGCCAACCGCTTGGCAGGCTCATAGGCAAGCAGGAACGCGGTAATGAAGGCCATGAATTCGCCGGGCGTCTTGCCGTTGCCGAGGGTCTGCCAGCTGGCGTACATAACGAAAAGCCCGATGATCACGCCGCCGCCGGTCTCCATCAATGGGCTCATCAATGCTGACGTCCGGTTGATCTGGATGCCACGTCTTTCCATCTTGCGGACGGCCTTTGCAAAGCTGGCGACGGCCTTGTCCTCGAGCTGGAAGGACTTGATGGTGCGGATGCCTTCGACGGCTTCCGTGCCGATCGACTGGACCTGCGCGGCCAATTCCGTCTCGCCCCTCGCCAGCGCCTTGAGCTTCCTGGTTATCGCGCCGACTGACAGGAACAGCATCGGCAGAACCGCCACGGATATCAGCGACATCACCGGGTCCTGCTTGACCATGACGCTGGCCAACGCAATCAGGGTCAGCAGATCAGAGACGGCGCTGCTCGTGAGGGTGAGAATAACGGTCGCCCCGGCGCGCGCGTTGAACATGATTTTGGAGATGAATTTTGCCGGATGCTGGTTCGCGAAACGGCTGATGTCGAAACGCACCATTCGAGAAAATTGCCGGTTTTGCAGGTCCGAAACGATAGCCCGGCGAATCTTTCCCGTTGTGACGGTCTGGCAGTAGGCAGCTATGCCCTTGACCAGGAAAATGCCGATGATGACGACGCTGATACCCGATACAGCGGCAGCATCTCGCTCGACATAGATGGTGTTGATCATGACTTTCATGATCCAGGCCGTCGCGCCGACCGCGGCAGCAGCAGCGATCGAGCACAGCAAACCTGTCACATACAGCATCTTGTGCGGCGGCAGATTTTCGCCAATCAGACGCTTGATCAGCGGATATGCCGGGACCGTTGACACTCGTTTCTTTGCAATCATCTTGTCGCCGCCCGTTGCGATCCCGTCCGGTCTTCGTGTTGTCTTGAAGCACGAGACGGTTTCGATCACCTGTCTGTGGCTTCGTTCCCGACCGCAGTCAATGCCGAACCGGATCCTTGCACGTCATCGGCTTATGACTGTCGGTCCCTCGCGTCCGAGCATAGCGGATCCCAGCCACGCGGCTCTTGCGCCATTCGCCGTCGGCCGCGCTATGCCCGGTCAGTGTTTCGCGAGGACCATGAGATGGCTTCCAAGAGGCGATGTGTGATTGCTTTTGATTGAAAAGCCCACATCCGAAAGCACCGCGATCATCTCCTTATCCTTGCCAGGAGGGACGCGGGCAACGATCGTTTGAGCACGCCCGGCGATATCGCACAGCACGCGTCGCGCCTTATCCGCGCCGAGGCTCCACTGCATGTGATGGTAGACCGCCAGCAGCATGACGATGTCGTACTGCGGTTTGAGAACATTTTGCAGCTTCCGGCTGCCAAGATCGAGACAATCGAACTGGCTTTGGACCGGACAACCCAGGAAGATCATCCTGGCCGTCTCGATATGCGGCTTGAGAATGTCGATCCCATGGATCGAACTCGGTCCTAGCTTGGATATCTCATAGGCGACAATACCCATGTTGCAGCCAACATCGAGAATGGATTTCCCGGCGTAGTCGACCTCTGCTGAGAATAGGCCGTCCAGTCGGTCGTCCCACGTTCCCTTGAATCTCTTTTGCTTATTTGACCACCACAAATCATTGTTCTCCAAAAACGGCGCCGGACTGGTTTCCTTGACGGAGGGGACTGTGCGCCCGGCCTAACTCGGTCTAGTAGCTGGCGCGCAAACGACACTGTCCTGAGCGTCCTGTAAACGCAACCGCGGGAGAAAGGAACTCCTGATCACAGCATCCTGCGAAGACGTTTCGGTAAGTTGACGAACACCCGGCCCGACAAATCGACATACTGGTTGGAAATGGCAACGTCGCTTGGCGCCCCTATCCGTGCCTGCCCTCGAGTTCCTGAAACGCACGATAGCCCGGGCCGGCACACGCAGGGACATAAGTAATGCCCCGTAGGCAAGGCAAGCCATATTTGTTCTTGCTTTGTGCCGGCAGCTATGCTACTAATTTGGCTACGGTGCTGATTTGCACTAACGACCGTCTTGCCGCGACATGCGGTTTTTCAGCCAGGCTCGATCAAAGCTCGCCCGCATCGCGGGGCTTTTGGCCAATCACGGCCGAGTGCCGGCCTTTTCGGCAGCTTCCGAGAATGGAAATCGGAAAAGCAGCTTTCGGTTCTCGTCGCAGATTTCGAAGGAAAGACCTGTCAGGACCGGGCTGCCGCTGAGCAGGCCCTCGGCCAGGATTTCCTTGGCCGAGGCCATTGCGTTATCCTGAGCCGCGGACAAACCGTCCAACTCCTGACCCTCGAAATCTTCCGTCAAGCGGCCCTCATTGTTTCGGAAATGGAAAAAATATCTCGGCATGGCTGCTCCGGTCGGTCGGTTTCTCTAATGCATGTCGCGCAAAACTGTGCAGCGGTTTTGCGGCAACGACATGCACAAAAACAGGCACTTACAGCGCATCGCATGAGGCCGATCGACGCGATGCGCATTAGTCGCGAGCGCCTCAGGAACAGCGTCGGATTTGTGCACGACAGCAACGTGCGATTTTGGCGTTGGGATTCATGGCATTTAGGCCTTCATGCGTCAGGTCGATCGAACAGCACCCCCAGCCCGTGTTCGAACGCACATGCCGCAATCATGTCGTCCAGGACTTTTCCGGAGGCCGGGCAATTCGGCATGACAGCCCTGATCGCGATCTCAGCCGCTGCGGTGGAAACCGCATCGTGGCGCCTCTTCCTGGTCTCCATGTATTGCTCGAGCAGAATTTTCAGGCGCCGCGCGGCAATCTCGTCAACGACCATCGTTCTCCCTCGATTCGGCACAATCCGTCTTCCGGGTCTGTCCTCCGGATGAAGGTCCGCTGCCATTGGGTAGCAGCGGACCACTCGGCTGGGTGAGCCAATGACCCGAGGCGGGGGTGTCTCGGACCGACACCACAATAGCTTCGGCAGGCCACTCGTTCCACAGACCGCTGTCGTTGGTAATTTTCGTACACTGAGCATTGCCGCAGACAGTCTGCGACGGTGGGATTTTTGCGTTATGCCCGTAGCCTGATAACCGGATCAGCTTCGGCTTCGATCGACATAGTTGTAGATGCCCGCGCCGATCGCGACCGCTCCTACAGTGATCAGAATCGATGGCACACCCATTAACGTGGCGATGATCCCCCAGACAATGGCGACGGCAATTGCGCCGGCCGTTCCCAGCACCAGTCTAAGCCGTTTCGACATTTTCCGTTTCCCCCAAAGTGCATCTTCCTTTTTTCTGGTCGAAATACCGCAATGCGGCAGCATTGTCTGCGCTTTGTTCAACTTTTTTCGCCGCCCTGAGCCCGACCGCTGAGGCGTAAGCGATCCGTATGCGGCCTTGTTGCAAATACCCGCTCGACAATCAGGAAGCTTGGGCGCGAGCCCGAGAAGCGAGGCGTCAGAAAGCGAGGTATCTATGCAAAATTTTCGGAATTTACTCCGGTTCTCGATCATGGCCATGGCGGCCACGACAACCGCAATAGTGATCACCGGCCTTACCCCCGAGACGACCGAAGCGAATTTGATTTGCCGTAGGTTGGTCTGCAAGAAGGCGAGCAATGAACACAGTGCTTTCGGCACCAAATATCAGCGCAAATGCACCTGCGAAAATACAAACGAGGGCGCCAACAACCATCGCTCGCCACACAACCTCAACAACAGGCCCATCGGTGGCTCAAGCAGCAGCAGTGGTTCGAGCGGCACCAGCAGTTCGAGCGGCAGCAGCGGTTCGAGCGGCAGCAGCGGCTCCAGCGGCAGCAGCGGTTCGAGTGGCACCAGCAGTTCAAGCGGCGGCAATGACGGAACAAGCAGCGGCGGCTCAAGCGGATCGAGCGGTAGCAGCGGATCCAGCGGCGGCAACGACGGGACAAGCAGCAGCGGATCCAACGGCAGCGGTGGAGTGTAGCGGCTGCTCAAGTGGCACCAGCGGCGGCGGGTGGGCACACTACGTGACCCGTCGCGGCCGCCGACGACGATCAACCCTCATGCAACGGGAGTAGCAGCTTGACGCTCCAACCGAAATCCGCGACCGCGCCCCTCACCGGCCTTGCAGGACTGTTTGGTCTTGCGCTGGCCGTCGGAGTGCTCGTCAACAGAAGCTGGCCTGTACATTTGCAGGCCATGACTGTCATTGCAGCTACCGCGGCAGCGATGATCGCGGTCGACACGGCCTATTTCCAGACGTTCCGGAGGCGTTCGACGGGATTGCAGGCGAAGCCGATGCGAGTGCTTGAAGTCGAGCGCGTCGTGCGCAAGCTTATCGGCTTCATCGTCACGCTCACGACCATTGCCGCAGTCTACTGGATAGTACCGGAATACCGGCGCGGGTTTTACGCCCCCTACTGGGCGGCGCTTTACGACACCTTGCCGGCGCTGCTCGTCGCCGCGCCGTTTTATGTTGTTTATGTCGACCGCCGGCAGACCGATCCGGAAGATTCATATGCCGAAATCGGTGCATTCGTCCTCAGCGGCGCCGTGCCGCAAAGGACCGAGCAGATACGCCAGCACGTGCGGAGCTGGATCGTCAAAGGCTTCTTCCTGCCGCTGATGTTCGTCTATCTGTGCTCCACACTGGGTTCGATCCTTGCCGGGCTGGAACAACCGTATCGATTCGACATCATGCGCTGGCACGCTTTTGCAATCGATCTCCTGTTCATGGTGGATGTTCTTGTCGCGGTCGTCGGCTACGTCTTCACGCTGCGCGTCCTCGACAATCATATCCGCACGGTCGAGCCCACCGTATTCGGCTGGCTGGTTTGTCTTGCCTGTTATGAACCCATCAACGCCGCCACCCGTGCCTACCTGAACTACGAAACGGGCGCCAACTGGACGGCGGTGATGCCCTCACCGGCGCTCCAGGTTTTCTGGGGATCGGCGATCCTCTTCTGCATCTTGATTTTTGTCTGGTCCACCGTGAGCTTTGGCCTGAGATTTTCCAATCTCACCAATCGCGGAATCATCACCTGCGGACCGTATCGCTGGATCAAGCATCCGGCCTATGTTTCGAAAAACCTCTCCTGGTGGCTGGTCTCCCTACCTTTCCTCACCGCCGCAGGACCCGCTGAAGCGCTGCGGCACTCCGCCATCCTGCTCGCGCTCAATGCCATCTACGCACTCCGCGCCATCACCGAGGAATGCCATCTGTCACGCGACCCCGATTACGTCGCCTATCGCGATTACATCAGCGAAAACGGCGCCGTTGCTCAGCTCAAACGACTGTTCGCGAAAGCGAGTCGGTCGCCGATCAGGCGCTCAGGCTGAATGCCCTTGCTCGGACCATCTGCGGCAGCTGGCCTATCGCCTCAAGGCGTGATCGCGATGCCGATCCTCGCCGCTCATCGGCAACGGCCGATCGCCCTCGAGCAGGCGGGTGATCCGGGCGAAGCCGGCAAAAGCCTTTCTCGCTTCCTCGGCCGACATCCGGCCGGCCATGGCCGCAGCGCAGCAATTCACGGCGCACTGGTAAACCGGCCCGCGCCGCCCGGCCGGCCATTTTCGCAAGAATGCCATCGCTTCGGCAACGCTGTCGATCTCCTCCACGGGCTGTCCCTGTCCGCGCAAAATCCGCACGGGCGAAAAGAATTGCAAGCGGTCCATCATTTCCTCCCCGTCGACCGGATGCGTGCGATCGAACCCCACTAAACTCGCGAACCCGACTTTGGTTCCCGGCAAAACATGGCTTGGCCTGAAAAATGTTTGCTGGACGAGACGAGCAACGGTCGACGCGCCCGGCAGCTCCAATTGGGTGACATCTTGCCCCAATTGGGTGGCATCTTGCCATTGTACGGGAACGTTAGCGCGGCTGATGCATTTCGATGCCACGAGCAGTCTTTTTGAGGGAAATGCCAAAACATGAGAATAGCCCATGTGGCGCCGCTCCATGAATCCGTGCCACCCCGGTTCTATGGAGGGACGGAGCGCATCGTCTCCTATCTGACCGAAGGATTGGTCGAGCTTGGCCATGACGTGACCCTGTTCGCCAGCGGCGATACCAAGACGTCGGCGAAATTGGTGGCGTGTCGCGAGCGCGCGCTCCGTCTCGATCCGCGCCCGCACAAATCCGAAACCGCGGCGCATCTCTCGATGCTCGCCGAGGTGAGGAGCCGTGCGCAACAGTTCGACATCATCCATTTCCATCTCAGCCACTTCCTGCATTTTCCTTTCTTCGAACACATGCCCGACCGGACGGTGACGACACCGCATGGCAGGCTCGACTATGTCGACCTGGCCCCGGCCTACGAACATTTTCCGCGCTTTCCGATGATCTCGATTTCGTGTAGCCAGAGAACCGGGCTACCCAGGGCAAATTGGCTGGCGACCATCCATCACGGGCTACCGATCAATACGTATGAGCCGACTTTCGAGACGGAGGTGGACGAGCCGTATCTGGCCTTTCTGGGCCGGCTGTCGCGCGACAAGCGCCCGGACCGTGCCATTGAGATCGCCTTGCGCTCCGGGCTGAAACTGAAGCTTGCGGCAAAGATCGGCGACGACGACCGCCCTTTTTTCCACGACACGGTCGAGCCGCTGATCGACGGCGACCGTGTCGACTATATCGGCGAGATCGAAGAGGACAGAAAAGCGGAATTCCTCGGCAAGGCGGCCGGCCTGCTGTTTCCGATCGATTGGCCGGAGCCGTTCGGTCTTGCCGCGATAGAGGCTATGGCCTGTGGCACGCCGGTGATCGCCTGGAAATGCGGTGCCCTGCCGGAGATCATCGACCACGGCGTGACCGGTTTCCTTGTCGATACGGTCGATGCTGCGGTCGCCTCGATACCGGAATTGCTGCGCCTCGACAGGCGACAGGTGAGAGCCGTGTTCGAAAACCGTTTTTCTGCCACGAGAATGGCCCACGACTATGTGGCTGCCTATGCGCGCCTGATCGGTACTCCCGGTGAAGCGAGAGCGTCCTGATCGGCGTCATTGTGGACGTTGGAAACGAAACGACAGAGCTTGTGACGTATGAATCAACTCGACGAGCGTAAGCTTGATCCCGCCGTAGCCCTTGCCTCCCTCGACGAGGTTGCGCCCCGGGAGCCGCACCGGCTGTTCGCCCTCAAGCAAGCCGACTGCTTCGCGGTGGCCGACGCCTATGGCGACATCCGCGGCGCCGGCGATGGCTTTTTCCGAGACGACACGCGTGTGCTTTCGGAATTCCGGCTGACGGTCGGTGGCCGGCAAATGTCGTTGCTCGGCGCCTCGCTCAGCCAGGACAATGTGCTTTTCACCTCGAACCTGACCAATCTGCCGATCCAGAGTGTCGGTGGTCGCGACATTCCGCAGGGCGCGATCCACATAGAACGCGTCAGGCTGCTTTGGCAGGACCGGCTGTTCGAGCGCATCACCCTTTCCAACTACAGCCAGGAATCGTCGGCCATTCGGGTTTCCTTGCATTTCGCAGCAGATTTCCGCGACATGTTCGAGGTGCGCGGTTCGACCCGGCTCAAGCGCGGAATAGCCCACGCCGCCGAGACCAGTCCGACATCCGTGGTGCTTCGATATGACGGGCTGGACCAACTCGTGCGCCTGTCGGCGATCTCGTTCTCGCAGGCGCCGGACAATTTGACCGCCAGCCGCGCGGATTTCCTGGTTGCGGTGACGAAGCGCAGCAGCGAGGTCCTCTATATCGAGGTCGGCCCGGAAGTGGCGGAGACACCCGACCGCGACCGTTTTCGGGCTGCAGCCGCCCGCGCTCGCTTCGGCATGCGCGCCAAACGCCGCCACGGCGCGACGGTGCACAGCTCCGGCCGCGTCTTCAACGACTGGATCGAACGCGCGCGCGCGGACGTGGCGCTGCTGACCACCGAGCTTGCAACCGGACCTTACCCCTATGCCGGCATACCCTGGTTCTCGACGGCATTTGGCCGTGACGGGGTGATTTCCGCATTGCAGATGCTGTGGTTGAATCCTGGGCTGGCGCGCGGCGTACTCGCCTTTCTCGCCCAGCATCAGGCGACCGAAACGTCGCCGTTCAGCGATTCGCAGCCCGGCAAGATCATGCACGAGACCCGCAAGGGCGAGATGGCGGCACTGCGGGAGCTCCCGTTCGGCCGCTATTACGGCGGCGTCGATACCACGCCGCTCTATATTCATCTCGCTTGCGCCTATGCGGATCGTACCGGCGACATGGCGTTCGTCGACAGCCTGTGGCCATCGCTCTGTGCAGCGGCCGAATGGACGGAGGAGACAAGCCGCGCGACCGGCTTCGTTACCTACCAGCGCGGCGCCGAGACCGGCCTTGCCAACCAGGGCTGGAAGGACAGTTTCGATTCCGTCTTCCATGCCGATGGCCGCATGCCCAAGGGGCCGATCGCCCTGGTCGAGGTGCAAGGCTACGTCTTTGCCGCGTTCCGTGGGCTGGCGGCGCTCGCCCGCCGCCGCGGCGAGGACGACAAGGCCGATCATTGGGAGGAACGCGCCGAAACCATGCGCGCCGCGGTGGAACGCCATTTCTGGATGGACGATCTCAATTTCTATGCACTGGCGATCGATGGTGCAGGCGAGCTCTGCAAGGTACGGACGTCGAATGCCGGCCATCTTCTCTTTGTCGGGCTGCCCGAGCCGGAACGGGCGCAGATGGTCGCCGATCAGCTGCTCTCCGCGTCGTTCCACTCTGGTTGGGGCGTGAGGACGCTGGCCGACGATGCGATATTCTTCAATCCGATGTCCTACCACAATGGTTCGATCTGGCCGCACGACACCGCCATGTGCGGTGCAGGCCTGGCACGTTATGGCGTGCGCGACAGCGTGGTCCGGCTGATGAGCGGCACGTTCGAATCGGCTGTCCATTTCAACATGCGGCTGCCTGAACTGTTCTGCGGCTTTACCCGGTCGCCGGGCGAAGCGCCCATCGCCTATCCCGTCGCGTGCCTGCCGCAAGCCTGGTCAGCGGGATCGGCCTTCATGCTGATGCAGGCCTGCCTTGGGCTCGAAATCGACGGCTGGAACAGCGAAATCCGGGTCACCCGCCCAAGGCTGCCGATCGGCATCGACACGCTGACATTGCGGCATCTGGGTGTCGGCTCGACAGTGGTCGACCTCACATTCCAGCGTGTCGGCGACCGGGTCGTCGCCTTTCTTGCCGACCGGTATGAGGGGATGGTGCCGCTCATCGTGCGCACTTAATGCCGCCGCGCTGCGGCGCATCGAAAATGACGCGCGCGTTGCAATCGTCCGGAACCGATAGCCTCTTTGTGCGTTGCAAAAATGGGCGGGGTGGGGACGCTGTCGTTGTCATACGGCGGCGAACCAGAAAACAAATAAAAAAAACGGCTATCGGCCGGCCGGAGGCGAGATCACATTCCATGTCAGATTATACTGTAAACCTGCTCTGGGTTTTGCTGATTGCAAGTTTTGGCTTTTCCGCTTTTGCCATTCTCCTGTCGATATCCCGCCAGCGCAGCGGTCGCGCAACGGCCGCCGCATACACGCCGAGCGAGGATGTCGCCTCGGAAGCGGCACGCAAGGTGCTGCGCGAGTTCGAAAAGAACGGCCAGTCCGCCGATGCGGCACTGGTCACGTGGTCGCCCGACACGTTGCGCAAGATCCTGGCCGACGACCTGCCGGACGCACAGGTCATCGTGGTGTCCAACCGCGAACCCTACATCCACAACATCAAGGACGACGGGGTCCAACTTTTGGTGCCGGCCAGCGGCCTGGTTTCGGCACTCGAGCCCATCACCCGCGCCTGTGCCGGCACCTGGATCGCCTATGGCGGCGGCACGGCAGACCGTCTCACCGTCGACAAGGACGACCGGGTGCAGGTGCCGCCAGGCAATCCGTCCTACACGCTGCGCAGGGTCTGGCTGACGGAGGAGGAATATCAGGGCTACTATCTGGGCTTCGCTAATGAGGGCCTATGGCCGCTTTGCCATATCGCCTTCACCCGCCCCGTGTTTCGCGCCTCGGACTGGGACGCCTACGAGGCCGTCAACCGCAAATTCGCCGATACGGTGGTTGCCGAAGCCCGCAACGAACGGCCGATCGTGCTGGTGCAGGACTATCATTTCGCGCTGCTGCCGCGCATGATCCGCCAGCGCCTGCCGGACGCGATAGTCATCACCTTCTGGCATATCCCGTGGCCTAATTCGGAAGTATTCAGCATCTGTCCGTGGCGTGAGCGGATCCTGGAAGGACTGCTCGGCAGTTCGATCATCGGCTTTCATACCCAATTCCATGCCAACAACTTCACCGAAAGTGTCGACCGCTTTCTGGAGAGCCGGATCGAACGGGCAGACGCGGCAATCTCCTATGGTGGGCAGACCACATTGGTCCACGCCTATCCCATTTCCATAGAATGGCCGGCCCAATTGCTGGCAAAACTGCCGTCTGTGGAGGAGTGCCGCGCCAGCGTGCGCGACAGATTCGGCCTGTCTGCGGATACCAAACTATGCGTTGGCGTCGAGCGCCTCGACTACACGAAAGGCATTCTCGATCGCTTCCATGCCTTGGACGAATTGTTCACGAGATATCCCGAATGGATAGGCAAGGTGGTTTTCCTGCAGATCGCCGCGCCGAGCCGGGGGACATTGCCCGCCTACCAGCAACTCCACGACGAATGCCGCCGCTGTGCCGAGGAGCTCAACCGGCGCTATGGCAGCGAGACATACAGCCCTATCCTGATGGTCGCCGAACATCATCGGCAGGAGCAGGTCTACGAGGTCTATCGTGCCGCCGACATCTGTATGGTCACCAGTCTGCATGACGGCATGAACCTTGTCGCCAAGGAATTCGTCGCAGCGCGCGACGACGAACAGGGCGTGCTTTTGCTCAGCACCTTCGCCGGTGCCTCGCGCGAATTGCTGGAAGCACTGATCGTCAACCCCTACGATGCGGCCATGATGAGCGAGGCGCTGTTGCAGGCGCTGACGATGACGCCGGAAGAGCAGCGCGAACGTTTGCGGCCGATGCGCGAGATGGTCCGCGACAACAATGTCTACCGCTGGGCCGGCAGCATGCTGCTGGACGCCGCGCGCCTGCGCAAACGCGGCGATCTCGACAGGGTGACCGGAACCGGCGAGCGCCCGCCATCGAACACCAACAACGTCATCTCGATGTTCGAGCGGGCTCGGAAGGCAGCGTCGTGAAAAGCTTTGAACAACCACCGGCGTTGAACCTGTCGGAAGGGCAATGGGCGCTCTTCCTCGACATCGACGGAACCCTGCTGGAACACGCTGCCCATCCCGACGCGGTGTTCGTCGGCGAGGAATTGCGCAATCTGCTCGAACGCATCGAGCGGCGGCTGGATGGTGCGGTCGCCTTCATCACCGGCCGATCGATTCCCGCCGTGGACAAGCTGTTCCACCCGCTGAAGCTGCGGATTGCCGGACTGTATGGGCTGGAGCACCGGCTGACGCCGAGCGGTCCGATCGATGCCGCCGACGCGCCGGCCGACATCGCCGCCCTTGCGGACGAGATCGAGGCCGAACTGGGCAGCGGCAAGGTCTATGTCGAGCGCAAGGGGCCGGTCCTTGCCGTTCATACAAGAGCAGCACCGCAACTGCTTGCACCCGCAATCCAGCTCGTCGAACAGGCATTGGCCCGGCTTCCGAAGGGTTATCGGGTGCTTCCGGGAAACGCCGGCGTCGAGCTCATGCCTTTGGAAGCCGTCAAAGGTGCTGCCATCCGGCGTTTCATGGACATTCCGCCCTTTGTTGGCCGGCGGCCGATATTCCTCGGAGACGATACATCGGACGAACACGGTTTCGAGGCGATCAATGAAATTGGCGGCATCTCCATCCGCGTGAAGCCGAACGGACCGACGGCCGCAACCTATGTCCTCGACGACGTGACGGGCGCAATAGCCTGGCTCGAGGCCAGTTTCGAGACGTCGGCGGTGGCCTGATCGCGCCGTGGCCCGGTTCAGCTGATCTTCCCGTCCACTATGTGAATGCGGCGATCCATGCGTGCGGCCATGTCGAGGTCATGCGTGACTGCCACGACCGTCTTGCCGCGTTCGCGCACCAGATTCTGCAGGATTGTGAACACCTGCTCCGAGCTCTTGCTGTCGAGGCTCCCCGTCGGCTCGTCTGCCAGGATAGCCACCGACAGCGATGGAGGAGAGTTGATGAGTAGGAAATCGCGCGCTTCGACCGATGCCGTTCTCAAGGAACTACGCGCCTTCGGCCTCACCTATCCAGGCGCCGAGACAAAGAGTCCGTGGCCTGGTCACGACGATCTCGCGGTGAAAGGCAAGACCTTTGCTTATTTGAGCCTTGAAGGCGAACCGTTCAGCATCTCCCTCAAACTCCCCTACAGCGGCGACGAGGCGAGAAAGCTCCACTATGCGTCGCCGACGGAGTACGGCCTTGGCAAGAGCGGATGGGTGACGTTCGAACCAGCACCGGACGAACTGCCACCGATGGGACAACTGAAGTCATGGCTCGATGAGAGTTATCGCGCACAAGCGCCCAAAAAGCTTGCCGCCCTGATCACGCACAAGGTGGACTCTGGAGCTTAGGTCGAGCGATTGGTGTCACCCCACGAATCGCCGGCGCTAGAAGCTCAACGACGCCACGCCGATAAGCGCGTTTCTCATTGAATGACTTTAAGCCCAAAGCCGGCAAATCGTCTGCTTGCCGGTTCCCCTGCGTCAGGCTTAACCTGCGTGCCATGCGTGGAGGCGCGTGCGGTTGCAAGGGGAGGACATAGCAATGACAATACAAGGCGCATCACCGGACCTGTACAATGAGGATCTCGCTCCGGCGAAGGTTCGAAACTGGGGACCGTTCTCGATCTTCAACGTCTGGACGTCGGACGTCCACAGCCTGTGGGGCTACTATCTCGCTGCCAGCCTGTTCCTGTTCTGCGGCGGCTTCGTCAACTTCATCATCGCCATCGGTATCGGTTCGCTGATCATCTATGCGTTGATGAACATGGTCGGCTATGCCGGCGTGAAGACCGGGGTGCCCTACCCGGTCCTGGCGCGTGCTTCCTTCGGCATCTGGGGCGCCAACATACCGGCGCTGGTGCGCGCCATCGTCGCCTGCTTCTGGTACGGCGCGCAGACGGCGGCCGCCTCCGGGGCGATCGTAGCCCTGCTGATCCGCTCGCAATGGTTCGCCGACTTCAACCAGAGCACCCATTTCCTCGGCCACTCCGGGCTCGAGGTGATCTGCTTCGCCGTCATCTGGGCGCTGCAACTCCTGATCATCCAGAAAGGCATGGAAACGGTGCGCCGCTTCCAGGATTGGGCCGGACCGGCGGTGTGGGTGATGATGCTGATCCTGGCGATCTATCTTTGCATCAAGGCAGGCACCTTCGCGTTCACCAGCGACATCCCGATGGATGTGCTGCTGGAAAAGACAAAGGACGCGGGCGTGCCGGGCACGCCGGGCTCCTGGACCTCGCTGTTTGCGGTGGCCGCGATCTGGGTGACCTATTTCTCCGCGCTCTATCTCAACTTCTGCGATTTCGCGCGCTACGCCCCCGACAAGGCATCGCTGCGCAAGGGCAACATCTGGGGCCTGCCGGTCAATCTTATCCTGTTCTCGCTGGTCGCCGGCGTCACCACGATCGCCGCCTTCGACGTCTATGGCGAGGTGCTGCTCCATCCCGACCAGATTTCGGCGAAATTCGACAGCTGGTTCCTGGCGGCGCTCGCAGCCCTGACCTTTGCGGTGGCGACGCTCGGCATCAATGTGGTGGCGAACTTCGTGTCGCCGGCCTTCGACTTCTCCAATGTCTTTCCACGCCAGATCGACTTCAAGAAGGGCGGCTACATCGCGGCGCTGATCGCGCTGGTGCTCTATCCATTCGCGCCCTGGGAAGGCAGTGCCGCCTCCTTCGTCAACATCATTGGCGCGACGATGGGGCCTATCTTCGGCGTGATGATGGTCGACTATTACCTGATCCGGAAGGGCGAGGTCGACGTCGAGGCGCTCTACAGGGAGAATGGCGAATTCCGCTTTCAGGGCGGCTGGCATGTCAATGCCTTCATCGCCGCCGGTATCGGCGCGGTCTTCTCCTCGATCCTGCCCAACTTCACCAGCCTGCTGCCGTCATGGTGGGGCGTCTATGGCTGGTTCTTCGGCGTGGCAATTGCCGGCGTCATCTACTACGTGCTGCGCACCATGGCACTCGGTGCCGGAGCCAGGATAGCCAAGGCCTGAGCGATTTGGGGCGGCGCGAGCCGCCCCGTTTATTCTGCGACCATCTCGGCCAGGCGGCGCACCGTATTCCAGTTGCGCGAGGTGCCGATGCCGAGACGTTTGTGACTGACCGCCGCAAGCAGCCGCGAACTCGGCGTCTCGCGGGAAAAGACGATCCAGATGTCGCCGCCGACAATCCGCAGCTTCTCGTCCTTGCCGGCATACGCCTCAAGCGCCGCGGCGGTCTCGGCGGGAACGGGCGCCCGCATCACGCGCACCGCCACCTGGTCCGCGGCCTCAGCCGATTCGGCTGGGAACGGATTGCTGGCCGCCATCCTCAGCCAGCCGTCGGCGCGGCGCACGATGATGTCGACGTGGCGGCCGAAAGTCTTTGCGAACGCCGCCTCCAGCCGCTGCTCCAACGCCGCAAGTTCTGTTTCTTGCGCCTCGAAAACCAGATTGCCGGTCGCCACCAGCGTGCGCGGGTTATTCAGACCCAGGCCTTCGGCCATCGCCTTCAGATCGGACATGACGACCCGCCGCCCCTCGCCCAGGACAATGCTGTAGAGCAGCGCGACGTACGTTTGCATGGGCGGCTAGTTAGACCAGCCGCGACTGCTCTACCGCCGCCTCGATGAAGCTGGCAAACAGCGGGTGCGGATCGAGCGGCCGGCTTTTCAACTCGGGATGGTACTGCACGCCGATGAACCAGGGGTGGTCGGGATATTCGACCGTTTCCGGTAGCACGCCGTCCGGCGACATGCCGGCAAACACCAGGCCGCAATCCTCGAGCCGCTCCTTGTAGTCGACATTGACCTCGTAGCGGTGGCGATGGCGTTCGGAAATCTGGGTATCGCCATAGATCTCGGCGATCTTCGATCCCTTGGCGAGGTCGGCCTGGTAGGCACCGAGCCGCATGGTACCACCAAGGTCGCCGGTTTCCCTGCGCTTTTCCAGCATGTTGCCCTTCAGCCATTCGGTCATCAAGCCGACAACCGGCTCCTCGGTTGGACCGAACTCGGTCGATGATGCGTGCTCGACGCCGGCCAGCGAACGCGCCGCCTCGATGCAAGCCATCTGCATGCCGAAGCAGATGCCGAAATACGGCACCTTGCGCTCGCGCGCGAACTTCGCCGCCAGGATCTTGCCCTCCGAGCCGCGCTCGCCAAAACCGCCGGGGACGAGAATGCCATGGACCTTCTCCAGCCACGGCGCCGGGTCTTCCTTCTCGAATATCTCGCTTTCGATCCAGTCGAGCTTGACCTTGACCCGGTTGGCGAGGCCGCCATGCGACAGCGCCTCGATCAGCGATTTGTAGGCGTCCTTGAGGCCGGTATATTTGCCGACGACGGCAATGGTCACTTCGCCTTCCGGATTGTGGATGCGGTTGGACACCGCTTGCCACCGTTCCATGCGCGGCTTCGGCGCGGGATCGATGCCGAAGGCGGCCAGCACTTCCGAATCCAGTCCTTCATTGTGATAGGCCATCGGCACGTCGTAGATATGCGGGACGTCGAGCGCCTGGATGACGGCGCTTTCGCGGACATTGCAGAACAGCGACAGCTTTCTGCGCTCTTCCTTGGGGATCGGCCGGTCGGCGCGGACCAACAGTATGTCGGGTGCAATGCCGATGCCGCGCAACTCCTTGACCGAATGCTGCGTCGGCTTGGTCTTCAGTTCGCCTGCCGTCGGAATGTAAGGCATCAAGGTCAGGTGGACGTAGACGGCGTTGTTGCGCGGCAGGTCGTTGCCGAGCTGGCGGATCGCCTCCAGGAACGGCATCGCTTCGATGTCGCCGACGGTGCCGCCGATCTCGCACAGCACGAAATCGTAGTCGTCATTGCCGTTGAGGACGAAATTCTTGATCTCGTCGGTGACGTGCGGAATGACCTGCACGGTAGCGCCGAGATAGTCGCCGCGCCGCTCGCGCTCGATGATGTTCTTATAGATCCGGCCGGTGGTGATGTTGTCTTGCTGGTTGGCCGAGCGGCCGGTGAAGCGCTCATAATGGCCAAGATCGAGATCGGTCTCGGCCCCGTCATCGGTCACGAAGACTTCGCCGTGCTGATAGGGCGACATCGTGCCGGGATCGACATTGAGATAGGGATCGAGCTTTTTGATGCGTGCGCGATAGCCCCGCGCCTGCAAGAGAGCCCCAAGGGCCGCTGCAGCAATGCCTTTTCCAAGTGAGGAAACCACGCCGCCTGTGATGAATACATATCGCGCCATGGGAGTCATCGCTTAACGCGGCCGAATTGATTCCGCCAGAGAAAAAACCGCCGCGAAGGCTTTTTCCCAAGAAGGCGCTCTGGTCGTTGGCGTATCAAAACAAAAGGGCCGGCGAGGCCGGCCCTTTTGGCACGATCTGTCAAAGCGTCAGATGATGACGACTTTGGTGCCTACTTTCACCCGGCGGTAAAGGTCCATGACGTGCTCGTTGATCATACGGAAGCAGCCATTGGAGGCGCTGGTTCCGATTGACTGCGGCGCGATGGTGCCGTGAATGCGCAGGTGGGTATCTTTCTTGCCGTCGTAAAGATAGATGGCGCGCGCACCGAGCGGATTGTCGCCGCCGCCGGGCATGCCGTCCTTGTACTGGCCATAGTGCTTGGGTTCGCGCTTTTGCATATCCAGCGTCGGAATCCAGCGCGGCCATTCCTGCTTGTCGCCGACGGCAACCGTACCCTTGAACTGCAGGCCTTCCCGGCCGACCGCGATGGCATAACGGCGGGCGGTTGACGATGATTCGACGAGGTAGAGACGACGGGCGCTGGTATCGATGACGATGGTGCCGGGGTTGTAGCCGGTGAATTCGACCTCCTGCGGCACGAATTCCGGCTTGACCTTGAACTGCCGCTTGGCCTGCTTCCTTTCGAGCGCGGCGTCGAGCGCGCGTGTTTCCGGAAGCAGCGACATCGACGAAGAGGATGTGCCGCCGAACAGTCCCGCGAACAGCCCGACGCTCTGCGGCTTCTGCCCGACCGGTTCGCTGCGCAACTCGCCATTGTTGCCGGTCAGCGCAACGTTCATGGCCTCGGCCGGGATCGGCTCGGCCGACTGGATCGGCGCAATGGGCGTAATCGGTTCGATGATGTTGACGGTCTTCTTCTTGGCCGGCGTGGCGTCAGCCACCTTGGCCGTTGCGAGCGGCTGGCTCTTCTTGGCAAGGAACGCCTGCCGTTCCGCATCGGCTTTGGCTTTCGCCGCCTCGCGCATCGCCAGCTTCCTGGCTTCGAGTGCCTTGGCGCGAGCGGCGTCCTTGTCGGCTGCGATCTTGGCTTCGATCTTGCGGATCTGCGCAAGGTCGTCCGGCGTCGGATCTTTCTTCTTCTTGAGAAGCTTCAATTGCGCTGCATCGCTTTTGGCAGCGACCTTGACGACGTCGGTTGTTGTTGCGGCTTTGTGGGCCGAGTTTGCCGTCGGCATGGCCGCGTAAGCGGGCGCACCTAGGCTGAGCACGGCACAAAGGCCGGCAAAAATGAAGCTGCGAAGCTGCATGGGGAAGATCCGATCGTTCAATGCTTGTTGCCCACGGCGTCGCCCGGCGCCCCCCAAGGACGCCGAGAATGCCGCGTGCAACGTATAATCGATTAGCCGGAAGCGCCTCAAGCGTGAGGCGCAGTCGAATCTTCATGATCGTGCGGCATTTGCCGCGACTGTGTTCAAACGACAACAGATCGCGGCATAAGTTGCCCTATTACTGATTGGGGACCTGCGGCGTAGCCGGCGCGGTGGCGCCGTTTGTCGCTGGCGGCGTCGCCGGAGCGGTTGCCGGCGGCGTTGCTGCCGCGCCATTGCCGGACGGCGGGGTCGGCGCCGTGGTGCCTGAAGGCGGCGTCGGCGTCGTGGTTCCAGGCAATTGGTTGAGTACGCCCTTGCCTGCTCCGTCCGAGGTCGCCGGCACGCGATCGAGAATGTCGATCGGCTTCTCGCCATAGCGCGCAACGATCGACAGTGTCAGCGAGGTGACGAAGAAAGCGGCAGCCAGGATCGCCGTCGCCCGCGTCAGCGCATTGGCGGCGCCACGCGCGGTCATGAAGCCCGATCCGCCGCCGATGCCGAGGCCGCCGCCTTCGGAGCGCTGCAGCAGCACCACGCCGACAAGCGCGAGCACGACCATGAGGTGGACGACGATCAGTACGGTTTCCATAATTTACCCTGGCAAGGCCTTGTGCGGCCGCTGATTTGGAGGCGGCTCAATACAATGCTTTGACGGCATTTCCAAGCCCGTGGCCGGAATATGGGAAGCAATGCGTCCTTTGCAACGATTTCGACGTCGGCCGTCCGCTCAAATGCAGCAACCAGCCCTTGTATCAAGCGATGTTTCGATAGGCTTCCGCGATGCCGAGGAAGTCCGCCGCCTTTAGGCTGGCGCCGCCGACCAGCGCGCCATCGACATTCCTGACGCCGAGCAACTCGATGGCGTTGGACGGCTTGACCGAGCCGCCGTAGAGAATGCGCATCTTGGCCGCCGTATTGCCGAGCTTCCGTGCCAGTTCTTCGCGGATATGCGCATGTGCCTCGGCGACGTCGGCGGCGGTCGGGGTCAAGCCGGTCCCAATCGCCCATATTGGCTCATAGGCAATGACGGTGTTGGAAGCCGTGGCGTTTGGCGGGACCGAGCCAGCGACCTGGCGCGACAGCACGTCGAGCGTGGCTCCTGCTTCTCGTTCGGCTCTTGTCTCACCAATGCAGATGATGGCCACCAGCCCGGCGCGCCATGCGGCGGAGGCCTTGGCCTGGACCAAGGCATCGTCCTCCTTGCGATCGGCGCGGCATTCGGAATGGCCGACGATGACATGGCTGGCACCTGCATCTTTCAGCATCTCGGCCGAAATGCAGCCGGTATAGGCGCCGCTTTCCTTGGTGTGGCAATCCTCTCCGCCGGCCCGCACCGGCGTGCGCGACAGAATCTCGGCGGCGTGCGCAAGCAAGGTCGCCGGCACGCAGACCACCGCTTCGGTCTCGGCGTCGAGCCCACTCATGAAGCCGTTGCCGATCATCCTGATCTCGTTGAGCGAGGCGCTGGTGCCGTTCATTTTCCAGTTGCCGGCGACGAGCGGGCGGATTCCAGTGGTCATGGGATTTGTTTCTCCGGGCAATTTCCAGCTGGCCCTCACTATCAAAATCAGGCCACAAAGCAATCGACAGTGGGCAGGAAGGGCGCTATTGCGCTTGTTTCAGACTCGGCGCATGCGAAATGCGCAAAAATCGGAAGTACTCATGCTTGGTATGTTGAGAAGCGCGGCGGGGACGTGGGTCGCGAAACTGCTGCTGTCATTGTTGGTGTTGAGCTTCGCCATCTGGGGCATCTCGGGGCGGCTGATGGGCGGTCTTGCCGGCCATGACGCCGTGATTACGGCCGGAGGCACCAAGGTCTCGATCAACGAATACCGCCTCGCCTACGATCGCCAGCTCAGCGTCATGTCGCAGCAATTCGGCCAGCGCATCAGCCGTGAGCAAGCGACGGCGCTCGGCATCGACAACCAGGTGCTGGCGCAACTCGTGTCGGGTGCCGTCCTCGACGAGCAGGCCCGCAAGCTCGGCCTCGGCCTGTCCAAGGACCGGCTCGCCGAACTGACGCGTGAAGACCCGGCGTTCAAAGGGCCTGCCGGAACCTTCGACAGGAGAACCTTCGAGTACCTGCTTCGGCAGGTCGGCATGCGGCCGGAAGACTATTTGAAGAACCGCGCCCAGGTCGCGGTCCGCCAGCAGATCGTCGAGGCGGTTTCGGACGGCCTCAAGGCCCCGGATACATTCTTCAAGGCGGTCGCGCTCTATCGCGGCGAAGATCGCACCATCGACTACCTGACCTTGCCGAAATCGCTGGTCGAACCGATAGAAGCTCCGTCCGACAGCGCGCTTTCGGCCTATTTCGAGGAAAACAAGAAAACCTACGCCGCTCCCGAATACCGTAAGTTCTCCTATGTCAGGCTCGAACCGGAAGACATCATGGATTTGAGCGCGGTGACCGACCAACAGGTCAGCGACGACTACAATAAGAACAAGGCGCGCTACACCACGCCGGAGATGCGCACCATCGAGCAGCTTGTGTTCAAGACACCTGATGCCGCAAAGGCGGCGCTCGATTCGCTCAGGACCGGCGCGACCTTCGACAAGATCGTCGCTGCCGAAGGCAAGACGCCGGCAGACACGCTGCTCGGCACGCTGGCCAAGGACAAGATCGCCGACAAGGCGGTCGCCGATGCTGCCTTCAAACTGAACGTCAATGAGGTCAGCCCGGTCGTACAGGGCGCCTTTGGTCCCGTTCTGCTGCGCGTCACCGACATCAAGCCCGAAGTGGTGAAGCCGCTGGCCGAAGTGTCCGAGCAGATCCGCAAGGACCTGGCACTGGGCGAGGCAAGCCGCATCTTGCTGGACGTGCACGACAATTACGAGGATACACGCGCCTCGGGCAGTTCGCTCGCCGAGGCAGCCGCCAAATTGAAGCTGAAGGTCGTCACCATCGATGCCATCGACCGCACCGGCCAACGGCCGGATGGAAGCATCGTCAAAGACCTGCCGGAATCGCCGGCACTCATCAAGGCGGTGTTCGAATCCGAACCCGGAACCGACAATGAAGGCCTTACCACCGCCGATAACGGCTTCGTCTTCTACGACGTGAGCGCGATCACGCCTGCCCGCGACCGCACATTGGACGAAGTCCGCCAGAAGGTCGTGGCCGACTGGACCGCGGCGGAGACCACCAAACGGCTCACCGCAAAAGCACAGGAGCTCGAGAAGCGTCTCAAGGCTGGCGTCACGCTCGAGGTGATCGCCGGTGAGCTCAAGCTCGAAAAGCAGACCAAGCGCGGCGTCAAGCGCGATGCGGACGACGTCGATTTCGGCAAGGAAGGCGCCGCCGCGATGTTCGGCGTCGGCGAAGGCGGCACCGGGTTGATCCCCTCACCTACGGGCGACGGACAGATCCTGTTCAAGGTTGCCGAGGTGTTCGAGCCTGCCGGGGCCGATGCCAGCTCAGTGCCCCAGGACGCACAGAAGTCCTTCACCTCGGGCATGTCCGACGACCTGCTCGACCAGTTGGTCGCGCAGTTGCAGACGCAATATGACGTCCGCATCGATCAGGCGGCCGTAACCCAAGCCTTGGCCAGATGAGCGCGCTGAAGATCCACATCGCCAAGGTCGCCGCCGGCAGCGCTCTTTCCTTCGAGGAGGCGCGCGAGGCCTTCGACATCATCATGTCCGGCGATGCTACCCCCGGCCAGATCGGCGGCTTCCTGATGGCATTGCGCGTGCGCGGTGAGACCGTCAGCGAGATCGCCGGCGCCGTCGCCACCATGCGCGCCAAGATGCTGCGTGTCGAAGCTCCCGAGGGTGCCATCGACATTGTCGGCACCGGCGGCGACAATTCGCACAGCGTCAATATTTCGACCGCATCCGCTTTCGTCATCGCCGGCAGCGGCGTGCCCGTCGCCAAGCACGGCAATCGCGGACTGTCCTCGCTGACCGGCGCCGCCGATGTGCTGATCGCATTGGGCGTCAAGATTGACATCCCTCCGGAGACGATCGGCCGCTGCATCCACGAGGCCGGCGTTGGCTTCATGTTCGCGCCGGCGCATCACCCGGCGATGAAGCATGTCGGCCCGACCCGGGTCGAGCTCGGAACCCGCACCATCTTCAACCTGCTGGGGCCGCTTTCCAATCCGGCGAGTGTCAGACGGCAGATGGTCGGCGTGTTCCTGCCCGAATGGATCATGCCGGTGGCAGAAACGTTGAAGGAACTTGGTGCCGACCATGCCTGGATCGTCCATGGCGACGGCTATGACGAGATCACCACCACCGGCGAGACACTTGTCGCCGAATTGGCCGGCGGCGAGATCCGCAGCTTTACGCTGACCCCGGAAGCCGTCGGACTGAAGCGGCACACCAAGGACGAGTTGCGCGGCGGCGACGCCGCCCACAACGCCCAGGCACTGCGCGACATGCTGGGCGGCGCCGCCGGCGCCTTTCGCGATACGGTGCTGATGAATGCCGGCGCCGGGCTGGTGGTGGCCGGCACAGCGACGACCCTCGCCGACGGCATGGTAACGGCGGCGCAGGCCATCGACAGCGGCCGCGCGCTGAAAGTGCTCGACAGGCTGATCGAGATTTCGAACGGTTAAACCATGTCCGACATCCTGCGCAAGATCGAGGCTTACAAGCGCGACGAGATCACGGCGGCCAAGGCGCGCGTGCCGCTGGCTGAGATCAAGGCACGGGCGACGGATGCCGACGCGCCGCGCGGCTTTCTTTCCGCCCTTGAAGCAAAGCGCAAATCCGGCAGGTTCGCGCTGATTGCCGAAATCAAGAAGGCTAGCCCATCCAAAGGCCTGATCCGCGCCGATTTTGATCCGCCGGCGCTGGCCAGGGCCTATGCGAAGGGCGGTGCCGCCTGCCTTTCGGTGCTGACCGACGCACCCTCCTTCCAAGGCGCGCCCGAATTCCTCACCACTGCGCGCGCTGCCGTCGAGCTGCCTGCCCTGCGCAAGGATTTCCTGTTCGACCCCTATCAGGTCTACGAGGCCAGGGCATGGGGTGCCGATGCCATCCTGATCATCATGGCCAGCGTCGACGACGAGTTGGCAAGAGAACTCGAAGCGACAGCGTTCGGGCTCGGCATGGACGCGCTAGTCGAAGTGCATGACGAGGCTGAAATGGAACGCGCGCTGCAGCTGTCGTCGCGACTGATCGGTATCAACAACCGCAATCTCCGGACCTTCGAAACCAGCCTGCAGACCTCGGAGCGGCTGGCAGCGATGGTGCCGGCCGACCGCCATCTGGTCAGCGAGAGCGGTATCTTTTCGCACGACGATTGCCGCCGGCTGGAGCAGAGCGGAATTGCGACTTTCCTGGTCGGCGAGAGCCTGATGCGCCAGCAGGACGTGGCCGCGGCAACGCGCCTGCTGTTGACGGGCAAGGCGCCGGCAGAGGCCGTTTGAGGGATGGCGGCCACCCTCACCCATCTTGGCGCGCAGGGCGAAGCCAACATGGTCGATGTCGGCGACAAGGCTGTGACGGTGCGCACGGCAGTCGCAGAAGGCTTTGTCGCGATGCGGCCCGAGACGCTGGACATGATCCTCGCCGGCGACGCCAAGAAGGGCGACGTGCTGGGCACCGCGCGCATTGCCGGCATCATGGCGGCCAAGAAGACGCATGAACTGATCCCGCTTTGCCATCCGCTGCTGCTGACCAGGATATCTGTCGATATCGAGGCGGACGCCGCGCTGCCCGGCCTGAAGGTGACAGCATTGACCCGCGTCACCGGCAAGACCGGCGTTGAGATGGAGGCTCTGAGTGCCGTCTCGGTCGCTTGCCTGACCATCTACGACATGGCCAAGGCGGTCGACCGCGCCATGGTCATCTCCGGCATCAGGCTGGTCGAAAAGACCGGCGGCAAATCCGGCGACTACAAGATCACCGGAGACGGGGCCACCGAGGCAGGCCGATAATGGCGCTGGTCCCAGTTGCCGAGGCGCTCGAGCGCCTGCTGGACGGCGCAGCAGCGCTGCCGGGCGAACGCGTCGCACTGCTGGATGCCGCCGACCGCGTGCTGGCGGAGCCGGTTGTGGCGCTCCGCACCCAGCCGCCGTTCAACGCCTCCGCCATGGACGGCTATGCCGTGCGGGCGGCCGATATCGCGTCCGTACCGGCAAGGCTTTCGGTGGTCGGCATGGCGCCGGCCGGACGCGGCTTTGCCGGAACGGTGCAGCAGCGGCAGGCCGTGCGCATCTTTACCGGCGCACCGCTTCCCGAAGGCGCCGACACTATCGTCATCCAGGAGAACGCCCGCGATCTCGGTGGCAGCAGCGTCGAAGTGACGGAACCGACGGTGCAGGGGCGCAACATCCGCCGCCTCGGGCTCGATTTCGCCAAGGGCGATGTCCTGCTGCCCAAAGGCCGCCTGCTCGACCCGGCGGCCTTATCGCTGGCGGCATCGGCCAATCACCCCGAGGTGCGCGTGGTCAAACGGCCGCTGGTCGCCATCATCGCCACCGGCGACGAATTGCTGCCGCCGGGCAGCGATCTTGGCCCCGACCAGATCATCTCCTCCAACGCCTATGGTGTCGCCGCTGCCGCACAGTCGGTCGGTGCGCGCGCGCTCGACCTTGGCATCGCGCCGGACCGCAGGGAGGCGATCGCTGCGCTGGTTGAAAAGGCCGTGAAGGCTGGCGCGAACGTCATCGTCACGCTGGGCGGTGCCTCGGTCGGTGACCACGACTTCGTCCATGAGGTGCTGACCGGGCAAGGCATGACGCTCGATTTCTGGAAGATCGCCATGCGGCCGGGCAAGCCACTGATGTTCGGGCGGCTGGGAGACATTCGCTGCATCGGCCTGCCCGGCAATCCGGTGGCAAGCCTGGTCTGCACTCAGCTCTTCCTGAAGCCGCTGCTGGCGCGGCTCGGCGGCCGCGCCTTTCAGCAGGATATACGTCGGGCACGGCTCGGTGCCGCCATGCCGGCCAACGATCTCAGGCAAGATTATGTGCGGGCTGTTGTCATTGATGACGCCGGTACGCTCGTGGCGACGCCGTTCGGCATCCAGGACTCCTCGATGCTGAAAATGCTGGCCGATGCCGACGGGCTGATCGTTCGCGCGCCGTTCGCGCCTGCCGCGGCGGCGGGCTCCCCCTGCGACGTACTGATGCTACGCTGAACCTGCCTCACTCCGAAATCAAGGTCCGGGTCAGCGGATGGTCTGGATCGGCCAAACCGTCGATGATGTTGAAATGATGCCGGTCAGGCTCGACCACCGAGCTGGTCGCGGTACCCAGGCCGATCCAGATGTTGGCCAGCAACGCGCTCTGACGCAGGAATTCAGCGCGCTCGCCGCCGCCGGCCCAGCAGGTCAGGCGGGCCTTGTCCATCGGGCGCAGCAGCACCGGGCTTTCGGCCTGCGCCTCGGCCTCATCGATCGCCAGCGTCTCGTTCATGCCGGTGCGCATGATCGGGCGCAAATCGTGCACCCCCGAGATCGACACTACATGACGAACGCGCCGGACGACTTCGGGCGCCAGCGGCGTCGTCGCCGTAACCATCCGGCTAACAAGATGGCCGCCGGCCGAGTGCCCGGTCAGCATCAGCGGCCCTGCAACGATCGCCGCCGCCTTGCCGATCGCCGCGCCGACTTCCTTGACGATGCCGCCAATGCGTATCTGCGGACAGAGCGTGTAGGACGGCATCGCCACCGCATAGCCGCGATCAACAGGGCCAGCGGCAAGATGCGACCAGAAATTCTTGTCGAATTCCATCCAGTAGCCGCCATGAACGAACACCACGAGTCCCTTGGGCTTGATGGCCGGCAGGAAAAGATCGAGCCGGTTGCGTGGATTGTCGCCATAGGCCATGTCGAGCCGCGCCCTGCCCTCGGTCGAAAGCACGTCGCGGAAAACCCGCGCGGGCTCGATCCAGGCCGCCGGCCAGCGATCGCTGCCGGCTATGTTGGCGCTGTTGGCATAGGCGTTGTCCCAATCGGCAATGTGACGTTCGAACACCCTGCGCCCTCCCTGGCATATGGCCCTGCAGCGTAGCCGTAAGCATCGCGCGGCGCGTCGTCGCCAGCCTCACGATTCCAGCTCTCGCATCAATCTCAAGTGACAGCTGCTTTGATGGCGAAGCGCGCATCCTTCCACGCACCGGTGTGCAGGATGTCCTCAAGCACTTTGGCGGCCTGCCAGACATCGGCATAGCCGACATAGAGCGGGGTGAAGCCGAAGCGCATGGTCGATGGCGCGCGAAAATCGCCGATCACGCCACGTTCGATCAGCGCGCGCATGACCTGGTAGCCATGCTCATGCATGAATGAAATCTGGCTGCCGCGTTTTTCCCCATCGCGCGTGCTTTCGAGCGTGAGCCCGTAAGTGCCGCACTTTGCCTCGACAAGCTCGATGAACAGATCCGCCAGCGCGATGCTCTTCTTGCGCACCGCCGTCATGTCGACATCGTTCCAGATGTCGAGCGCGCCCTTCAGCGTGCGCATCGACAAGACCGGCTGCGTGCCGCACAGAAACCGGCGGATGCCGGTGCCGGCCGCATAGCCTGGCTCGAAGGCGAAGGGCCGTGCATGGCCCCACCAGCCGGTGAGCGGCTGCTGGATGTCGGAAAGATGCCGCTCAGCCGCATAGATGAAGGCAGGCGCGCCCGGGCCGCCATTCAGATATTTGTAGGTGCAGCCAACGGCAAAATCGGCGTTTGCCTTGTCGAGTTCGACTGGCATCGCGCCGGCGGTGTGGCAGAGATCCCAGACGATCATCGCCCCGGCTTCCTGAGCCCTGCGCGTCAGCGCCGGCATGTCGCGCAGTTCGCCCGACTTATAGTTGACGTGGTTGACCAGCACCACAGCGGTGCGTTCGTCGATCAGCTCTTCGATGGTCGGCGCGTCGACTCCCGAGAGGCGCAGCAGCGTATCTTTTCGCGTCGAAACCACACCCTCGGCCATGTAGAGGTCCGTCGGAAAACTATCGCCCTCGGCGACGATGACCTGCCGCTCCGGTCGCATGGCCATGGCGGCGTGCAGCAGCTTGTAGATATTGACCGATGTCGTGTCGCAGACCACTGTCTGGCCGGCCGCGGCCCCGATCAGGCGCCCGAGCTGGTCGCCAAGTTCAAGCGGCATGTTGAACCAGCCGGCCGTGTTCCATGCGCGGATGAGATCATGCGACCATTCTTCGGTCGCGGCCTTGTGCAGTTCATCGAAAGCGGCACGTGAAGCAGCTCCTAGCGAATTGCCGTCGAGATAGATCACTCCTTGCGGCAACACAAAGCGGTCGCGCATCGCGCGCAGCGGATCCGCGGCATCCATCGCCTTTATGGCCACGAGATCGGGAATTCCTGTCATGATTTGTCTGCTCCCCCAAGATCCAACGCAACGCCGGACACGCATCGACTGTTCTTCCATTACTTGGTTGCGCGCAGCAAGGCTCCACCGGCGAGAAGCAGCCTGACCAGGCGGTGGAAACCGGGACTTAACCCGAGGTTGGCGTTTTGAGTTCGTTTCGTTCACGGTGCATTGACCAAACCGCACAGTCGATACGGGTTCAATTCCGTGCCTTTTGCCGACCGACGGCCGATGCCAGTGCCGCCTTCTAGGAGGCCAGAAGGGCGCAAACGAAAGCAGAATCAAGGCGATGAGGCTCGCGGCGGTGAAAATGCGGTACGCCGGTAGGGGACGTCGTTTGTTTCCCGAGCCTTAACGCATTCATTAAACTTTAAACAGTTGCGGAACACAACTGGAACAGATAGTGTTTGTTCTGGGTTTGTTTTTCTGATTCTGTTGGGGGTCGCTATGCTGACACGCAAACAACACGAACTGCTTATGTTCATCCACGAAAGGTTGAAGGAAAGCGGTATCCCGCCTTCATTCGACGAGATGAAGGAAGCGCTCGACCTGGCTTCCAAATCCGGAATCCACCGGCTGATTACGGCGCTGGAGGAGCGCGGCTTCATTCGCCGTTTGCCCAACCGGGCCCGTGCGCTGGAGGTGCTACGCCTGCCTGACTCGATCGCCCCCGGCCTCAATGCGGCACGCAAGTTCTCGCCGAGTGTCATCCAGGGTAGTCTTGGGCAAGGCGCCCCTCGGCAAGGCAAGCCGACATCGTCGCGCGTGCCCGCAGCCGGAAATGACGACGATGTCGTCGCCGCCGTTTCGATCCCGGTGATGGGCCGCATCGCTGCCGGTGTGCCGATCGACGCCATCCAGCACCAGACGCATTCGATTTCGGTGCCGCCGGATATGATCATGGGCGGCGAGCATTATGCGCTCGAGGTCAAAGGCGATTCGATGATCGAGGCCGGCATTTTCGACGGCGACACGGTGATCATCCGCAATGCCGATACGGCGAGCCCCGGTGAGATCGTGGTGGCACTGGTCGACGAGGAGGAAGCGACGCTGAAGCGGTTCCGCCGCAAGGGCGCCTCGATCGCCCTGGAAGCCGCCAATCCGGCCTACGAGACGCGCATCTTCGGACCAGACAGGGTCAAGGTGCAGGGCAAGCTCGTCGGACTGATCCGCCGCTACTGAGCTCCGCCCTTGGCGCCGGCTTTGGGGTTGTCGGCCCGGCGGTATGGCGGCAGGCCCCGTGCCGCGCGTGAAAATTTCCGCTGCACGTGCCAGGGCCGGTATGATTTTTCGACGGCGAAGCGGATCTCGGCGCGTGTTGCCGCTTGTGGATCGAAATAGACGGCGGCACTTCCCGCGCGCGCCAGTTGCCGTTTGGTGACGACGAGGACCAGCCGGTCGTAGTAGCAGGGGTTATGGGCGGTGGCGTCGTCGATGACGATCAAGCTGGCAAAGGCGCAGGCTGGCCGCGCAGTATCGCGGTCCTTGGCTTGCGCGATGATCGCGCCGGATGGATGCCTGGCAAGGCAGAGGCCGTCCGTGCAAATGAACGGCATGCCCGGCGGTAGGTCGGCCGGATCGGCAATGTCGAATTGCGGGTCGTTCTTTCCAGGTGTTTCCGGCGTGACGATAGCCTCTGATGTGAGCGCGCGTTTCCAGTTGTCGATGGTGAACTCATTCGGGCGTGCCCGGTTGACCGCGAGTTCACCGCTGCCGATCGGCAGCGCGACCAGCCGTGCGTCCTCCGAGACCAATACGTCGGGTATGCGTGTCTGCGTTGTCGTCAGCAAGCCGGCGAGCGCAAAAGGAAGTGCCGCCAGCCGCAACCACGTCGTCGCCATGCTGGCAATGACGAGGGCGATCGTCACCAGAAGGACGGATCTCAGCGAAATCAGCCCGACCGCATCGATCGGCGAGCGCTCCGAGATCCACCCGGACAGGGCGATCATCGCCGTCAGCCCCTTGCCCATGACATAGAGAAAAGGGCCATCCGCACCGAACGGCATCGCCAGCGCGCTGAGAACGGCGAAGGGCATGACGACCAGTGAGACGATGGGCATGATGGCCAGATTGGCGAACAGGCTGAGCGGCGCCACGCGCTGGAAATGCCATATGGCGAAAAGCGCCGTGGCGCTCCCTGCAATGATCGAGGTCATCGCCAGACCGCACATGCCCAGCAGGACCTTTCGAGTGGCAAAGCGTAGCGGCGACTGCCGCGGCGGCGGCGTGGTGGCCCTGCCGGCGCGGTAATCGGACCAGCCTGCATAGGCGCCGACAAGGGCCGCCGTCGCGGCGAAGGACATCTGGAAACTCGGACCGACCACCTCGTGCGGCGACACCAGGATGACCGCGATGGCCGAGATCGCCAGGTTGCGCATGGTGAGCGCGGCCCGGTCGAACAGCACGGCGATAAGCATCACCGCCAGCATGATGAAGCTGCGTTCGGCCGCCACGACAATGCCGGAAAAGACGAGGTAGGCCGCAATCGAAAAAAGCGCGGCGGCCGCGGCATATTTCTTGACCGGCCGTCGCGATGAGAAATCGGGAAACAGCGCGAAGGCACCCCGCAGCAGCGCCATGATGGTGCCGGCGACCAACGCCATATGCAGCCCCGAGATGGAGATGATGTGGTAGATGCCGGTGCGCCGCATCGCTTCGTTGATCTCCTCGGGAATGCCGGCGCGCACGCCGACGATCAGCGCAGCAGCAATCTCGCCCTCGGCACCGCCGATGCGGCTGCGGATATGGTCGGCGATGGATTCACGCGCGTCTTCGATCGCGGAAGAAAGCTGCGCGGCAAGCGGCATGCTGTCCGACGACACGATTTTCGGATTGCCGAGAAAAAAGCCGCTGCCGCCGATACCGGCGAAATAGCTGTCGAAGGAGAAATCATAGCTGTCGGGCCGCACCGGGCCGGTCGGCGGCAGCAGCCGCACATAGCCGGTGATCTCGGAACCGGCGGTCAGCTCAGCCGGTATCTTCATCGCCGAAACGCGGACCCGTTCCGGCATGTAGCGCAGTGTCGGCCTGGCGGTTGAGATCACATCGATTGTCAGCCTGATGCGGCCGCTCGCCATGGGCTCGTACGATACGACGCGACCCGTCAGCCGCGTCGAGATTTCGGAGCCGAGCATATGCGTTCCGACACGCCATGTCTCGAACTTGGCGGCAAGTACGCCAAGCGCGCAGAGCAGCGCCACCATGAAGCACAGGCGCGTCCTGGGCCATGACCGCGAGGCGACGGCACAAAGGGTCGCGAGGAGCGCGATTGCGATCGGCTGTGGAAAGGCCGGCTCCACCGACAGCCCGAAATAAACGACCACCCCGCATGCGAGGAACACCGGCACCAGCAGGAAGGCGATGCCGCGGTCGAGTTCCAGACCGGCCGCCGTGGTTACGCTGTTGCGGATACGGGACGGTGACGGGAGGCGGAAACGCCTGGGCAGGCGTACGATGGGCTCGCCCGCGGGCCCGAGAACCGCTGCTGGGTCGCTGGCCGGCAGCGACGGAGCATCGAAGCGCGGAGCAGGTAGCAATGCCGGTGCCGGCAGGACAGGCGGGGGAGCGGCAAACAGCAAGCGTTCGCTGACGTCGCTGCCAACGTCCTCGCCCTCGCCCGCACCACGGCCTCGCACAGCCATCGGGTCTGCCCCTTGCGCCCTCTACCTCCTATGCTACATGAACGCGCAACGCGCGAAAGTCCGCAAACCCACTTCCTTCGCCCGCCTGAGAGTTCCATGCCCGATAAGGTCGTCACCCGTTTTGCCCCCTCGCCCACCGGCTATCTGCACATTGGCGGCGCGCGCACGGCGCTGTTCAACTGGCTGTATGCCAAGCACACGGGCGGCACGATGCTGCTGCGCATCGAGGACACCGACCGCGAGCGCTCCACCGATGCGGCGACGGCAGCCATTCTCGACGGACTTTCCTGGCTCGGACTCACCTGGGACGGCGCACCTGTCTCGCAGTTCGAGCGCGCGCCGCGCCATCGCGAGGTGGCCGAGGAGCTGGTGCGCTCGGGCAAGGCCTATTACTGCTACGCGACGCCGGCGGAGCTGGAGGCGATGCGCGAGGCAGCGCGAGCCAAGGGGCTTCCGCCCCGCTATGATGGGCGCTGGCGCGACCGCGACCCGTCGGAGGCGCCGCCCGGCGCCAAGGGGGCGATCCGCATCAAGGCGCCGACAGACGGCGAGACGGTGGTGCATGACCGCGTCCAGGGCGACGTGCGCTTTCCCAACAAGGATCTCGACGATTTCATTATTCTGCGCTCGGACGGCAATCCCACCTACATGCATGCCGTCGTCGTCGACGATCACGACATGGGCATTACCCACATCATCCGCGGCGACGATCATTTGACCAACGCCGCACGCCAGACCGTAATCTATCAGGCCATGGGCTGGGAGGTGCCGTCGATGTCGCATATCCCGTTGATCCACGGTGCCGACGGCGCCAAGCTGTCGAAGCGGCACGGTGCGCTTGGCGTCGAAGCCTATCGCGCCATGGGCTACCTGCCGGAGGCGCTGCTCAACTATCTGGCGAGGCTTGGCTGGAGCCACGGCGACGATGAGATCATGTCGATCGCCGACATGATTACATGGTTCGACATTGGCGACGTCAACAAGGGCGCCGCCCGTTTCGACTTCGCCAAGCTCGAGGCGCTTAACGGCGTGCATATGCGCCGGATGAACGACGCGGCGCTGCTCGACATCTTCATCGCCACTCTGCCCTATCTAGAAGGCGGCCCGGCAATCGCCGCTCGCCTCGACGACAGACGCAGGGCGCAACTGCTTGCCGCGTTGCCGGGCCTGAAGGAGCGCGCCAAAACGCTGGTCGAACTTGTTGAAGGGGCTGCATTCCTTTTCGTCGAACGGCCGCTGCCGGTCGACGAGAAGGCGGCGGCGCTGCTCAGCGGTGAGGCACGCGCGATCCTGCGGGGCGCTCATGCGGCACTAGCCACGGTTTCGGGGTGGTCTGCCGCCTCAGCCGAAGCCGCGATCCGCGACTATGCGCAGGCCGCCGGCTATAAACTCGGCGCCGTGGCCCAACCTTTGCGCGCCGCGCTCACCGGCAAAAGTACCTCGCCAGGTGTCTTTGATGTGCTTGCCGTGCTTGGCCGCGAGGAAAGCCTGGCGCGGATCGCTGATCAAATCGATTAGCAAACTGGCCCAAGAAGATTGGCATTGAAAGGTGTGTTTCGCAGTGCAACATTGGGTCTTGGCCTAATCTGCCGCGCAGATTCAATTGCGGGCGCAAATGTGCGTATTCCGATGCTTTTGACGTGTTGGGTTCAGATATTTTGCCTTTGCCGGCCTGAGGAAACAAAAAGGAGTTTGCTATGACCGAACCTGCGACAAAAATGGAATTTGGCGGCAAAACCCAGGCATCGACGGCCAAGCTGGAACTCGGCAGCAAAACCCATGAATTCAAGATACGAAGTGGTTCGGTAGGACCTGACGTCATCGATATCGGTTCGCTCTACAACACCGCCGGCGTCTTTACCTACGATCCCGGTTTTACGTCGACGGCGAGCTGCGAATCGGAAATCACCTTCATCGATGGCGATGCCGGCATTCTTTTGCACCGCGGCTACCCGATCGACCAATTGGCCGAGCACGGCGACTTCCTCGAAGTCTGCTATCTCTTGCTCTATGGTGAACTCCCGACCAAGGCGCAGAAGGACGATTTCGACTACCGGGTGACGCGCCACACTATGGTGCATGAGCAGATGTCGCGCTTTTTCACCGGCTTCCGCCGTGATGCGCATCCGATGGCGGTGATGTGCGGCGTGGTCGGCGCGCTGTCGGCCTTCTATCACGATTCCACCGATATCTCGGACCCCTATCAACGCATGGTCGCGTCAATGCGGCTGATCGCCAAGATGCCGACGATCGCGGCGATGGCCTATAAATACCACATCGGCCAGCCATTCATTTACCCGAAGAACGAGCTGAATTTCGCAGCCAATTTCCTGCATATGTGCTTCGCCGTGCCTTGCGAGGAATACAAGATCAATCCGGTGCTGGCCCGCGCGATGGAGCGCATCTTCATCCTGCACGCCGATCACGAACAGAACGCCTCGACTTCGACCGTCCGCCTGGCCGGCTCGTCGGGCGCCAATCCTTTTGCCTGTATCGCTGCCGGCATCGCCTGCCTGTGGGGTCCCGCACATGGCGGCGCCAACGAGGCAGCCCTGAACATGCTGGGCGAGATCGGTCATGTCGATCACATCCCGGAATTCATTGCGCGCGCCAAGGATAAGAACGATCCGTTCCGATTGATGGGATTTGGCCACCGCGTTTACAAGAATTACGATCCGCGCGCCAAGATCATGCAGAAGACCGCGCACGAGGTCCTGGGCGAGCTCGGCATCAAGGACGATCCACTGCTCGACATCGCCATGGAGCTGGAAAGGATCGCACTGACCGATTCCTATTTCATCGAGAAGAAGCTCTATCCGAACGTCGATTTCTATTCCGGCATCACGCTGAAGGCGCTGGGCTTTCCCACCACCATGTTCACCGTGCTGTTCGCGGTCGCCCGCACCGTCGGCTGGATCGCGCAGTGGAAGGAGATGATCGAGGACCCGCACCAGAAGATCGGTCGCCCGCGCCAGCTCTATACCGGCGCGCCGGAACGGGACTACGTACCAATCGCGAAGCGGTGAATGGTGAATGGTGAATGGTGAATGGTGAATGGGAGTAGCGAAGCGTCGCTCCCTGTCCATAGAAACCGCTATTCACAATTCACAATTCATAATTCACTCACTTCCTCACCATCCCCATCACCACCCCCGCGGCAATCTCGCCTGACGGCTTGGCGGTTGCCATACGCCCGGCAATGTCGGCAAAACCATGCTTCTGCCAGGTGCGGTAGGCGGTATCGGAGCACAGCGCTTCCAACTGCCGCGCCAGATAATGCGGCCGCACATATTGATTGTAGTGTTCCGGCACAACCGGCCGGTCGGCAATGAGATTGGGCAAGGCTGCGCTCCATACTTTGATCAGCGGCTGCGCCATGCGCATGACCGGATCGAGCCGGTAGCAGGAGATCATTGGCACACCCGCCAGTGCCAGTTCCAGCGATACCGTCCCCGACGCGATCAGCGCCGCATCCGCCTTGCCGAAAGCCTGCCATTTGCGTTCGGCATCAAGGATGATCTCCGGCTTCTCGTCCCAGCTCGCGACCGAGGTCCTGACCAGGTCGGCGACGTGCGGCACCGTCGGCAATAGCAGGCGCAAGCGGTGCCCGCGCGCCCGCAGGATCGACAGCGTTTCGCCGAACGGCCCAACCAGGCGCCGCACCTCACCACGACGCGAACCTGGCAGTACAAGCAACGTTTTGACGTGATCTGCGGACAGGTCACGCGGCTGCGCCTGCGCCCTGGCGGCACTGATTATGCCCGGATCGTGTGCAAGGCGATGCCCGACATAGGTGCCGGGCGGCCCGCCCAGGCGAGCGAGTTCCTTCACCTCGAACGGCAGGATGCAAAGAATGTGATCGACATATGGCTTCATCGCCGCCGCCCTGCCCGGCCGCCACGCCCACACGCTCGGGCAGACATAGTGGACGATCGGGATAGTCGGATCGGCGGCACGCACCTTCTTGGCGACGCGCAGCGAGAAATCCGGACTGTCGATGGTGATAAGGCAATCGGGCTTTTCACCGGCAATAGCGTTTGCAGTCTGGCCGATCCGCCGCATCAGGCGCGGCAGGTCGCGCAGGATGGCGCTAAGCCCCATCAGTGCGATCTCGCTGCCGTCGAACAATGGCGCCAGGCCGAGCGCCTGCAAATGGCGGCCGCCGATGCCGACAAGCCGAACTTCGCGCCCGGTCATGCGCTTGAGCGCCTGCACAAGGTCGGCGCCAAGTAGGTCGCCGGACTCCTCGCCGGCGACGACGGCTATCTTCAACGGCCGCTCATTCGCCATGCGCCGGCTCCGTAGCAGGCAGGCCAATCACGAACAGGCCGAGCGCATTGGCACGTCCGATGGTGGCGGGACCTTCGAGCACCAGCGAGCGACCGGCTTCGACGGCAATGCCGGCCAGTCCGGCGGCATGCGCCGCCTCGACGGTCAGCGGGCCGATGGAGGGCAGATCGGCACGCAGTTCCTGACCGGGCTTGGCGCATTTGACCAGAACACCGCGGCTCCCGCCGGCCAGCCTGCCGTGCCCGCGCAACTCCCTTGTCCGCTCGAGCAGCCCGTCGGTGCCTTCGACGCCTTCCAACGCAATGGCGCGGCCGCCGACCGCAACAGCCGCTTGGCCGATATCCAGCGCGCCGATGGCTTTTGCCGCCGCGTGCGCCGCCTCGATGTCGCGCCAGTCGGATTTGCGTGGCGCCGCCTTGGTCAGCAGGCCTTCGGCGGCGACCAGCTCCGGCACGATCTCGTGAGCGCCGATGACCTTGATGCCGCTGCGCTCGATCCTGCGGACGAACAGTTTCAGCACCGTATCGTCCCCCCGGGTTACACCGACGAAGAGGCTGGGTAGCCACGCGAGCAGGCCCAAATTGAGGCGCATGGCGCTCAGCCTGGGGCGGCGCGTGATATGACCCGCGGTTACGAGATGCGTGACGTGGTGCCGCTTAAGGATCGGCAGCAGCGAGCCGACGTCTTCCAGCCTCAAGGTTGCCTGCTCATAGGGCTCGAAATCGGCTATGCGATCGACCTCGCCGGCCGCCATCACGACGAAGGGCAATTTGCCTTGCCGGGCGAGCGCTCGGGCAATTTCGACCGGGAGACTGCCGCCGCCGGCGATGATGCCGACCTTGGCATCTGGCGCGAGATCAAGGCCTTTTCCGGCAGCCTCAATCTTCGTCATCTGCCCTCAGTCTTCATCATCGGTGTCGTCGCCGTCGCTACCCTTGAGGGACGGCACGGCGTAGTGCCGCTTGCCGCGACCAGCGATGAAGTCGACGATTTTCATGGCAGTCGGCGACGAGGCGAATTCCGCCTTGGCGAATTCGATGTTCTCGCCGACGGTCCGGGAGCGATCGAAGATCGTCTTGTAGGCTTTGCGCAGCAAGTGGATCTCCGAACGCGGCAGGCCGGCGCGCTTCAGGCCAATGATGTTGAGGCCGCGAAGGCTGGCACGGTTGCCAACGGCGATGGCGTAAGGAATGACGTCGCCGACGATCGCCGAGCAACCGCCGAGAAAGGCGTTATCGCCGATGCGGACAAACTGATGAACTGCGGTAAGGCCGCCGATGTAGACATTGTCACCGACTTCGCAATGCCCGCCTAACGTCGCTTGATTGGCGAAGGTGGCGTTCTTGCCGACCACGCAGTCATGGGCAATATGGGCATAGGCAAGGAAATTGCCGTTGTCGCCGATCGTCGTCTCGCCGCGGCTGGAATCGGTGCCGACATGCATGGTGACGCCTTCGCGGATCGTGCAATTCTCACCGATCACCAGCGTGGTACGGCCGCCCTTGTGCTTGGTGTTCTGCGGCGGTCCGCCCAGTATCGCCATCGGATAGACCTTGGTCGATGCACCGATGGTGGTCGCGCCAATCACCGAGACATGGCTGACCAGTTCGACGCGGTCGCCGATCACGGCGTCGGGGCCGACGTGGCAGAAGGGCCCGATGCGGGCGCCTTCGCCGATTTGGGCGCCTGCCTCGATGACCGACGATGGATGGATGACTGTCTGGATTTTCATTAGCATTCGTTTGTCAGCCGCTTGCGACCATCATCGCCGAGATCTCGGCTTCCGCCGCCTTGGCGCCATCGACGAGGGCCTCGCAAGCGAATTTGAGAAGATTGCCGCGTTTCTTGATTTTCTTCACATGAATTTTCAGCTGGTCGCCTGGAACGACCGGCTTGCGGAACTTGGCATTGTCGATGGTCAGGAAATAAACCAGCGACGGCTTTTCCGTACCAAGGCTGCGGATGCAGATGGCGCCGGCCGTCTGCGCCATCGCCTCGATGATCAGCACGCCGGGCATGACCGGCTGGTCGGGGAAATGACCTTGGAAATGCGGCTCGTTTATGGTGACGTTCTTGATGCCGATGGCGGATTCGTCGCCATCTATGTCGACAATACGGTCGATCATCAAGAACGGATAGCGGTGCGGCAGGAGCTTCATCAGCCGCATTATGTCAACCGCTTCGAGCGTCGCCGCTGCGATGTCAGCCATTTCCCCCCTCACCCTGTTTGCGCGTCCGTGCAAGTCTGCGCAAGGCCGCTATCTCGCGCATGGCTTCCGCCATCGGCTGCGCCGGATATCCTCCCCAAATCTCACCGGCAGGCACATTGCTCATAAACCCGCTTCTTGCCGCAAGCTTGGCCCCGGACCCGATGGTCAAATGATCCGCAAGGCCGACACCGCCACCCATGGTGACGTTGTCGCCTACCGTCACGGAACCGGAAATACCCGAAAGCCCGGCTATAATGCAATTGCGGCCGATGCGAACGTTGTGCGCGATCTGCACCAGATTGTCGATCTTGGTGCCCTGGCCGATGATCGTGTCGGACATGGCGCCGCGATCGACGGTCGTATTCGACCCGATCTCGACGTCGTCCTGGATGATGACGCGGCCGATCTGCGGAACCCGCTCCGGACCCTTGGCGCCGGCCACGAAACCGAAGCCATCCTGGCCGATCCTGGCACCGCCATGGATGATGACGCGATTGCCAATCAACGCATATTGCACGCTGGCACCTGGACCGACATAGCCGTCACGGCCAATCTGCGAGGACGGACCGATGACCGCATGCGGGGCAATGACGGTCCCGCTGCCGATGGCAGCGCGAGGTCCGATGATCGCACCCGCTTCGATGATCGCACCGGCCTCGACATGGGCGGTCGCATCGATATGGGCGTGCGGCGAGATACCGGTTTCGCCGGTCATCGGTCCAGGCGTTGCAGCGGCCGGAAAAAGCAGACGCCCGACCATTGCGAAGGCCTGCTGCGGGCGCGGATGCACCAGCACCGCGATGCCCGCCGGCGCCTTGCCGGCAAATTCGGCAGGGCAGAGAACCGCCGCCGCCCGCAGTGACTGCATCAGGGCGAAATTGCGCCTGCCATCGACGAAGACAAGGGCGTTCTCGCCGCCTTCGTTGGCGGGCGCCAGAGCCTCGATCGATACATCGAAGAGACCGGAATCAACAAGCGTCGAGCCGGTCAGATTCGCGACTTCGCCGGCCGTATACCGGCGTGAGGGCGCGAAGAACACCGGATCGGTCATTCCAGAAGCAATATCCAGCTAGCGCATGACCCCGAAATCGGAAATCGACCCTCGGAAAGGATCATGCGCAAATCAAAATGCTACAACGTCCTTTGCGCGTCCGATAGGACGCGCTGCGCTGTAGTGTCGGATCACTGCCATCCGGATCCAAACGAGCCGGAAGCATCATTGCCCGCACATCAGAAGCGGGTCGATATGCCGAAGTTGAATTCCTGCACGTCGTCGGTCTTTTCCTTCTTGACCGGGATCGCATAGTCGATGCGGATCGGGCCGAAAGGCGATGCCCACATCAAACCGACACCGACGGAAGCGCGCCATTCCATGCCGGTTGTCGAAGAATTGACAAGGCCACTTGCGATTTTGCTGCCGTAGAGCGTTGCCGCATCGGCGAACACAGCGCCACGCAAACCGAAGCTTTCGGGGATGACCGGCAGCGGGAACTGAGCTTCCGCCGAGGCATTGAAGTAGGTGGTGCCGCCGAGATGGTCATTGCTGTTGTCCGAAGCAACCGGGCCGATGCCGCCGTATTCGAAACCGCGGATCATACGGTCGCTGCTCTGGAAATGGTCGAAGACGCGCAGATCGCCGTTGCCATAGCCTTGGACATGGCCGGCGCCGCCCGAAATGAGGCCCACCAGGTCCAATTGTTCGGACAGCGTCTGATAAATGCTGCCGCGCGCCGTGACCTTGATGAACTTGGCATCGCCGCCGACGCCAGCCACTTCGGTGCCGACATTGGCATAAATACCGTCATGCGGGTTCTTCATGTCGTCGATGGTATTGTAGATCAGGCCGAGGCTGACCGAGGACTTGAGCCATGGGCTCTCTTCAACGCCGTTTACGATCGCCTGGGAGACGTCGCAGGTGCCACCATTGATAACGGGAACGCAGCCCTCGTCGAACTCGTACTTCTCTTGCGCAATATTATAAGCCAGCTGCGTTGAGATATTGTCGGTGATCGGCAGACCGAAGCGGACGGTCGCGCCTGTCGTGTCGCTGTCGTAATGGTCGTAGTTTCGGCTCTGCTTGTAGATGTCGAAGCCGGCCGCGATCCGGCGGCCGAGGAAATAGGGTTCGGTGAAAGAGAAGCTGTAGTCGCGCGAGTTCTTGCCACCGCCCGCCGCCACCTTGATGAATTGGCCGCGACCGAGGAAGTTGCGCTCACTGACGGAACCTTCGACGGACGGACCTGACGTTTCACCGCCGCTCGAATAACCGGCGCCGACCGTGAACTCACCGGTCGATTTCTCGACCACATCTACCACCAGCACAACCTGGTCCGGCTCAGAACCCGGAACGGTGGAAATTTCGACTTTTTCAAAATAATCGAGCGCTTCCAGCCGCCTCTTCGCGCGCTGGATGAGCACCTGATTGAAAGCATCGCCTTCGCTGACATCGAACTCGCGGCGAATGACGTAGTCGCGCGTCCGATCGTTGCCGCGAATCTCGATGCGCTCGATATAGGCCTTGGTCCCCTGATCGACCGTATAGACGACCGAGATCGTGTGGTTCTCGAAGTTGCGGTCGCCGCGCGGCGTCACCTGGGCGAAGGCATAGCCGGATCCAGCGACCTTTTCGGTCAAGGCGATGATCGTGTCCTCGACGTTCTTGGCGTTGTAGACATCGCCCTTGTGGGTCTCGACCACCGATTCAAGTGACTTGGCGTCGACCTCGGGGATCGTGCTTTCGACGCTGACATCCCCGAACGTATAACGCTCGCCCTCCTGTACCGTGATGGTGACGGTGTATTTGTTGGTGGTGTCGTCGAGTTCGCCGACAGCCGAGACGACCTGGAAGTCGGCATAGCCGTGATTATAATAGAAGCGGCGCAGCAGCTCCTGGTCGGCGCGCAGCTTGTCCTCGTCATAAACGTCGTCGCGCAGCACGAACGACAGGAAGGACGAACGCTTGGTGGAGATGATGTCCGACAGCCGGCGGCTCGAATAGGCGCTGTTGCCGACGAAATTGATCGCTGCGATCTGGGTGCGGCCGCCTTCGTTGATGTTGAAGACCACGTTTACCCGGTTGTCGCCGAGATCCATGATCTGGGTGGTCACGGCGGCATCGTCGCGGCCGATACGCCGGTATGCGGCCTTGACCGCCTCGACATCGGCATCGAGCTGCTGTTGCGAGAAGGTGCCGCGCGGCTTCAATTGCACCGCGGCCTCAAGCGCGTTGTCCTTGAGCTTCTTGTTGCCCTGGAACAGCACCTGGTTGACGACCTGGTATTCGGACACCTTGATGACCAGCGTCGATCCGACCTGGTTGATCTGCACATCCGAAAACAGCCCGGTGCCAAACAGCGCCTTGACCGCATCGTCGATATCCGAACTGGAAAACGCCTTGCCGGGCTTGATCGTCACGTAATTGCGGATGGTGTCCGCGTCGACACGCTGATTGCCGGTGACTTCGACTCTGGAGACGACAGCCGCCTCGGCGGCCGATGTGGCAACGAACTGCACTGCGAGCGCGCCTGGTACAACCAGAGCGGCGGACATAGCCACCGCGGACGCGGCGCTCAGAAACTTGGATGCTGCCTTCATCGGGCTTTTGTACCTTTTCTCGAAGTCCCCACGGCGAGAAAACCGGACGTGCGGTAATTTCCCCTACCGTATTAACCGGATTTTCCCTACACGCAAGGCTTCTGGTTAATTTGTATTTACTTAACCCTGCGGCGTGGCTTTCGCGTCACGCATATCCCCACGCATGGTAAACGGCGTCTCAACATTGCTCGTGCCGAAGCCAAATTCCTTCATGATTTCAGCACCCAAACAGATCGTTCCAGAAAACAAAGCCCATGAACCCGAGCACCAATATGAGGCCGCTTCGGTAAGCCATTTCCATCATGCGTTCGGACACCGGCCGCCGGATGACAGCCTCCACGCCGTAGAACAGAAGATGCCCTCCGTCGAGGGGGGGAATCGGCAAAAGGTTGAGAATCCCTATCCCGACTGACAGGAATGCAACAAGCTGCACGAGCCATTCAAAGCCGAGCTTTGCCGCCTGACCCGACATCTTGGCGATCTTGATGGGGCCGCCCAGCTGGCACTTGTCCTCGCGACCGACAACGAAACGTTGCAGGAACTGGCCGGTACGCTGGATGACGTGTCCGGTTTCCTGGACCGCTGCCCCGACCGCCCCGGCCGGACTATAGGTGATCAGCCGCGGCTGGCCGAGTTCCTTGTTGTTGACGACGCCGATCACGGCCACCTGGACCTTGTTGCCCAGCGCGTCTTGTTGTTCCATCAAGCGCGGCGTCGCCGTGACGGTGATTTCCTTGCCGGCGCGTAGCATGACGAAGGTGATGCTGTCGCCGGCGCGGCCAGAGACCAGACGCTGGACGTCGGCGAAGGTCTCGACCTTGCTGCCGTCGACGCTGACGAATCGGTCGCCGGGCATGATGCCGGCCGCGGCGGCCGGACTGCCGACAGTGACCTCAGCCACCATCGGCTCCAGCACGGGCCGGCCATGGACGGAAAACAGCACGGCAAAGACGGCGATCGTCAGCAGGAAGTTGAACAGCGGCCCCGCCACGACGGTCGCCGCCCGCTTCCAGATCGGCTGCGTGTGGAAGGCGACCTTGCGTTCCTCGTCGCTCAGCGCCTCGATCTCCTCGGAGCTGGGCTGGCTCGACGTCGCGTTCATGTCGCCGACGAACTTGACGTAGCCCCCGAGCGGTATGGCGCAAAGCTTCCAGCGCGTGCCGCGGCTATCGTTGAAGCCGATGATCTCTGGGCCGAAACCGATCGAAAAGGCTTTTGCGCCGATACCGCACCAGCGCCCGACGAGGTAATGGCCCATTTCGTGGACAAAAACGACCACGGTCAGCACGAACAGGAAAGGCACCAGCGTGCCGAGGACAAAGCCCTCTGTGCTGAAAACCGCGTGAAAAATCTCGTTCAATTCATGCCCTCAAATTCATCCACGGCACAGATCACGCCGCGACTGTGACATCAATCCAGGCGAATCCATGACGCAGCCCCGCGCCGGCCCACCGACGATGCCGTTCAAACCGGAAACAGACCCTGTGCCGGATGGTCGGCGGTCGCGGAAATCCAGCCGATGACGTATAGGGCGAAAGCCGCCGCGACAAGCCCATCTACCCGATCCATGATGCCGCCATGGCCGGGTATCAGCGTGCCGGAATCTTTACGGCCGTGGCGTCGCTTGACCCATGATTCGAACAGGTCGCCGGCCTGCGCGACAATCGAAAGCACCAGTGCGACCACGCCAAGCACGACGAGGTTGCCCGTTCCGGCTACGGCGGCCAGAAGCAGCCCGGCCACTACGCCGCCGACCACCCCACCGAGCGCCCCGCTCCGCGTCTTGCCCGGCGAGATCGACGGCGCCAGCCTTGGACCACCGATGGAGCGGCCGACGAAATAGGCAAAGATATCGGTCGCCCAAACCACGGCGAATAGGAACAGAATGGCCAGCAGCCCTGAATGGTCGCCGTCACGCAAGAAGGCCAGCGACAAGCCGGACACGGCCGCATAGGCAAGGCCGGATGCTTCCCACGGTCCTGCCCTGCGCATGGAAGAAGCGACGGCAGTGACAGCAACCAGAGCCGCGACGAGCGGCAGCAGCAAAGACGCAGGCAGGCCGGCGACGAGGGCACCAATAAAGACCACGATCAGCGCCTCGGGCAGAAAGCCGAGACCTGCCGTAGCACCAGCACCTGCCGGGGCAACGGGGCGGCTCATCCGCGTCCACTCGTAGAAGATCACCGCCGCCATGGCGGCGCAAAGCAACCGGAAGGACAGTCCGCCGAGCCAGGTCAGGGCAAGCGTGACGATGGCAAGCACGACGGCCGAAATGACCCGGAGTTGGAGGTTGCTCATTCCTCAGCCTGAGGCGACATCTTGGGCGGCAAGTCCGCCGAAGCGGCGCTCGCGGCCGGCGAAATCGCGCAGTGCATCGGACAGGTGCTCGCGACTGAAGTCGGGCCAGTAGCAAGGCAGGAAAACGAGTTCGCTATAGGCGGCCTGCCATAACAGGAAGTTGGACAGCCGAAGCTCGCCGCTGGTGCGGATGACCAATTCCGGGTCCGGAATGCCCTCTGTATCGAGCGAGCTGGCAAAGGAATCGGCCGTGATCGCCTCGCTCTCGATCTCACCGCGCGCCACCGCCGCTGCGAGCTTGCGCGCGGTGCGCACGATCTCGTCGCGCCCGCCGTAATTGAAGGCAATGACCAGTGTCAGCGCCTCGTTGCTGAGAGTGAGCGTTTCGGCTTCCTCGAGCAGCCCCCTTATGTCGGGCTGCAGCCCTGCCCTGTCACCGATGACCCTGATCCGCACCCCACTCTGGTGCAGCTCGGCGAGGTCACGTCGGATGAAAAGCTTAAGCAGGCCCATGAGGTCGCTGACTTCGGATTTCGGCCGTGACCAGTTTTCCGACGAAAAAGCGTAGACGGTCAGGAAGGAGATGCCGAGGCCGGGGGCGGCGCGCACTGTCTTGCGCAGCGCCTCGACGCCGGCGCGGTGACCGGCCAGCCGCGGCAAGCCGCGCGCCTTGGCCCAGCGTCCGTTTCCGTCCATGATGATCGCGACATGCGCGGGCGTTGCCATATTCTCGCTTCCGGGCCAGGCGTGGCCAGACCCTAGACCTGCATGATTTCCGCTTCCTTGTCGGAAAGCAGGTGGTCGATGGTGCTGATTGTCTCGTCGGTCAGTTTCTGAACCTGGTCGGCCCGTTTGCGATGGTCGTCCTCACTGATGTCGCCGTCCTTTTCCGCCTTTTTCAGAAAGTCCATGCCGTCCCGGCGAACGTGGCGTGCGGCGACGCGGGCATTCTCGGCATAACCGTGCGAGATCTTGACCAGCTCCTTGCGGCGCTGTTCGTTGAGCTCGGGCAGCGGAATCCTGAGATTGGTACCGTCGACGATAGGATTGAAGCCGAGATTGGCTTCACGGATGGCGCGGTCGACTGCGCTGACCATCGACTTGTCCCAGACCGAAACCGAAATCATGCGCGGTTCCGGCACCGACACTGTTGCCACCTGGTTGATCGGCATGGTGGTGCCATAGGCCTGCACCTGGACGGCATCGAGCAGGTTGCTCGACGCGCGGCCGGTGCGCAGCGAAGCCAGATCATGCTTGAACGCGGCGATCGCCCCGTCCATGCGCCGTTTGAGATCGTCGTACTCGCCACTCATCATCGTCTCCTCGACCCGTTAACCCGGGTTCACTGCTTAGGCCCTGTTCGAGCCTCATCCGCAACCGGTCCCTTTCGGGTTCATGGTCCGGTCAATCGTCTGCGACAACCGTGCAACGGCCGCCGCCCCTCAGGATATCGCCGAAGCCACCCTTCTCGTGGATCGAATAGACGATTATCGGAATGTTGTTTTCGCGCGCAAGTGCAATCGCCGCCGTATCCATGATCGAAAGCCCGCGTTTGATGACTTCGTCATGGCTGATCCGCTCGAAACGTGTCGCATGCGGGTCCTTCTTGGGATCAGCCGAATAGACACCATCGACCTGGGTGCCCTTGAATAGAGCATCGGCGCCGATCTCGGCAGCGCGAAGGGCTGCAGCCGAATCGGTGGTGAAGAACGGATTACCGGTGCCGCCGGCGAAGATGACGACCTTGCCCTGGTTCATGTAGGCGGTCGCCTGACGCTGCGAAAAACTTTCGCAAAGCTCGGGCATGGCGATCGCCGACAGCACCACGGCGTCGACACCGATCTTGTTGAGCGAGGTGCGCAACGCCAGCGAATTGATAACCGTGGCAAGCATGCCCATATGGTCGCCGGTGACGCGGTCTCCGCCTTTTGACGCAACCGCGACGCCACGGAAGATGTTGCCGCCGCCTATGACGACACCGACTTCGATGCCCAATGCGCGGGCCTCGGCGATGTCGGCGGCGATGCGGTCGACCACCGATACGTCGATGCCGAAATGCTGCTCGCCCATCAACGCTTCGCCCGACGCTTTCAGCAAGACACGTCGGTAGAGGGGCTTCACCGTCATCTGGTCCTCGTCATCGTGCGTGTGACGCGTTTCGGTGCGCCCCGAAACACTGGGCGTTCCGATACACGAAGGGCGCCGCGGGGTGCCGCCGGGCCCGCGCCGGCAGGTGGGATGGTGGGCCAGGTTAGGCGTGACCAGAACCCGGCCAAAAATCCACGCATGAGCAAATCA